>CAZYHP010000056.1:0-18865 GCA_964647135.1 uncultured Rhodanobacteraceae bacterium
GCACCATCCGCATCCCGGTGCACATGATCGAGACGATCAACAAGCTCAACCGCATCTCCCGCCAGATGCTGCAGGAGATGGGTCGCGAACCGACGCCGGAAGAGCTGGCGGAAAAGATGGAGATGCCGGAGGACAAGATCCGCAAGGTCATGAAGATCGCCAAGGAGCCGATCTCCATGGAGACGCCGATCGGCGACGACGAGGACTCGCACCTGGGCGATTTCATCGAAGACACCAATGTCGAGTCGCCGCTGGAGAACGCCACGGAAACCGGCCTGCGCGAAACCGTGCACGAGGTGCTGGGCAGCCTGACGCCGCGCGAGGCCAAGGTGCTGCGCATGCGTTTCGGCATCGACATGAACACCGATCACACGCTGGAAGAGGTCGGCAAGCAGTTCGATGTCACCCGCGAGCGCATTCGCCAGATCGAGGCGAAGGCACTGCGCAAGTTGCGCCATCCCAGCCGTTCCGAACAGCTGCGCAGCTTCCTCGACGTCGAGTGAGGCGCTGACAAGGCGTCCAACACGGGAACCCCGCCTTGTGCGGGGTTCTTCGTTTCCGGCGTCCGCTGAGGTGTACGTCAGCGGGCGCGCCGGACGGCTGTCGTCTCTGGCCGAAAAGCCCCATGCCTGCGGTGGAGCGCGTTGCATGTGCCCAGGTCGCGTGGCAGGGTAACCGACGGACTTCCGGGCGCCGGATAACGGCGCCGGGCGCACGCAACTGGCGGCCCGGTCTCGCGTTCTGCCAAACTACGATCAGATTCCTACTTGGAGTAATTCGATGCGCATTGCTGTTCTGCTTCCGCTGTCCCTCGTCAGTCTGGGACTGGCCGCGTCGGTGTCCGCCCAGGCGCCTGCCGCCGCGGAGAAGCCTCAGATCAACCGCGTCACCGTCGAACTGGCATCGACCAGCGGGCAGCGTGCGGCAGGTAGCATCACGCTGTCGCCAGACAACCACGGCCTGCACGTGACCGGCACCGTCCGTGGGCTGAAGGCGAACAGCGAACACGGCTTCCACATCCATGAGAACGGCGACTGCAGTGCGCCGGATGCCAGCAGCGCCGGCGCCCATTTCAACCCGGCCGGCACGGAGCACGGCCGCCACGGCCAGGGCGCGCATCACGCGGGCGACATGCCCAATATCAAGGCCGATGGCCAGGGCGAAGCGACGATCAGTCTGCACCTGACCGGTGTGACGCTGGGTGATGGTGGCCGCTTCGATGTCCTTGAGCGCGCAGTCGTCGTCCACGCCGACGCCGACGACTACAGCTCGCAGCCGGCCGGCAATGCCGGCAGCCGCATTGCCTGTGGCGTGATCACCCGTCCCGAGCCGCCGCAGCTGGCGACGCCGCCCGCGGTGGAAGGCGAGGAAGCGGCGGCAGCGCCGGCCGACGCGCCGGCCAACTGACCCTGGTGCAGGATCGGGCGGGCGCACGGCCCGCCTTGTGCCACTCATCTCAGCACGTTGCCTGCGCGAACAGGTCCGACTGCGCGACGACCTCTTCGGGGTCGCTGAAGTTGGCCAGGCCAACGCCCGCCAGTCGATAGCGGGTTGATGCCGGCAGATCGACGCGGTCGCGCAGGTCCAGCGCCACGCGGGTGAGTTCCTCCAGGCTGGCCGGCGGAGTGGCTGGCGTCAGGCTTCGGGTCAGGATGCGGAAATCCGCCGTCTTCAATTTCAGCACCACTGTCCTGGCAATGCGCGATTCGCGCCGGCTGGCGGTCCAGGTCTTCTCGGCCAGGCGACGCAGATGCGGCGCCAGTGCCGCCATCGGCAGATCCTCGGCAAACGTGTCTTCGCTCGATACCGACAGCGTCGGCCGCCGCGGCTGCACCGGATTGTCGTCGATGCCGCGGGACAGTTCGTGCAGGCGGCGACCCCAGCGTCCGAAGCGCTGCTGCAATACCTCGAACCCGACGGCGCGCAGTTCGCCGACGGTGCGGATGCCCAGTTCATCCAGACGCGCCTGCATCACCTTGCCGACGCCGGGCAGCCGTTCCACCGGCAGCGGCACCAGGAAGGCCTCGATACGTCCTGGGCGCAACACGAACAGGCCATCGGGCTTGTTCCAGTCCGAGGCGATCTTGGCGAGGAACTTGTTCGGCGCAACGCCCGCCGAGGCGGTCAGCGCCAGTTCCTCGCGCACGGATGCGCGGATCGCTTCGGCGACGGCGGTCGCTGTCGGCAGATCGCCACGATGCTCGCTGACATCGAGATAGGCCTCATCGAGCGACAACGGTTCGACCAGCGGCGTGTAGCGCTCCATGATCGCCCGCACCCGACGGGACACCGCCTTGTAGCGCGGGAAGTCGGGTGGCACGAAAACCGCGTCGGGACAGAGTCGTTCGGCGCGCACGGCCGGCATCGCCGAGCGCACGCCGAACTGGCGGGCTTCGTAGCTGGCGGCACAGACAACCGAACGCCGGCCGCGCCAGGCCACCACGACAGGACGACCGCGCAGCGCGGGATCGTCACGCTGTTCGACCGAGGCGTAGAACGCATCCATGTCGATGTGGACGATCCGGCGCATCCTCTCCGCGGCGTCGTGCGAGCGCCGATGCGATCACCGGCTGGCGCGACGTTTTACCACGCGGGACCGTCGCCACGGACCCGTGGAGGCCGGATGCTGGCTTCGAAGGTGGCCACTGCGGCCAGGTCGCGACACCGGATCAGCGCTTCAGGCGGCCGCCGGATTGCCAATGACGCGCCTGGGGGCTGCGACGTCGTGGTCCCGGCGACGCGCGCCACGACGTTCCGCGACGGGCGAGCTCCGGCTGCAGTTCGTGCAACGCCCAGTGCAGTTCGGGATCGTCCGGCGTGATCGCCAGTTCATGGCGCAGGCGCGCGACGAAATCGAGGGCCTGCAGGTGGCGCAGTTCGCTGCGCAGGGTGTCAAGACTGTTCATGGCGGAATCCACGGGCCGAGTGCCCGTGGCAAGCCTGCGCTGCCCACCGCTGCGGGGCCATCGGAAAATTCCGGATCGGCGCAGGGAATCTGCCTTTCCCGGCGCGCCGATCTGCTCAGCCGTTCTCCAGTCCCGCGAGCCATTCATCGTCCGAACCTTCATTCACACCCTCGAAGAGGAAGGTCGACAGATAGCGTTCGCCGGTGTCGGGCAACATCGCCAGCAGCACCGAGCCACGTTCGGCGCGCTCGGCGATCTGCAGCGCCGCCGCCACGGTGGCGCCGGCGGAGAGGCCGACGAACAGTCCTTCCTCGGCGGCCAGCCTGCGTGCCGTATCGCGGGCGAGGTTCTCGTCGATGGGCAGGTTCTCGTCGAAGATCGAGCGGTCGAGCACGCTGGGCACGAAGTCGGGAGTCCAGCCCTGGATCTTGTGCGGCGACCAGTCCTTGCCGGCGAGCAGCGAGGCCTGTGCCGGCTCGCAGGTGGCGATGCGCAGATCCGGGCGCGCGGCCTTGAGCACGCGACCGGCGCCACTGAGCGTGCCGCCCGTTCCCCAGCCGCTGACGAACCAGTCCAGGCGTCGGCCGGCGAAATCGCGCAGGATCTCCGGGCCGGTCGTGGCGGCGTGAAAGTCCGGATTGGCCGGGTTGTCGAACTGTCGCGCCAGGAACCAGCCGTGCTTCTGCGCCAACTCCTCGGCGCGACGCACCATGCCGGAACCGCGTTCCGAAGCCGGCGTCAGGATCACCCGGGCACCGTAGGCACGCATCAGCTTGCGCCGTTCGATCGAGAAGGTTTCCGCCATCGTCGCGACAAAACGGTAGCCGCGGGCAGCGCAGACCATCGCCAGTGCGATGCCGGTGTTGCCGCTGGTCGCCTCGATGACGGTGTCGCCTGGTTTCAACAGGCCCTTGTCCTCGGCATCGAGAATGATCGCGAGGGCCAGGCGGTCCTTCACCGAAGCGCCCGGATTGAAGGATTCGACCTTGGCATGGAGGTCGACGTGCGCCGGCGCGATACGGTTCAGGCGCACGATCGGCGTGTTGCCGATGGTGGAGGTGATGTCGTCGTGAAGGCTCATGCTGGGATCCGTGCAGGGCGGGAGGGTGGCGGTGGGCCCGGCGACGGCCCGCCACGACAGTGCAACGCCGGTATGGCGGCGCCGCCATCCGCCAGGGCGACAGCCGACCCGCCGACGGTCAACGCGGCAAGTCGTGCCGAAGGCACGGCCATCGCTACAGCCTAGCGGCAGCCGGGCCGCCTGTGCAGCGCTTCGGATTGCGCGACGCTGGATCGCCTGGATGACGAAGTCCTTGCGCTCGTGCCGGACTTCAGCCCGCCCGCCGCCCGCCGCCGGCGTACTTGCGCGTCGTCGGCCCGCCGACAAAGGGAATGGTTCCCGACCGGTCGAAGCGGACGCGCGCCGGGGCCGATCAGGCCACCACGAAACTGCCGTCGATCTCGAGCAGCAACTCGCTGCGGCAGATGTCGCCATGCAGGAAGAGCGCCTGCCCAGGCGCAACGCCGGCCTGGGCCAGCGCGGCACGCAGCAGGGGTGCGTCCCCGCGGTGACGCAGGTAGGCCTTCAGGCAGGCACCACGTCCGCCCAGCCGCTCGGCCAGTCCAGCCGTCCGCACCAGGGTATCGAGGTTGAGCAGGGTTTCCGCCGCCTGCGCTTCGGCGTCGCCGACATGCGCGGTGGCATGGCCGACGACGCTGGCCGTGCCGGAAATCAGCAGGGCCGGTGGTTGCGTGTCCACCCGCATGGCGCGGGCGAAACTGGGCGGGACCGGCCCGTACTGGCGTGGATAGTGATAGGCGCTGACCTGGCGGGGATTCTCCACCGGATGACCGGCGTGCTGCGCGGCGATGGCGTAGACAACCAGTCCCCTGTGGCCTTCCAGATGGCCGATGGCGGTCGCGGCCGGCAGGCGGGCGGCAGGCCAGTCTCCCATGCCGCGCGCGCGACCGATGGAGAAGCGCCGATAGCGCTCGGCATCGCCTTCGCCCTCGTTGATCGCGGCCAGGTAGTTCCAGGCCCGGAGCAGGTGTGGATGGTCGTGCCGGCGAACGCAGTCAAGCAGCCGCCGATAGGCATGGTCGGCCGCTGCCTCGGTACCGCCATGGGCCGATTCGTCTGCGCAGAACGCCACAAAGAGGTAGCCGCCGCCTTCCGCCCAGGCGACATCGCCGTCGCGACCATGGCGAACCTCGCCGTGGACGCGCCAGACCTCGCAGGGCGCGACACTGCCGTCGACGGTGTGCAGCGGTACCACCACTTCGCGCGGATCGTCTCCGGCCGTGTGCGTGCCGAAGCCGATGACGGCCAGCACATCGCTGCCAGCCAGCGCCCGCCGCGCCGGCATGGCCTCATAGCCGACCCGCAAGGGTGCCGGCGCCAGCGTCGGGACAGGTTGCAGGACAGCCATCACTGCCGGTCCTGCGCGGTGGTGCCGTCGCTGAATGCGGCCTTCGCCTGGCGACGCCGGTGGCGAATGTCGCGCACATGCCGGGGCAGGTTGACCAGGCCGGCGAACGCATACACGAACTTGAACAGGTACAGCTTGCGGCGGACCCGGCCACCGTCATAGACGTCACCGGCGAGCAGCGAGATCACGCCGCGATCCAGGCCCCAGGGCGGGCTTTCGTGCGCGAACAGCTGGCGCAGGGTGTTGGAATTGAATCGGTAGACGAACCAGGCGAAGGTGCGCAGGCCACGATTGACGCGGCGTGCAAAGGCACGCTGCAGTGCGGCTTCGCGTCCGGGATCGCGCAGCACGCTGTCGACCAGCTGTGCCGCGCGTGCGCCGCTGTCCATGGCCAGGTGCACGCCGGAGGAAAAGATCGGGTCGAGAAAGGCATAGGCATCGCCGGCCATGATCCAGCGCGGCCCGCACATCGTCGTGCACTGGTAGCTGTAATTGCCGGTCACGCGCGTCGGCGAACAGGGCGTCGCCGCCCGCATGCGCCGGGCGGCTTCCGGGATGCCCTGGAGCGTATCGAGCAGGAACTTCGTCGTCTCGCCACGGCGCTGCTTGAGGTACTCCGGCCAGCACACGCAGCCCACGCTCATCACGCCATCCGGCAAGGGAATCATCCATGCCCAGCCCATGGCGAAGCGGTAGATGCTGATGTTGCCGGCGTCCTCGCCCTCTCTGCGCTCGACACCGTTGAAGTGCGCGAAGATCGCCGCGCTCTGGTGTCGTTGATTCCGGCGCTTGATCTTCATCGCGTTGCCCATGAACGTCTCGCGGCCGCTGGCGTCGACCAGGTAGCGGGCGCGTATCGTTCGGGTGCCGGCGTCGGAGACGGCGGTGGCGAGCACGCCATCGGAAAGCAGGTCGACGGCATCGATGCGAACGCCTTCACGACTGTCGGCACCGCTTTCCCGGGCATGACGGAAAAGCATGGCGTCGAAATCTTCCCGCTTGACCTGGAATGCGTAGGGTGGCGTTTCGCCCAGCGCGCGCCGGAAGCGGAAGACATTCGGCTGCGGGCCGGCGCCCGGGAAATCGGCGCCCAGCTTCAGCACGCCCAGCTCGCGGACCTTTTCCAGAACGCCCAGTTCTTCGAGCAACGGCACGTTTGCGGGCAGCAGCGATTCACCGATGTGGAAGCGCGGATGCCGGTCCATCTCGGCCTGGATCACGTGCCAGCCACGACCGGCAAGCACGGTCGCGGCCGTCGAGCCGGCGGGGCCACCGCCGATCACCAGGACGTCACACTTTTCTTCCACTGCCTCCTGCATTGCCGATGCTGCCGCGGTCCTTGAGGGGTGCGTATGATACACTTCCGCCGCTGTATCCGGCCTCCGGGAGACGAGGCCGGCGCCCACATTCCACGATTCCGGAAGGACCCGAGTCAGCCATGAGCCAGACCCGTCAAGCCGAGCAAGAACTCGCCGCGCTGATCGTCGAAGCCCTGAACCTTGAAGGCGTTGCACCGGATTCGATCGATCCCGAAGCGCCGCTGTTCGGCGACGGTCTTGGCCTGGACTCGATCGACGCGCTGGAGTTGGCCCTGGCCATTTCCAAGCGCTACGGTTTCCAGCTGCGTTCGGACAACCCGGACAACAAGCAGATTTTCTCGTCGCTGCGTGCGCTCTCCGGGCACGTCGAGCAGCATCGTACGGCCTGACCGCCCGCGCCAGCGGGCATCGCCATGCGTGCCTTGGCCCTACTGACACCGGTCGTCTATTTCCTCCTTGCGCATGCCGCAACACTGACCGGTTCGCCCGCGCTGCGCGCCGCGGCGGTTGCCCTGCTGGTCCTGCTCCTGCTCGCCGTCCTGCGTCGGCGTCCCGTCCTCCAGGTCGGCCTGCTGCTCGCGGTCGCCGCCTGCCTGTGGCTGGCACCGCAACCGATGCAGCTCATCATGTATGCGCCGCCGGTCCTGATCCAGCTGGTGCTCGCGGGGCTGGTCGCGCGCTCGCTGCTGCCCGGCAGACAGCCGCTGATCGAACGCTTCGTCTGGCACATGCACGGGCGGCCGGAGCGGCTCAGCGACGAGCACCTGCGCTATACCCGTGCAGTCACCGTCTACTGGTGCGTGGTATTCGTGGCGATGGCGGCCTGCAATCTCGCACTGGCCCTGTTCGCGCCACCGGCCGTGTGGTCGTGGGTGGCGAACATCGCCACCTATGGGATGCCGATGCTCGCCATGCTTGCCGAATACGCCTGGCGCAAGCGCGTTTTTCCGGTGCAGCAATACCGTAATGTCTTCGACTACTTTGCCCGGGTCATCCGGCTCGGGCCGGTCCTGGCCGGCGAATTCGGCCGCGATGCCCGCCGCGAGAATGCCCATGCGCCACCATCGCTTCATCCTTGAATCCGGCGCCGCCTGCCTCGAAGGCCACTTTCCGGGCCGACCGGTGGTTCCCGGGGTGGTGCTGCTCGATGCCGCGATCAGTGCCTTCGACCTCCGGGGCCCGTTGCGCATCGTGCAGGCGAAATTCCTGAAACCGTGCCTTCCGGAGAATGTGCTGGACCTGTACCTCGACGCACCGGTGGACGGCCGCTACGAACTGCGCATGGAAAACGATGGCCAGACCGTTCTGCTGGCGCGCCTTCAGCAGGAGCGTCCCCATGAGTGATCCGCACTGGACGCAACGTCCGGAAGGGGGCGGCCGCTTCGCGATCTGGCTGATCCGCGGCATCGTCCTGCGCCTGGGTCGGCCGCTCGGCCGGCTGCTGCTGTACCCGATCACACTGTACTTCCTGCTGCGACGCTCCTCGGAACGTCGTGCTTCGCTCGCGTACCTGCGTCGCGTGTTCGGGCGTCCGCCGACACTGCTGGAGGGCGCGCGCCACGTGCACTGCTTCGCCGCGACCATTCTCGACCGGCCGCTGCTGCTGACCGATCGCGTCGACCGCTTCGACATCACGGTGCACGACGTGGACGTCGTGCATGAATGCATGGCGCAGGGGCAGGGCGTGTTGCTGCTCGGTGCACACCTGGGCAGTTTCGAAGTCCTGCGCGTGCTCAGCCTGCAGCGTCCCGACACGCGGGTGGCGGTGCTGCTCGAACGCAGCCAGAACCTGGCGATGACGCAGTTGCTGGACGAACTGAATCCTCGCCTCGCCGCATCGGTGATCGACCTGGGCATGCCGTCGACGGAGCTGATGTTGCGGATCAAGGAGGAAGCCGAACAGGGCGCGCTGATCGGGGTGCTCGGCGACCGCCGCCGCGCCGGCGAACCCGGGTTGCCGGTGCCCTTCTTCGGTGATCCCGCCTGGTTTCCGGTGGCGCCCTACCTGATGGCCTCGGTCCTGAAGCTGCCGGTCTGCCTGTGCTTCGGACTCTACAAGGGCGGGCGCCGCTATGACCTGCATTTCGAGCTGTTCGCCGAACGCATCCAGCTGCCGCGCGCCGGACGCCAGGCCGCCCTCGAAGGCTACGTTCAGCGTTACGCCAGCCGGTTGCAGCATTATGCAGGGCAAGCACCCTACAACTGGTTCAACTTCTACGATTTCTGGATCGATGATGCGACCTGCCTGCCTGATCGCCGCACTGCTCTTGCTGTCGATGCCGACGCCGGTACCGGCCACTGAGCTGGAGGCACTCCTGGAGTCGATGCGGCAGCCGCCGCCGCTGAACCAGCCCTTCCAGGAGGTGCGCTTCCGTCGCGCCCTCAAGGCGCCCCTGGTGACCGCCGGCACGCTGCGCTGGCAGGGCGGGCTGGAATTCGAGCGCCGCATCGACACGCCCTACCGTGAGACCGGCGTGGTCAGTGGCCGTACCTTGGTGGTGCGGCGCGACCGGGGCGGCGAGCGGGTGATTCCGCTGGCCCGTGCGCCGGAACTGGAAGTGCTGTTCGGGGGGCTGTCGGCGCTGTTCTCCGGCGATGTCGCCGCCCTGCGCGCCAGCTTCGACATCGACCTGGAAGGCGACGCGTCGTGGCGGCTGTTGCTGCGCCCGCGCCAGCCGGCGCTGCGCGCCCGCGTCCCGCAACTGGAGTTGCGCGGCAGCGGGGGTGAGGCGCGTTGTCTGATCCTCCAGCAGGAAGGTGCAGACACCTTGACGATCTTTTCGGACCAGCCGCCGAGTCTGGACGCTGGCGACTTCGACGCCCTTGTCGGCGCAGTGTGCCCGGCGCCATGAAGGCGCGCCCCGCCGCCCTCGCGGCGATCGTGGTGCTGCTCATGCTCGGCGCCTGGGCGGCGTCGGGCCTGCGCCTCGGCAGCGACCTGGCCCGGTTCATGCCGGAGGCCCGGGACGCCGACCAGCGTCTGCTGCGCGGTGAACTGGGCACGGGTCCATCCAGCCGTATCCTGCTGCTGGCGATCCAGTCGGACGACCCGTCACGAACGGCCGCACTGAGTCGCGAACTCGCCGGCCGCCTGCGGCAGGATCCGGCTTTTGCCCAGGTGTTGAATGGCGAGATCGACGAGTCCCTGGTACTGGCGACGCTGCTGCCACTGCGCTACAGCCACAGTCCGGCCATGGACCATGCGCGCTTCGATGCTGAAGGCCTGTTCGAAGTCCTGCTCGAGCGCCTCGCCGACATGGGTGGCGCCAGCGGGGCCGCCTTCGACACCTTGCTGGCGCATGACCCGCATTTTCTGACCCTGGCGCTGGCGGAAAGCTGGAAACCCCTGCAGGAACCGATGCTCCGCGAAGGCGTCTGGTTCACCCGTGACGGCGAGGCGCTGCTGCTGGTGCAGACTGGTGCGGCGGGCTTCGATCCGCAGGCCCAGGCCGAGGCGATCGCGAAGATCCGGACGACCTTCGATGCCCTCGACCGCGGCGACGCGACGCTGCTGCTGACCGGTCCGGGCAGCTTCAGTGCGCGCATGAGCGAACGGGTGGCCGGCGAGGCGACGCTGCTGGGCGGCATCGCCGTGGTGGGCCTGGTGGCGTTGCTGTTGCTGGCTTACCGCTCAATGCTGTTCCTGCTGGCATCCGCCGTACCGATGGCCTGCGCGGCCGCCGCGGGCTTTATTGCCCTCCGGCTCGGTTTCGAGGAGGCGCATGGCATCACCTTGGCGTTCGCGTTCACGCTGATCGGGGTTGCCCAGGATTATCCGGTGCATCTGCTGAGCCACCTTCATCCGGGGGTTTCACCACCGGCCGCCGCACGCCGGCTGTGGCCGGCGTTGAGGCTGGGCGTGGCCAGCACCGCCATTGCCTATGCCAGCCTGTTTTCCGGCCAGGCGGAGGGTCTGGCGCAGCTGGCGGTGTTCACCATCGCCGGTCTGGTGGCGGCGGCCCTGGTCAGCCGTTACCTGCTGCCGCAGATCCTGCCGCTGCCGCGACGCGATGTACTGGACAGTGCCCGTTACCGTCGTTGGGCGTCGCGCCTGGATGGCATCGACGGCGGCCTCTGGCCGCTGCTGCCGGTGCTGGTCCTGGCCGGATTGGCGCTGATGGTCGGCGGACAGCGCGCCTGGTGGAACAACGATCTGTCGAGCCTGACTCCACTGCCGCAGGAATGGTTGCAGGACGACATCCGACTGCGTGGCGAACTGGCCAGTCCTGACGCCCGCTACCTGCTGCTGTTGAGCGCAGCGGACCGCGAGGGTGTCCTCAGGCTGAGCGAGGTGCTGTCGCCGCGTCTGGCCCAGCTGGTCGAACAGGGCGTACTGACCGACCACAGCCTGCCATCCCGCTACCAGCCCAGCCGACGCGTGCAGGACTGGCGCCTGTCGCGCCTGCCGGCCACGGAAGTCCTGCGGGCCGCCCTCGCCGACGCCGCCGAAGCCAGCGGTTTCGATCCGGCCTTTTTTGAGCCGATGGTGCAGGATGTCGCCCTGGCGCGTCAGCCCGACGCGGCTGCGCGCATCGGGACGGCACAGGCCGACAGTCCCGCGGGCGTGCGCCTGGCGGCGATGTTCCGCGACTACGACGGCCGCAGCCACGCCTTGGTGCAATTGTCCGGACTCGACGATCCGTCGGCATTGTCCGCCGCGCTCGCCGACCAGCCTGATGCGCGTGTCCTCGACCTCAAGCAGGTCGCCGAAAGCATGGTCGCCGACTACCGCCGCCGCGTGGTGTCGGGTCTCGGCATCGCCGCCGCGGGACTGTTTGCGCTGCTGCTCATCGGTCTGGGGCCGCGTCGGGTACTCCGCGTGTTGCCGCCGGTCTTGCTGGGCCTGGTGGTCACGGTCGCCGTCCTGCGCCTGGCGGGTGTCGAGCTGACGCTCTTCCACCTCATCGCGCTGATGCTGGCCGCGGGTCTCGGCATGGACTACGCGCTGTTCTTCAACCATGCCGACAGCGCGCCGTCGCGACAGCGCACCTTGCACGCGGTGCTGATCTCCTCGACCTCGACGTTGCTGGTGTTCGGTCTGCTTGGCGCCTCGACCATTCCCGTGCTGCGCGCCATCGGCTCGACAGTGGCGATCGGCGTCGCCGCGCAGTTCCTGCTCGCGCTGAGCATGGCCGGTACGGCTCGCAGGAGCGCCGCGAATGACTGACCGATCCGAATGGTCGGCGCTGATTCCCCACCAAGGACGCATGGCGCTGATCGAGCATGTGCTGGCCTTCGACGCCGAAGGCATCGACTCGGTCAGCGACAACCATCGCGACCCCGCGCATCCATTGCGTCGTGATGGGCGCCTGCATGCCGTGCATCTGTGCGAATACGGCGCGCAGGCGATGGCCGTCCATGGCGCGCTGCTGGCACGTGCGGGCGGCGACAAGGCCTCGCCGGGCCTGCTCGTTGCCCTGCGCGGTGTCGAACTGGCCGTGGAGCGAATCGACCACCTGCCCGGACCGCTGCGGATCAGTGCCCGGCGCGTCAGCGCCGACGACAGCGCCTGGCTGTATCGATTCAGCGTAAGGCATGATGGCGACGAACTGGCGACCGGCCAGGCGATGGTGGTGCTCGACAATGGCGACAAGTGAGGAAATTCCGGTACGTCGCGCCCTGGTGACCGGTGGCAGCGGCGATCTCGGCCAGGCGATCTGCGAGGCGCTGGCGGACGATGGCTGCACGGTCATCGTGCACGCCAACAGCCGGCCCCAGCAGGCCGCCGCGGTGGTGGATGCCATCACGGCCGCCGGTGGTCGCGCCGAAGTCGTCGTCTTCGACGTCACCGACGGCGAAGCCGCGCGTATCGCGATCGAGGCGTTGCTGGCCGAGGCAGCCATCGACATCGTGGTGAACAATGCCGGCATCCACGACGATGCGCCGATGGCGGGCATGAATGATGCGCAGTGGCATCGCGTCATCGATGTCAGTCTCAATGGCTTCTTCCACGTCACGCGGCCGCTGCTGCTGCCCATGGCACGGCGCCGCTTCGGGCGCATCATCAATGTGTCGTCGGTGGCGGCGCTTACCGGCAATCGCGGCCAGGCCAACTACGCCGCCGCCAAGGCCGGCCTGCACGGCGCGACCCTGACCCTGGCCCGGGAAATGGGCAGCCGCGGCATCACCTCGAATGTCGTGGCGCCGGGGATCATCCAGGGACGCATGACCGACGGATTGTTCCCGGCCGAGCTGGTCCGCCAGCTCGTCCCGGCGGGGCGCACGGGTCGCCCGGAAGAAGTCGCGGCCCTGGTCCGCTTCCTGGCATCGCCGGCCGCCGCCTACATCAATGGCCAGGTCATCGGCGTCAACGGCGGAATGGCCTGACAGCGCCCTCACCGCGGGCGCAGAAGATCGCGGAATCACCGGGCGATGCCCGCCTTGTTCGTCGCTTCGCTTCGCGTCGCGCCGCGCTTCGGCGACCCCGTGGGGCGTAGCCAGTCCGTTCGCCGCCCATGGCCGTGGATCAGGTCCCGACGGCTCAGAACGCAAACGCAGCCAGGCCTGCCAGCTCATCAGGATCCATGTGCGGTGGGACAGTGGCCCTCCTGGCACGTCCTTTACTTGTTGGGCGTGGAATAATAAATAGAAAACAACGCACACGGTATGTCGTGAAGGGTGGAACGAGTGGATGAAGGTCTGTTACGGTGACGCCGTCGTCGTGCCGCCGGACATCCTTCGCGGTCGGGCAGCGGCGACCGTGAACGGAGCCGGTGGCCGGGCCTTTCCTGCGACCCGACCTCTCCGTAGGGCGCCGGTTCCACCGACGTCCGCAAGCCAATCAGGACAACGGAGCGACAACAATGGACAAGAACGCAAAGACGAGCCTGAAGACCCGAGCCCGGCGATATGGATGCGGCGCCGTGGCACGAACCCTGGCGGCAGCAGGTCTGTCGCTCGCAATCGCCACGGCCTTTGCCGATCCGGTCAACGTGCCGAATGGTGACTTCAGCGATCCGGGCAACACCGGCACGATCGGTGGTGGCGTCATCGGTGGATCAGGCACCAACGTGCTGATCGGAGCGGGCCCCTGGCGAGGCACCTACTGGGGGCTCGCCGGGCTGCTGGCGCCGCCCTCGCTGGCCATCAGCCACACCAGCCAGACCGCGACCATCAGCGGACTGGCTGCCGTGAATCTGGCCGGCCTCGTGAACAATGGCGGCTACTTCACGCAGACACTGGCGCAGAACTACGAGCTCGGCCGCTTCTACGTCCTGAGTGCAGACGTCGATATCGGCGAACTGCTCACGCTCGACCTCCTGGGCGATTCCGGCATCGGTATCGCCTTGCGGTCAGGCACCGACGTGCTCGCCTCGTCGACCATCGCCCCGGCCCACCTGCTCGATCTCGATCCGGTCAGCGGAGAAATCCACCGTGTCCGCCTGGGCTATTTCGCCGACCTAAATGCGACCGGCGCCATCAACGTCAAGATGGGCTATGAGCCGCAAGGTGTGGCCCCTGCCGATCTGCTGCCGACGGTCACGTTCCGCAATGCCGGGCTGGAAGTGCGCGACATCGGCGCGCCGGCGGCGGTGGAAATCCTGACCTATGGCGACATGCTGCAGGCGGAAGTCGGCCAGCCCTTCAGCGGATCGCTGATCGCCCTGGTGCGTGACGAAGACGGCGATGGCGTGCCGGGGCACACGGTTACCTTCATCGCACCCACCAGCGGTGCCAGTGCCATCCTCACTTCGCCGACCAGCGGTACCGGAACCACGGTGACCGCGGTGACCGACATCGATGGCCTGGCCGTGGTGCACGGGCAGGCGAACAACGAGGCCGGCTGCTACCGGGTGACCGTGCAAGGGATGGGTCTTCCGGAGATCGCCACCTTCCACCTGCGCAACTTCAGCTATGCGCCGGGTGTGGACTCGATCTTCTGCAACGGCTACCAGTAGGAAAGCACGACGCCGCCGCCGCGTCATGCGGCGGCGCGTCCTGATTCACCTTGGCGGTTTGTGGCACCATCGGCTTCCCAACAAGTGTCGATTCGGGAGGATCGCGTGGATAGATGCGCAAGGAAGCTGGTTGCTACGGCCCTGCTGGTGCTGTGTTCGACTGCAATGGCGGAGCCGGTTGTCATCGGTGCCAACGTGCCCTACGGCGAAGATGCCGACGTGCAGAACAGGGTCCGCGATGAATGCGTCGAACTGAACCGGCAGTTCGCCCAGTACATCCGCGAGTACGCCGCAGAGAAGGGCGTTGAGGTTGTCAGCGGCGACAACCAGTCCGGCAGCGGCCTCGAGCTTCGGGTCGAGATCACGCATGCCGTCAGCCAGGGCAACGCCTGGATCGGCCACCACAAGGGCACGGCTGCGCGCGGTGCCCTGTACCGCGACGGTCAGCGCGTCGCCTCGGTCAAGGCCCGGCGGTTTTCCATGGGCGGTGCGTTTGCCGGCTTCAAGGGCTCGTGCTCGGTTCTCGGCCGCACGGTGAAGGCCATGGGCCGCGACATCGGCTACTGGCTGGAAAACCCGCAGGACGGCGCCGAGCTCGGCGACTTCTGAAAACAGCGGCCGGCGCGGGGATCGCGCCGGCCACTGCGAGGGTCCTGGTGCCTGCGCAGCCGGACCCGGGCTTGAGAGGCTGTCCGGTTTCGCATACCGGCAGGCGTAATGGCAGCAGTCGCGACCCGCTATGGCGCGGCGAAAAGCTGCCGGTCGAACAGGTCGAGTGGCCGTTCCGGCAACGGGCCGCGACCGGCTCGGGCACGCAGCGTACTTGCGAGGCGCTGCAACTGTTCGATGTTCCGTCGCAGACGGGCGCGCGTCGCGGCCGGATCGAGCTGGTCGAGCATTTCCGCATTCAATTGCGCGAACCACTCCAGGCCGCCCTGGTCGAGCATATGGGCACGATTGGGCTTGTCGCCGTCCCGGTGCCAGTCCCGCATCAACGCCTGCATCTCGTTGTTGAGCTGTTGCGCCAGCTCCAGTTCCGGCGCCAGTTCGCTGAACAGCGACAGGTCGGTCAGGGCGCCCTGGAAAACGATCTGGCACAGTACGCCCCAGTAGTAGGTGTAATCCCAGAGCACCTTCATCGGCATGACGACCGGGTCGCCGAACAGCGGATACTGGTCCTGGTACAGCGCCAGCGTGTTGCGATAGAAGGAGAAGTACAGCTGTTCGTACACGCGCGCGTAGCCGTCGATGGACCCGCCGGCGCGTTCATGGCCAACCAGTTCGGTGATGTAAGTGTTGGCGATGCAGATGAAATCGCTACCGGGCGAGTAGAACGGATCGAGGAACAGCCCGGCCTCCCCGGTCAGCGCCCAGCGATCGCCGGAAAACACCTGCTTGCAGCCATAGGAAAAGTGCCGGAAGAACAGGAAATCGAGCAGCTTTCCGCGCGTGCGTTCGCAATGGTCCGCGATCAGCGGCTGGAATTCGCGTAGCCACTCCAGCGCTTTGTCGAAGGTGTTCATGCGATCCAGCGGATGCATCTTCGCATCGCAGACGATGCCGACCGAGTGTGCGCCCGACGACAAGGGGATCAGCCAGACCCAGTAGCCCGGCCCGACCATGTGATTGGTCGACCGCCAACGCTCCGGCGGCACGCATTGGCCCCGCCAATCGTCGTTGCCCGTCCAGTCATCGATCAGCAGGTGCTCGTCGATCCGCCACCACACCGCGTTGGCGTCGTGGTCGTTCGGCTGGACGAGGTCGAGCTTGCGCTTGATGAGGCCGGCGCGGCCAGTGGCATCGATCAGCCAGCGGCACCGCACCTCGTGGCGGACGCCTTCGTGTTCGTAGGCGAGCGTATGGGTGTTGTCGCCCTGCGCCAGCTCGAACGTGCGCACGACCGCCTGGTCGACGAATTCGATCCCGCGCCGCCGCGCTTCCTCGCCGAGGAAATTCTCGAAAATGCCGCGATCGATCTGGTAGCTCGGTGTCGGGAAGATGTTGCGGACCCCGAGTTCGGTGACGGCATCGACATCGCGGCGGTGCTCCGACCAGAAGAACCGGAAGCCGAACTTGCGGATGTGGTCGCGTTCGAGGTGTTCGTGGAGGCCGAGGGTTTCGGAGAAGTAGCGCGCGCCGATCTCGACGGTCGACTCCCCGACCTTGTGCGCGGCCGGCGGCAGCGGATGCGCCTTGCGTTCCAGGACGAGGACATCGAGGTCGGGAAAGCGCTGACGAAGCTGCAATGCGAGACTGAGACCGGCCAGGCCGCCCCCCATGATGACGATTTCGCGCTGGATCATGCGGAAGAGGCCTCCGGGTCTGGAAAAGGTGGCTTCGGATCGACGATCAGGGCCGGTTCGCGGCGTACGCGAAGGAAGCCGCCGATCATGAAGCCGGCACTGACGATGCGCCAGATGACGCGTGCTGCGATGCGCGTGAAATCGGGCAGCGAGCGGAAGTGGCTGCGGCGGAACTCGCTGTGGTAGCGCGATGCGATCGGCACCGACACCACGCGGATCTGTCGGCGGCGACTGGCTTCGATCAGGATGTCGGTCTCGAAGACGAATCCCTCGCCGGCACTGTCCGCCAGTTCCATGACGGCACGCGGGTAATAGCGTTGACCGCTCTGCGTATCGACCAGACGTTGGCCGCAGGCCCAGCTGATGCCCCAGTCGGCGAAGTTGTTGGCGCGGCGGCGATAGGCCGGCTGCTGCTCGCGGTTGATCAGGCGCGCGCCGATGACGATGTGACCCGGATACATCGCCGCCGCGGCGAGCAGGCGCGGGATGTCTTCGGCGACATGCTGTCCATCGCCGTCCATGGTCAGGACGGCGTCGTATCCCTGCGCGAGCGCATGGCGGAAGCCGGCGCGCAGGGCCTCGCCCTTGCCGCGCGGTTCGTCATGCCGGATAACCGTCACGCCGGGAAGATCGGCAACCTGTTCGGCAGTGCCGTCGCTGGAACCGTCATCGACCAGGATCAGCGCCGGCAACTGCGTCAGCGCCGACTCCACCACGCCGCGAATGGCCGCACGCTCGTTCAGGGCAGGAATGAGCACGGCCACGCGCGGCCCGGATACGGTCATGGTGTCAGCTCCAGGTGCAGGTCCAGCCCGCACGACAGCGGTATCGACAAGGTGGCAGCCGCGCCGACGGCCAGCGCCGTCAGCAGCGGGATGGCCGCATCGGCGATGGGGTTGCCGGCGCATAGCGCCGACAGGCCCCCCTCGGGCAGGCGGCTGCCCACGGCAGCCCCGCTGCTTCGCGGAAGTGCGTCCAGGCGCAATGCCGCGCCAGCATGCGACGCCGGGTCGACGACCAGCGCGCAAGCGAACGAGCGCGATACATACGAAATGTCACCCACCGGGCCGCCGCCGGCACTGTCGTAGGCGGCGAGCAGGACCGGCTCACCGCTGTCCACCGCCTGGCAGGCGGCTTCGAAAAGCCCCGCCGCGAAGGTTTCCCGCGCAGCGGCCACGGAGGTGGTGGCTGCCATCGCGCCCGTGGCGATGCTCCAGTATCCCGAAGGCGCGTTGTGGACCGAGTTGTGGAAGCGGATCGGCGACATCGTCGACGGGTCGTCGCGCAGGGTCGCGCACATGTAGTCGTTGATCGACAGGTCGCCGTAGATCGATGCGAAGACGCTGGGCAGCGCGGCCGCATCGACGGCAGCGGACGCGCAGGCCTGTTCGGCCACCGCCAGCGCCATCAGCACGCTTTCCGGTGCGCGGCGGCGTTCGTTGGGGGGCATCAGCGTCGGCGCCGGGCGACTGCCGTCGGGCGCCGGCCATTCACCGCTTGCCAGCAGTGTCCGCGCCTGCGACCAGTCGGCGACTCCCGGTGACCACACGCCGACGCCGCGGATGCGCACGGTCGTCATGCCTCACCCCGCTGGAAGACCAGGCTGGCGTTGTTGCCGCCAAAGCCGAAGGAATTGCTCAGCGCCGTGCGGATCGCGGCAGGCCGACCCTCGTGCAGGAACTGGGGGCCGCAGGCCGGGTCCGGCTCGTCGCAGTTCAGCGTCGCCGGCAGGTAGCCATGTTCGAGTGCCAGCAGGCACAGCGTTGCCTCGATGGCACCGGCGGCGCCCAGCGTATGGCCGGTCCAGCCTTTGGTGGAGCTGGCGGCCGTGCGCGCCGGGAACCAGCCTGAGACCAGGGTCGCCTCGACCTGGTCGTTGAGGCGGCTGGCCGTGCCATGCAGGTTGATGTAATCGATATCGTCCACCGTCAGTCCGGCACGCTGCAGCGCCGCCTCGATGGCGCGGCGCGCGCCCGCGCCTTGTGGATGCGGCGCCGACATGTGGTGGGC
>CAZYHP010000056.1:18965-20219 GCA_964647135.1 uncultured Rhodanobacteraceae bacterium
ACGGTCAGAACCGGACCCTCCCAACCCGTGGCCGCCTGCACGAACGCAGACAGCGAATGCGGCTGGTGGATCTGGCGGCCGCGCGCGGTTTCCGGGAACAGTCCGCGTTCGTCCAGTTCGAGGTAGGCCTGCTCGGTATCGCCGATGCTCGCCGTGCTCGTGCCCAGGGCAACGCCCAGGCGCTGCGCGGGCAGGCGCTCACGCAGCAAGCGCAGGGTGTCGACCAGGCCATCCTGGTTCAGTGCCAGCCACGCCAGCCGGTTGTTGCGGCAATCCCAGTCGGCCCACCGCGCGGGCAACGCGGTGCCTTCGAGGCCATCGACACGGCCGATGAAGGTGGCCAAAGGCGCGCGGGTGAAGTCGTTCTCGCGCAGGCCGGAACGACCTTCGGTCAATGCGCGATAATGCGCATCGCGGCCCCGCCCGAGGCAGCTGGTTGCGGTGTGGGCAAGAACTTTCAGTGGCGTCAAGGACGGTCGCTCCGGAATTCGTCAAGGATTATAGAAGCACCACCGGACCGATTCCCCGGAATTCCGGTCCGCAACGAAGGAGATCGCGGTTGTTGGCCAATCCCCGCTGGCGCAACGGCTCACCCTGGCGTGACCCGGATGTCCTGCACGTGCTGGTGGTCGGCGCACTGGCGACCGTGCTCAGTGCCGGCCTGGTCTACCTGTGGTACCTGTGGCGGACGTGGTCGGTAGCCCGGCTGGCGCCTTGCGAGCCGGCCGACGCCGCCAGTATCGTGGTCTTTGGAAAGCAGCTGCGCAACGGTCGCCCGGACGTCGAATTCCGCTGGCGACTGCGCCGCGCGCTGGCCGTGGCGCGCAAGCAGCCGCAGCTGGCCGTGCTGCTGACCGGCGGCCACAGTGCGGGAGCAGCGCATCCCAGCGAGGCGGAAGTCGCCCGACAGTGGTTGCTGACCCGACTGCCCGAAGCGGCCTCGCGCCTGCACGTCGAGCATCGCTCTCGCGATACCGTCGACAACCTTCGCGAAGTCCGGCACCTGTTGCCGCCCGGCCCCGTGGTGCTGCTCAGCAACCGCTACCACCTGGCTCGCTGCCAGGTGCTGGCGCGCAGCCTGGGCATGACGGTACAGCTGTGTGCGGCCGAGCCGGTGTTGCGAATGACACCGGCCATGACAGGTCGCCTCGCGCGGGAGGCCGGCTATCACCTGCTGTTCGTCGTCGGACGTCGTTGGGCCATGCTGATCGGCCACCGCCGCATGCTGTCGCGCGTGCACTGAGTCGCGCCGCA
>CAZYHP010000057.1:0-11811 GCA_964647135.1 uncultured Rhodanobacteraceae bacterium
GGGTCTTGCTCAGAGGCGTCGTTCGCTGGATTCCCGCCTGCGCGGGAATGACGGGAGTTGGGTGACGTGCGCGCGTCAGCGCTGCAGCGGCAATGGAGCGTATGGGCTCGTCATTCCCCGCGCAGACGCGGATCCAGTGCTTTGGCTCGTCATCCCCGGGAAGGCGGGGATGCAGTGTCTGCGGCACGTTCACGCGCGCCGTAATCCGGTCTGCGCGGATTTGACGAACAGGTATGCACTGGCGTTCGCAATGAATCGCTCGGCTCGCCGCCCCCTGCAGTCGAAGCGGTGCGAGCCGTACCGAGGGCGCCATGCGCTTGCCCGGCTGCGCCCGCATGAGCGGCCCCTTCCCGTCCCGGATAAAACGGCGACGGATGTCCGGAGACCGGCAATGGCTGTTCAGGCATCGCGGTCTTTGCTAGACTGCGGCGCTCATCGAAACCTCGGGGCGTAGCGCAGCCTGGTAGCGCACCACGCTGGGGGTGTGGTGGTCGCGAGTTCGAATCTCGCCGCCCCGACCAGTTTCGATCTGTCCCATTGCCCGGTCGCCCACCGTCACCGGGCGCCTTGCGAAAAGGACTGGCATGAGCGAGCAGCGCGCGCTGTATCCGGAAATCGAACCCTACGACAGCGGTCGGCTGCAGGTTTCATCCCTCCACACGCTCTATTACGAACAATGCGGCAATCCGGCTGGTAAACCGGTCGTCTGCCTGCATGGTGGCCCCGGTGCCGGCTGCTCGCCAAAGATGCGCCGATTCTTCGATCCGAAGCGCTACAGGATCATCCTCTTCGACCAGCGTGGTTGCGGACGATCCACACCGCACGCGGAACTCTCAGACAACACCACCTGGCACCTCGTCGGGGATATCGAACGCCTGCGCAGTCATCTCGGCATCGACCGCTGGCAGGTGTTCGGCGGCTCCTGGGGTTCGACGCTTGCGCTCTCGTACGCGCAGCGCCATCCCGAAGCAGTGACCGAACTGGTTCTGCGCGGCATCTTCATGTTGCGCCGCTGGGAGCTCGAATGGTTCTACCAGAAGGGCTGCGACGCGCTGTATCCCGATGCCTGGGATGACTACCTTGCGGCGATTCCACAGGTCGAACACGGCGACCTGATGAGTGCCTATTACCGGCGCCTGACATCGACGGATATGCCGACACGACTCGCCGCCGCTGTCGCCTGGACGACCTGGGAAAGCCGGACGAGTTTCCTGTTGCCGGACGCCGGCCACGTGGCGGCGACCCAGGCCGACGAATTTGCGCTGGCCTTCGCGCGCATCGAATGCCATTACTTCGTCAACGGCGGCTTCTTCGAAGTCGACGGGCAGCTGTTGCGGGATGTGGATCGCATTCGCCACATTCCCGCCACCATCGTGCAGGGACGCTACGACGTCGTCTGCCCGATGCGTTCGGCCTGGGATCTGCACAAGGTCTGGCCGGAAGCCGAACTGAAGATCATCGACGATGCGGGTCACTCCGCGTTCGAACCCGGCATCGCCAACGCGCTGCTCGATGCGACGGATCGCTACGCGCGTTGAGTCTGCGCGCCGTCAGGAGGAGGGCTCCTACGGTCGCCTGTTTTCGCATTGGCGTCGCATCGGCCCGCATTCGTTCTGCATGAAACGGCTTCGGTTCGAATGGTGCGATGTCGGCCAAGGAGAGTGATCGTGCGCGCACCCCGCAAGCGCCCGCATCGCGCGCAGTGGTGGAACCATGCATGTGCGTCGCATGACAGGTGCGGGGCCATGATTCCGTAGCCGATTGGAGGGGCGGCAAGGGAGACGAAGCATGAACCGGCGAGCTTCAACCGGCTCCGGCAATCAGTCGGAAGGTGATGAATTAACGTCCTCTTGTCATGTCGGAATCCCGGCACTCCTAAGATGATCGGCATGAACATGTGTGCACGAACATGACGACCGGATCCGCATTCGAACCAGCCCTCATCGCGCCGTGGAACGGCATCCAAACCATCGACACCGCCCAGGTGCGCCCGCAATTCGCAGCCGCGTACCTGGTCGAAGGGGATGGACGTGGCGCCTTCATCGACTGCGGCACGAACCATTCGGTGCCGCACATGCTGGCAGCGCTGGAGCGCGCCGGCATGACGGCCGAGCAGATCGACTGGCTGGTCCTCACGCACGTGCATCTGGATCACGCCGGTGGTGCCGGTGCGCTGCTGCCGCATCTGCCGAATGCCCGCGTGGTCGTGCATCCGCGTGGTGCGCGGCACATGATCGATCCTTCGAAACTGACTGCCGGGGCGACCGCGGTGTATGGCGAAGCCGCGATGCAGGCGATGTACGGCACCCTGCAACCGGTCCCGGCCGAACGCGTCGTCGAAGCCGGCGACGGATATGTCGTCGAACTCGCCGGACGGCCGCTGCTGTGCCTGGATACGCCCGGCCACGCCCGTCACCACATCGCCATTCACGATGATGTTGCCGGCGTGTTCTTCACGGGCGATACCTTCGGCATTTCCTATCGCGACTTCGACACCGCGCAAGGCGCTTTCATTTTTCCGACGACGACGCCAGTCCAGTTCGAACCCGACGCGCTGCACGCCTCCATCGACCGGATGCTGTCGTTCCATCCGGTGGCGATGTTTCCCACGCACTTCGGACGTCTCGACGAAGTCGAACGGCTCGGCGCCGACATGCATGCGGAAATCGACGCCATGGTGGCGCTGGCACGCGCCTCCGCGGGCCGCGATGACCGCCATCCGGCACTGATAGACGGACTGCGCGCGCGGCTGCTGCAGCGCGCCCGACATCACGGCGTTGCGCTGGATGACGCGGTGATCGACGAGCTGCTCGGCGGCGACATCGAGCTGAATGCGCAGGGCCTGGCGGTCTGGCTGGACAGTCGTGCCTAAGGCCCGATCATCCGCGTCCGGGACGTTGCCGGTCTTTGCAGGACGGCACCCAGGGGTCCGCGCCAGCGGCGCGGGCGAGAAGGAGAAAAAACCGGCGTGGCGAGAGGTCTGGTCAGCGCGCGCTGTAACTGCGCAGGCGCGATTCGGTGCGGTCGCCGTCCTCGACCTGCAGCATGCGCACCACCACGTAATTGCGCGCCGGATCCACCCACGTAACCGTGCTGCGGTCATCGTCATCGCGGACACGTTCGACGCGCAGCGTGCGCACGGGACCGGCCGGTGATTCGATGGTCTCTTCGCCGGCCACGCGGAAGCGCCAGTCGCGCAGGCCGTCGGCGTGCGCCACCCTGAGCGTGAAGTCGGTTTCGCCACGGGCCAGCATCGCCGCCACGCTGACACCACTGCCGTAACGGTCGGTGGCGCCGGGATCAAGCGCGTGCGTGTGATCGCCCTTGCGGTCCTTCAGGCGATAGCGCTGCGCGCTCCAGTCGTAGGCTACTTCGACGCTGCGATTGCCCAGCGTCGCCTGCTGCTCGTAGGTGGAACGCGTAGGCAGCGGAAGGCCGTCCTGCCAGCGGAATTCCAGCGACTGCTCGACCTTCAGGCCGACCATCCAGGCCATGCCACGTTCGCCCGCGGTGTTCGAGCGCCAGGTCCAGGTGTCGCCCTGTTGCCGTAGCTCGGTGTGGCTGGACCCGATGGCCTTTCCGTTGCGGAGCACTTCGTAGTCGGCGCGGTAAGGCGTCAACGGCACATCGTCGGCGAGCAGGGGGGTGGCCGCCGTGACGGCGAGCAGACTAGCGAGCAGCAGGGTCGGTGTCGGCAACCAGGACATCGTCGTCATTCAATCGCAGGGGAGCGCCGAGTGTCGCGCCACGGTACTGAATGCCGGCTGGCGTCAGCTGCACATCGCCACCGGCGACCAGGGCGATCGCTGCCACCATCAGCGCGTGTTCACGCTGCAGCAGACGCTGCGCCAGCGTGTCCGGCGTGTCGTCGGACTGCACGGGTATGCGCACCTGCGCGATCACCGGTCCGGCATCCAGCTCGGGAATCACGTAATGCACGCTGGCGCCATGCGCGCTGTCGCCCGCGGCCAGCGCACGGGCGTGCGTATCCAGGCCGGGATATTTCGGCAGCAGCGACGGATGGATGTTGAGCATGCGACCCGGCCAGCCGGCCACCATCGCCGGCGACAGGATGCGCATGAAGCCGGCGAGCACGACCAGGTCCGGCGCGTGCCGGCGCAGTTCGGCGTCCAGCGCGGCATCCATGGCCTCGCGATGGGCGAAGTCGCGCTGGCGCAGGGCGAAGGTGTCGATGCCCGCGGCCGTCGCCCGATCCAGCGCCGTGCAGCCGGGCTTGTTGCTGCCGACGACGACGATCCGGCCCGGCAGCCGACCGTTTGCCTGCGCGTCGATCAGGGCCTGGAGATTGCTGCCGCGCCCGGAAACGAGAACGGCGATCCGCGGCGTGGCCGTCATCCAGCGAAGCGCACGCGCTCGCCACCGCTGTCGACGGTGACTTCGCCGATCACCCAGCTCGGCCAGTCGGCGCGATCGAGATGCGTACGGGCACTGTCGACAGCCGAAGCGGGCAGGATCAGCACATAGCCAATGCCGCAGTTGAAGGTCCGCCACATTTCAGCGTCGGCGACCTTGCCGGTGCGTTGCAGCCAGTCGAACAGGGCCGGACGCGCCCACGCCTGCGGGTCGATGCGCAGGCCCAGGCCCTCCGGCACGACGCGGATAATGTTCTCGCTGAGGCCGCCGCCGGTGATGTGGGCCATGCCATGCACGGCAGCGCCGCTGGCCAGCAGGTCGAGGATGGGCTTGACGTAGATGCGCGTCGGCTCGAGCAGGCGCTCGGCCAGCGACGCGCCATCGATGTCGCGCTTCATGGCGTCGGGATCCAGGTCGACGATGCGGCGGATCAACGAATAGCCGTTGCTGTGCGCGCCACTGGCGCCGATGCCGAGCAGCACGTCGCCGGGCTGGATGCGGCTGCCGTCATTGATGGCTTCCTTCTCCACGGCGCCGACGCAGAATCCGGCGAGGTCGTATTCACCGTCGCCGTACATGCCCGGCATCTCGGCGGTTTCGCCGCCGACCAGCGCGCAACCGGCCAGTTCGCAGCCGCGCGCGATGCTGGTGACCACCGCGGCCGCGGTGTCGACACTGAGCTTGCCGCAGGCGAAATAGTCGAGGAAGAACAGCGGTTCGGCGCCCTGGACCAGCACGTCATTGACGCACATGCCGACCAGGTCGATGCCGATGCCGTCGTGCCGGTCCAGCTGCTGCGCCAGCTTCAGCTTGGTGCCGACGCCATCGGTGCCGGACACCAGGACGGGATGGGTCCAGCGTCCCGGCGGGATTTCGAACAGGGCGCCGAAACCGCCCAGTCCGCCCAGCACTTCCGGACGGCGGGTGCGGGCGACGGCGGGCTTGATGCGCTCGACCAGGGCGTTGCCGGCGTCGATGTCGACACCGGCGTCGCGGTAGCTCAGGCCAGGGGTTTCGCTGTGGCTCATGCGAGGACGCCGGCAGTCGGAAAGGGCGGGCATGATACCAGCCCCGCGCGCGCGGCCGGCTGGTTCGTCCCCGCGCAGGCGGCTTTGTTGCCCGCTGCCGCTGCGTCGCGGCCGGCGCTACTGGAAATCGCGGCTGTCGGTGCGCAGGCCGGGCAGGCGGTCGCTGAGGTTGTACAGGCGTTCGGCGATGACATGCCGCACGCCTTCGGCGAACTGCAGGGTGCCGCGCACGCCGAGCAGCGATGACTCCAGCAGCGCACGCCGGTCGCGCAGGGCGATGGCCGGCCAGACGATCAGGTTCACCAGGCCGGTTTCGTCTTCCAGGGTGACGAAGGTGACGCCCGAGGCGGTGCCCGGACGTTGCCGCGTGGTCACCAGGCCGGCGACGCGCACGGGTTGGCCATGGCCGTGAACTTCCAGGTCCTTCGCGCGCAGCACGCCGCGGGCACGCAGGCGCGGTCGCAGCAGCTGCAGCGGATGACCCTTGAGACTGAGGCCGAGGCCGGCGTAGTCGGCATGGATGTCGTCGGCCAGCGTCGGCGGACGCAGCGTGACGCGGGCCTCGCGGGCGCTGTCGTCGGCCAATGACAGGCCGCTGCGTGCCGCTTCGGTGCCGGCGATCGCCCACGCGGCGCGATGGCGGTGGCCGGCCAGCGATCGCAGGGCGCCGGCCTGCGCCAGGGCCTGCAGGGTGCGCCGGTCCAGTCCGGCGCGGCGGGCGAGGTCGCCCGTATCGCGAAACGGTGCCTGCACGCGGGCGGCGAGCAGGCGTTCGATGGCTTCGCCGCCGAGGCCGTTGACGCGATCCAGACCCAGCCGCAGTGTCAGGTCGCGCGCAGCGTCGGGCACCAGCAGGCTGCCGGCCGCGCTGGTCTGGACGTCGACTGGCAGCACCGCCACACCATCGCGCCGCGCCTGCGCGACCAGTTGTGCCGGCGCGTAGAAACCCATCGGCAGGCTGTCGAGCAGGGCGGCGAAGAAGATCGCCGGCTCGTGGCATTTGAACCACGCCGAGACGTAGGTCAGCAGCGCGAAGCTGGCGGCGTGCGATTCCGGGAAGCCGTAGTCGCCGAAACCCTTGATCTGCTCGAAGATGCGTTCCGCATAGTCGGCGTCATAACCGTTCGCGGCCATGCCATCGAGGATGCGTGTGCGCCACTTCTCCAGACCGCCACGGCGTTTCCAGGCCGCCATCGAGCGGCGCAGCTGGTCGGCTTCGCCCTCGCTGAAGCCGGCGGCGACCATGGCCAGCGCCATCACCTGTTCCTGGAAGATCGGCACGCCCAGCGTGCGGTGCAGGACGCCTTTCACCGCTGCACTGGGATAGTCCACTTTTTCGGCGCCGCTGCGCCGACGCAGGTAGGGATGCACCATGCCGCCCTGGATCGGGCCGGGGCGCACGATGGCGACCTGCACCACCAGGTCGTAGAAACAGGCCGGTTTCAGGCGCGGCAGCATGGCCATCTGCGCGCGCGATTCGACCTGGAACACGCCGATGGAATCGCCGCGCTGGAGCATGTCGTAGGTGTCGCGGTCAGCGGCGGGAATGGTGGCCAGTTCCAGCGGCCGGCCGCGCAGGCGCGTGTAGCTGTCCAGGCAGCGGCGCAGGCAGCTGAGCATGCCCAGCGCCAGCACATCGACCTTCAGCAGCTTCAGCTCTTCCAGATCGTCCTTGTCCCACTGGATGATGCTGCGTTCGGCCATGGCGGCGTTTTCCACCGGCACCAGCTGCCACAGCGGCTGGTCGGCGATGACGAAGCCGCCGACATGTTGCGACAGATGCCGGGGCAGGCCGATGAGCTGCGGCAGCAGCCACAGCAGGCGGCGGATCAGCGGCGATTCCGGATCGACGCCGGCTTCGCGCAGGCGCAGGTCGACGTCGACACCGCCCTGGCCGCGCCCGAAGGCATGGCTGAGCGCGTCCTGCTGGTCGCGTGAAAGGCCCAGTACCTTGGCCAGTTCGCGCACGGCGCTGCGCGGCTGCCAGCGGATCACGGTGGCGGCCAGCGCGGCGCGTTCGCGGCCGTACTTGCCATACACGTACTGGATGATCTCCTCGCGCCGTTCGTGCTCGAAATCGACGTCGATGTCCGGCGGCTCGTTGCGTTCCTCGGAGATGAAGCGGCCGAACAGCAGCTGGTGGTGTTCGGGATTCACGGCGGTGATGCCCAGCGCATAGCAGACCGCCGAATTGGCCGCCGAACCGCGGCCCTGGCAGAGGATGCCGCGCTCGCGCGCCTCGCGGACGATGTCCTGCACGGTGAGGAAGAACGCTTCGTAGCGCAGGCGGGCGATGATCGCCAGCTCGTGTTCGATGCGCGCGTGGATCGCCTCCGGCAGGCCCTGCGGCCAGCGTTGCCGCGCGCCTTCGGCGGTCAGCGCGCGCAACCAGGACGTGGGCGTGTGGCCGGCGGGCACCAGTTCGCGCGGATACTGGTAGTGCACGCCACGCAGGTTGAAGCGGCAGCGTGCGGCGACGCGCAGGGTTTCGGCGAGCAGCGCCGGCGGGTGGATGGCGGCGAGAGCATGCCGGCTGCGCAGATGGCGTTCGCCATTGCCGAACAGGCGCGTGCCGGCTTCGGCCAGCGTGGTGTTGAGGCGGATGGCGGTGAGCGCATCCTGCAGTGCGCGTCGGCTGCGCCGGTGCATGTGCACGTCGCCGCTGGCCACGCAGGGCAGGTCGTGCACGGCGGCGAAGTCGAGCAGTTGCCGCAGGCGCGCATCGTCGTCGCGGTCGCGGTGCAGTTCGACCGCAAGCCAGGTGCGTTCGGGGAACCGCGCGCGCAGCCATTGCGCTTCATCGGGATCGGGGTGCGTGCCGGGCAGCCACAGGGTCAGCAGGCCGGTGTTGTCGCCGTCCTCGACATCGCCGCGCTGCAGTTCGTACCGGCCCTTGTCGCAACGGCGCCGCGCGGTGGTGATGAGCTGGCACAGGCGCTGGTAACCGGCGAGGTCTTCGCAGAGCAGGACGCAGCGCAATCCGCAGGCGAGGCGGAAGCTGCTGCCGACGATCAGTGGCAGGCCGGTCTGCTCGCTGGCTTCCAGGGCGCGCACGATGCCGGCCAGCGTGCACTCGTCGGTGATGGCCAGCGCCGCATAGCCGAGTTCGCGGGCGCGTTCGAACAGCTCCGTGGCGCTGCTGGCGCCGCGACCGAAGCTGAAGGCGGACAGGCAATGCAGTTCGGCGTAGCCCGGCTCCGGAGACGGCGATGTCGCGGTGCAGGATGCATCGGTATGGGCATGGGGGATCGCAGCGAGCCGTGTCCTGTGCATCGGATTGACTGTCGACGCTGCGGACGAGTGGGTGCGCATGTCTTTGCCCGTCGCATCCGCATCGGCACGCGTTTCAGGCGCTATGCGTGTGCCGTGTGTTTCCTGCGCGGCAAAGCCAGGATCTTTCCCGGCGTGATGGCCATGCCTGCCATCACCCGGTCGTGCCTGTCGTGGTGCCGTGGGCAGGGCGATGACGCGGGCGGCGGCGGGCGCGGCCTCACCGTCATGCGAACCAGCCATGCAGCATCCAGCCTTCGCGCCGGCCGGGCGGGCAATAGGCCCAGGCCCGTTGGCCTTCGCGGGTTTCCACCACGTAGTAGTCGCGGCGCACGTCGCCGCCGTCCCACCAGCCGCTTTCCAGCCGCTCCGGGCCGGAGACGATGCGCAGCGGCGGCTGGCGCAAGGGCACGGGTCGCGGCAGCAGCCACACCGGTCGGGTTTCCGCCAGTTGCCGTGCATGGCCGATGGATGCGCTGCCGGTGCGGGGTGACGCCACCGGGATACCGCTGTCTCGGTCGAGGGCGCGCAGGGTGCCGGCCCGTTCGGGGCGGTGGTCGGCGCTGACGACCGGCTCGAGGATGGCGCCATCGCCGAGTCGTGCACGCAGGCGTTCCAGCAGCAGTGGCCAGTCGCTGGCATCCGGCCGCGCCTGCGCGAACAGGTCGGCGATGGCGGGACGGAAGGGCGGCAGCGCATCGGCGATCAGGCCAAGGCCGGCGATGGGCGCCGGCAACGCCGCCCGTTCCAGGCGCGCGCGGGTCAGCTCAAGAAGACGCGCCGGATCGCGCTCGGCACGCAGCAGGCCCACCGGCACGGTGGTCACCGGCCGGTCTTCGTGCAGCAGCAACAGGCGGAAGTGCTGCACGCCGCCGTCGCGGGCATGCAGGACGACGGCCAGTTCGTTGAGCAGGCGACGCAGCGCGAACAGCAGCGGTTCGATGGCCGTGGGCCGGGCATCGAACTCCAGTGTCGATTCGAAATGCGCCGGCGGCTGCCAGCGCGGCAGGGGATCGGGCGCACGACCGTACAGGCGGTCGAGTTGCGCCAGCGCTTCCGGACCGATGCGCCGGCCGAGGCTGTCGCGCGGCAATGCCGCCAGTTCGCGCAGGCGCAGGAAGCCCATGGCGCGCAACGCAGCGCTGGCGCTGGCAGCTAGGCCGGCCTCGACGATCGGCAGGGCATCCAGATGCTGCTGCAGCCGGGCCTCGTCCTCGACCACCAGGCCGTCCTGCCGTCGGGCCAGCAGCCAGGCGGCGCGTGGACGCGGCGCCAGTGCCAGGCTGGCTTCCAGTCCCAGCCGCGCCAGGTCTTCGCGCAGCAGTCGTTCCAGGTTGGGCCAGCCACGGAACAGTTTCAGGCTGCCGCCCACTTCCAGCGCCACCGCGTCGGGCAGTTCCAGGCTGACCTGGTCGCTGTAGCCATAGGCCCAGGCGCCCAGCAGTTCGTGCAATTCACGTTCGGCGGCCGGATCGCGTCGTTGCACCTTCAGGGCCGGGCACAGTGCGCGTGCCGCCGGCAGCGACTGGCCGGGGCGCACGCCCGCCGTCGATGCGGCAGCCGAGCAGGCGAGTATCCAAGGCCGGTTTTCCGGCCCGTCGCTGACGGCCAGCAACGACGGTGGCGAGGCCAGGCGTCGCTGCACGGCCGCCAGCGCCGGTGCGCGAAGATGCAGACAGGCCCACAGTGGCGCGCGCATGTTCACAGGGCGATCTCCCCGGCCGGTGGCGCCAGCAGGCCTCGGCACTTGTCCAGATGGATACGGATGGAATCACGGTCGCGACGCACCGACAGCCGGATCGGCGCCGGGCTGGCGTCGACGAGGTGGCGGCGGTGACGGAAGACGAAGCCATGCCCGCGGCCGGTTTCCGCCGCCAGCTGCAGGCGTCGCGAAGCGGTGATGCTCAGGTTCGCGGGCCAGAGCAGCACCGCCGCGCAACTGCCGGCGCGCAGGCACTGTTCGGCCGCCCACAGCGCCTGGCGGTCACTGTCGGGCTGGATGACGCGCTGTCCGGCCGGTGGCAGGCCCTGGGCATCCAGGGCCGGCGCATAGGGCTGGTACGGGGGGGCGATCCAGATCACCGGTCGAGCCTGTCGCGCCAGTTGCGCCAGTGCCGGCATGACCACGCGCAGCTCGCCGACGCCATCGCCCTCGTGCAGGATCTCGCACAGCATGCCGACCGGCCAGCCGCGGGCGGGCAGCAGGGCATCGAGCCCGGCATGGCCGGTGGGCAGCGCCGGTACCGGGGCGGTGCGGCGGCGACCGCGCCACACATCGCCGCGGACGGGCAGGGCCAGGACGGAGTTGTCAGCCATGGCCGCATGCTCAGCCGCGACGGATGACGCCGACATGCAGGCCTTCGATGGCGAAGGCGTGCCGGTCGGGATCGACCGGAATGGACGCGTAATCGGGATTGGCCGGCAGCAGCGCGTAGTGGCCGTTCTTCAAACGCTGCAGGCGCTTGACGGTGATCTCGTCGTCGAGGCGGGCGACGACGATCTGGCCCGGCTCCGCCACCGGCGTGCGGTGCACGGCGATGAGGTCGCCGTCGAGGATGCCGGCATCGCGCATGCTTTCGCCTTCGACGCGCAGCAGGAAATGCGGCCGCGGCCGGAACAGCGCGCGGTCGATGCTGTAGCGGCCGGCGATGTGGGCATCGGAGAGGATCGGCGCGCCGGCGGCCACCCGGCCGACCAGCGGCAGGTTCAGCAGGTCCGGCGGACCGGCGTCGGCTGTGGCTGCGCCGGCGGGCGAATGCAGCACCCGGATGCCGCGAGATCGGCCCGGTTCCAGCGCGATGGCGCCCTTGGCCGCCAGCGCGCGCAGGTGGTCCTCGGCGCTGCGGGCCTGCGAGAAGCCGAAGGCGCGGGCGATCTCGGCGCGTGTCGGCGGGTAACCCTGCTGCGCCTGCCAGGCGAGCAGGAAGTCGAGGATGGCTTGCTGGCGATCGGTAAGGTCCATGCCACATATTCATGTGGTAACCGCCTCCGGCGCAAGTGCCCGGCGGCCGCTTCCGTCTCATCCGCCGCAACGGCCAGAAATTGATCAGCGGATGACGCCGTTGCTTTCCCGCCACCCGCCCATGGGCGCCAAGCTGGCCGCCGCCCGCCCGCTCGCCTTACCATGCGGCGTCGCTGG
>CAZYHP010000057.1:11911-16015 GCA_964647135.1 uncultured Rhodanobacteraceae bacterium
TGGGCGCCAAGCTGGCCGCCGCCCGCCCGCTCGCCTTACCATGCGGCGTCGCTGGCCCCCGTGCCCGGATGGCGAAACTGGTAGACGCAAGGGACTTAAAATCCCTCGGCCGCAAGGTCATGCGGGTTCGATCCCCGCTCCGGGCACCACTGCTGTGCGGTTTTCCGATTGCGGAGCGGTCCGTCTCGCCGGGTGCGACAGCGCGCTTGAAGTGGGGAATGATCTCCCTATGATGGGGACATGACCACTTCCACGCGTCCTGATACTTCCCCGCAGCTGGCGGTTCGCGACGAGCAGGTGCGCCGCGACCTGGCGCGGACGCTGGTGGCGCTGTTCGCGCGCTGGGAGCTGACCACGGCCGAGCAGATGCTGCTGCTGGGCATGAGCCCGGAGAGCCGCAAGCTGGTGCGCGCCTACCAGCGCGGCGACCAGCCGCTGCCGGACAGCCGCGACTGCCTGGACCGCGCCGGCTACCTGCTCGGCATCCACAAGGGCCTGCGCCTGCTGTTTCCCGAAGACGAAGCGCTGCGCTGGAGTTGGGTGAAGCGCCGCAACAGCGCACTGGCCGGCGAACGGCCACTGGACGTGATGCTGGCCGGCGGACTGATCGGCATTGCCCGCGTGGCGCGGCTGGTCGATTTCCAGCGGGGCCAGTGATGGCGCTGCTGGATACGCTGACGCGGTTCGACGGCGATGTGGTTCGGAACATCACCTCGCTGCGGCATTCGCAGAACCTGTTCGACGACCTCGTGCCGGATACCGGGGCACAGTCGGCTGCCGTGCTGGCGGAAATGGCCGTGCGTCCCGCCGGGCGCGGCGTGATCCAGCGTGGCCTGGCCTATTCCGAAGCGGTGCTGTACCCGTTCACGGCGGACGCCATCGTCGGCAGCCGCTTCGCCGACGGCACGACGCGCGCCTGGTACGGCGCGCTGGACGAGGCAACGGCGCTGGCGGAGACCTGTTACCACGCGCTGCAGCAGGTGCTGGGCATCGAAGGCGTGGAACAGCCGGTGATCCGCCACCGCTGCGTGTACCTCGTGCATGCGGCCGGCCTGTTCGTCGATGTGCGCGGCAAGGAAGCCGGGCATCCGGAACTGGTCGCCAACGACTACACGGCCACGCAGGCGATCGGCAATTACCTGGCGCGGCAGGGACAGGCCGGGCTGCTCTATCCCTCGGCGCGCTGGCCTGACGGCGATTGCCTGGTGACGTTCCGTGAGGATCCGCTCGGCAACGCGCGTGTCAGTCATTACCTCAGCTACCGAATCGATCCTGTCGCGCGGCAGGTGGACGTGGAACGACAGCCCGGCGTGCTGCACACGCGGCTGTCGGAACGCGATCTGCGTCGCTAGTCGCGGCGCTTCGCATCGGACTTCACGCGACGGGGCCGACGGCCCTCGCAGCCGATGCGTGCGCGATGTTCCCTGGGCACGCAGCCCCTGCGTTTCGTGGAGCACACGCATGCCGCTGCTCCGTTCCGTGGATCAGGTGCTCGCATCGGCGTCGTACGTCGATACGCGCGCAGGCGGCCCCAGAGCACGCGCAGGCGGCCATCGCAGGTCGGGCGCGGGAGAACAACGTCGGGCACCGATGCGCGCCATGGTGGCGGTGCCGGCGCGCGTCATTCGCGCATCACGCGCAGAAGACCAGTCCCGCACCCGCGCATCACGCAATGAAGACCGTCTGTGTCGTTCCCCGCGCCTCACGTACGGGAAGTCAGGCACATGCCCGGCTGCGTCCGCCCTGTACGCCGGCTCAGCGCCGACGCAGGCGCTCCGCCTCGCGCATCACGCGCAGGACATTGCCGCCCCACAGCTTGGCGATCTGTTCTTCGCTGTAACCGCGGCGCATCAGTTCCCAGGTGACGTTGACGCTTTCGCTGGCGTCATCCCAGCCCTGGACGCCGCCGCCGCCGTCGAAGTCGGACGCGATGCCGACATGCTCGATGCCGATGCGTTCCACGGCGTAGTCGATGTGATCGACGAACTGGCGCACGTCGACGTCGCCATGCTCGCTGCGCAGCTTGGCCAGTTCGACCTGGTAGGCGGCGATGTCGGCTTCAGTGGCCGACTGCCAGCCATCGGCGAAAAAGCGTTCGCGCAGTGCCACCTGGCCTTCGGCCACGCCCGGGCTGAGGTCGGCCACATAGCTGCGGAAGGCGACCATCTGCGCGACGCCGCCGTTGTCGCGGATCGCACGCAGCTGCTCGTCGTCGAGGTTGCGGGCATTGGCATGGTGGCCATGCGCCCCGGAATGCGAGGCGATCACCGGTGCCCGTGACAACGCCGTCGCCTCCATCATCGAACGCTTGCCGACATGCGAGACGTCGACCAGCACGCCATGGTGATTGAGTGCCTTGACCAGCTCGCGGCCAAGTTCGCTGAGGCCGGCGTCCTCGCCGTCGCCCAGCCGTTCCTGCGGATTGGAGCTGCCGGCGAACTGGTTGTGGCCGATATGCGTCAGCCCGACATAGCGCACGCCGCGCTGGGCCCAGTGCGCGACATCGGCGACGCTGTCACCCAGTGGATACGCGTTTTCCATGCCCATGACCGCGACGCGACGGCCGCTGGCATGGATCGACTCGATGTCGTCGGCGCTGCGCGCCAGTCCGACCTGGTCGGGATAGGCGCGCACGAAGCGCTGGATCGCCTGGTAGCTGTTCCCGGCCTGCTCGCGGGCGCTGGCATAGCCCTCGGCGGTCAGCGGGCCCTGGCCGGTGTAGACGATGAGGAAGACGGCATCGAGGTCACCGGCGCGCATCTTGGGCAGATCGACCTGCGCGCGCGTGAAGCCGCCCGGATCAAGCTGGTGGGTCGCGTAGCCGCGGCCGATATCGACATGGGTGTCGATGGTCAGGATGCGCGAGTGAAGCGTCCAGGCCTCCGCCTCGCCGACCTCGCGCCTGTCGCGCTCGGCCGAGACGGGGAGGGCGAAAAGACAGGCGGAAACCAGGGCCAGGGCGGAAGGCAGGCGGCGGATCGTCGTCATGGCAACTCCGTGGAAGCTGGAGCCAGTCTAGTGCGCAGGACGGGCACGAAGCTGTCGGCATGTCGCGCCGAACGCGGTACGGAACGCAGGCACTGGTCCGCGACGGCAGTGGATTTGCCACACGTCCCGACCAACACGCCGGGCATCGGAGGGAAGCCGGCATCGCGGAACCACCGTCGAACGCGATTTTTCAGACGGCCTTTTCCCAGCTCGCCACCGGCCCGGGAACCAGATGGAACAGTGGGTGGCAATCAGGCCGCGAGGTGTCCGCCCAACGCTCGTGGACGGCGGGACTCCGTGCTGCAAGCTTGCGCAGCAGGTGTGTCCATTCCAGTGCCAGCTGCCCGCTGGTGACCGCGATCGATTCGACGTCCCGCACCGGGCCGACCTTGCCGGGATCGAAACGGTAGCCGCGTGCACGGGCTTCCTCGTGCACGGCCGCGAGGTAGGCATTGATGGCGTAGCGCGGTTGTGGATGGGCCTGGAACCGCTGCAGTTGCGGATGGTGGCGATAGCCGCGCGTTTCACCGCGCAGCACCGCCTTCGCCAGCAGCGTTTCACGCCACAGCGCCACCAGGCCGACCGGATCGAGATGGCGGGGGTGCAGCGACCAGATGCGCATGCTCAGTGCTCCGGTGCCACGGCGGCCAGGGCATCGACGTCGGCCCCGACAATCCGTTCGAGATGACGGGTGATCGTCTCCACTGGCCAGTCCCACCACGCGAGCGCTTCCAGGCGCGCCACGGTCTGCGGATCGAAGCGCTGGCGGATCGGTCGCGCCGGATTGCCGCCGACGATGGTGTACGCCGGCACATCGGAGGCGACGACGCTGCGTGCAGCGACGATGGCGCCGTTGCCGATCTTCACGCCGGGCATGATCAGCGCTTCATAGCCGATCCACACATCGTTGCCGACCACCGTGTCGCCACGAGTGCCCAGGTCGCAGCGCTCGGGCATCACCTTTTCCCAGCCGCTGCCGAAGATCTGGAACGGGTAGGTCGACAGCCCGTCCATCCCGTGGTTGGCACCATTCATGATGAACTTCACGCCGCGCGCGATGGCGCAGAAGCGGCCGATCACCAACCGGTCGCCGATGAAGGGAAAGTGGTAGAGGAC
>CAZYHP010000057.1:16115-19928 GCA_964647135.1 uncultured Rhodanobacteraceae bacterium
TTTCGCACGCGCGCCCGGCCCCTTTCGTCGCCGATGTTGCGCACGCACACACTCCGCGCTTGGGGCTGAAGCGGCGCTTGACTACCATCGGGCTTCCAAGGGAGGAAGAAACTTATGCGGATCGCTCGATCATTGGCATGGTCGCTGGCGCTGTGTGCGCTGCCGGCCTGGGCGCAGACGGTACCGAAGGTGTTGCTGGTCGGCGACAGCTGGGCCGCGCAGCAGTGGGAAGACGGCGTGCACGCGCTGGTGTTCGCGGCCAATGATGCCGAACGGTTCGGCGTGGTCGGGGCGACGACGACGGAGAGCGGGTCGACCGCGGCCGAATGGGCGGCACCGTCGGGTCTGGAGCTGATCGGCCAGGCGCTCGACGCCAATCCCACCATCGATACCGTGCAGCTCACCATCGGCGGCAACGACTTCCTCGATGCCTGGTCGGTCACGATGTCGCCGCCGGATGCCGCGGCCCTGCGCGGGCAGATCCGCGAAGACCTGGACACGGTGATCCACCACATCATCGACACGCGGCCGCAGGTCGAGGTAGTGATCAGCCTGTATGACTACCCGAATTTCCGAGACACCTTGAACAGCCTCGCGGGCATTGCCGTGTGCAGGCCGCTGCACGAATCGATGGGGTCGCCCACGCCGGTGCAGATCAACGACGCCATGGCCGATTTCGAGTCCGATCTGGCCAGCCTCACCGCGCATCCGCGCGTGCGCCACGTCAGCCACGCCGGGCAGATGCAGTTCACGTATGGCTTCCCGTCCAATGGCATTCCGCCGGGCCAGCTGCTGCCCCCCGGTGACGCGACGCTGCCCAGCCCGGTGACATCGATGCGCGACCACGGCTTTCTCGGCCGCGACTGTTTCCATCTGACGCCTTCGGGCTATGACGTGCTGGTGCAGAACCTCTACGAGGACTATTACCACGAGCGTTTCGACACGCTGTTGCGCACGCCATTCGAATAGCACCGGGCGGACTCGGAATTTTCCGAGTCCGCATTCGGAAAATCGCCGATGACCCGGGGCGACGGCACCGGCCAGCATGTCCACGCTGGCCGGATGTCCTCTCACTCTCCGGCTGGCACGACCCGGCACCCCCTCGCCGGGTCATCGTCGCGCGATTACCGCCCGCCCGGGATGGATTCCGGGCGGGCGGCTTTTTTGCGCGATCGGGCCGGACCACACCGACGCCGGCAGGGCACCCCTGCGGTTTCGCTCTGGTTCCGCAAAGGCTGCCCGGGACTCGGAAAATTCCGATGCCGGAACGGGAATCGGCTGATTCCCAATGCGCACCCATCGGAGAATCCTGTCCCGGTCGGATTCGGCGGAGTCCGGCATGGCAACACCGGTAATGCGGCCCGCGACGGCAACGTCGCGGGCCGTTTGGTTTTCCTCTGCCTCGTCACAGGCCGATTCGGTCCGGCCGTGCGACGGCCACCGGGGCAAGGGGCGCGTGACCGGTCCGATCCTGCCCGGGAAACGACGGCGTCGCGTCGCCCAGCCGAGTCGGCTTGCCGGCCTGCCGACCTGCCGACGCATGATCGCCCTGATCGCCTGTATCGTGATGGCCGGCCACGCCGGCCGGCCACGCAACGCGTCGCACGATGTTGAAAGTCTGGTTCCGCATTCCCTTCTGGCAGCGCGTCCTCGGCGGTTTCGTCCTCGGCGGACTGGTCGGCTGGCTGCTCGGTCCCGTTGCCGCCGCCTGGCTGCAACCCCTGGGAACGCTGTACGTCAACCTGATCAAGATGATCGCCACGCCGCTGGTGTTCTTCGCGGTGATCAATGCCGTGGCCAGCCTGCACGGCCAGCGCAGCATCGCCGGACTGGCGGGCCGGACCTTCGCCTGGTTCGTGGTGACGGCGCTGCTCGCCGTCGGCATCGGACTGACGGTGGCGTGGATCCTGCAGCCCGGTGTCGGCGTCGGCGAACTGGTGCCGGTGGACAACTACGCGCCGCGGCAGGTGCCCGGTGTTGCCCAGGTGCTGCTCGATGTCGTGCCGTCGAACCCGTTCGCGGCGCTGGCGGAAGGGCGCATCCTGCAGGTGATCTTCTTTGCCGGCCTGCTGGGATTCGCACTCGTCAAGCTGGGTGAAAGGACCGCGCGCCTGCGTGCGCTGGTTGGCGAGGCCAGCGACCTGATGATCCAGGTCACCCGCTTTGTCCTGGAGTTCACACCGATCGGTACCTTCGGCCTGATCGCAGCGCTGGTCGGTACCTACGGTTTCGAACGGCTGCTGCCACTGGCGGATTTCGTCATCGCCCTGTATCTGGCCTGCGCGTTGCACATCGTACTGGTGTACAGCGGCCTGCTCGCCGCGCATGGCCTGAATCCGCTGCGCTTCTTCCGCGGCGCTGCACCCGGGATGCAGATCGCCTTCGTGACCTCGTCCAGTTTCGCCTCCATGCCGGTGGCGATGCGCTGCGTCAGCGACAACCTGGGCGTGGATCGCAACTACACCGCGTTCGCGGTGCCGCTGGGGGCGAGCATCAAGATGGATGGCTGCGGTGCCATCTATCCGGCGCTGGCGTCGGTATTCATCGCGCAGTACTTCGGCATCGAACTGAGCGTGCCGCAGTATCTGATCATCGCCATGGCGTCCGTCCTCGGCAGCTTCGGCACTGCCGGCGTGCCAGGGACCGCGGTGGTCATGGCAACCGTTGTCCTGAGCGCCGCCGGGTTGCCGCTGGAAGGTCTTGGTTTCCTGCTCGCCATCGACCGCATCCTCGACATGATGCGCACGATGACCAATGTGACGGGACAGATGCTGGTGCCGGTCCTGGTGGCCCGCGAAACCGGACTGCTGGATCGCGAGGTCTACGAGCAGGCACGCGCCCGGGCCGGGCTGCAGGCGGAGGACGGGACCGTCAGATCGGACTGAACAGCGCGAACAGCCCGATGACGATCAGCAGGCCGGCGGCAAAGATGTCGAAGATGCGTGCGGCGCGTTCGCCATGGCGGCGGATCACCGCGTAGGCCGAGAAGCTCAGCGCGAAGAACCACAGCGCCGTGCCCACGAAGATCGTCACGACCAGGATGCCGGTGTCGACGTAGTTCACCGGGTTGCTGGTCAGCCCGGCCGCCGCGAACACCGCGAAGAAGGTCAGGGCGATGACGGGATTGCCCAGCGTCAGGGCCAGTCCGGCGAGAAACGCCTTGCGACGCCGCATCGGCCGCTTGTCCACCTCGCGCGGCGAGTTGTAGGTCTTCTTGATGTGGATGATGAGCGCCACGCCGATGATCAGCAGGATGATGCCGCCGCCGGCGCGCAGGGGCCATTGCCATGCGTCGAGGACGTCCGTGATGGCAGTCAGTCCGAAGCCGGCCATGGACGCGAAGATGGCGTCGCCGAAGGCACCGCCCAGCCCCGCGAAGAAACCGTTCCAGGGGTGGTAGGCCAGGGCACGACGGATCACCAGCACGCCGACGGCGCCCACGGGCGCCGACACGGCGATGCCGATGATCAGGCCCTTGGCGGCCAGGATCAGCCAGTGGAGGAGTTCTGGCGGCATGTACCCGGCGCGCGGCTTACAGGCGGCTGTAGGACCACGACTGCATGCGGCCGTCGCGGTAGGGCATCACGCCGTGGAACGGCCGCGGATCGTCATCGAAGACCAGCGGAAGGAAATGGCGGTCGCCTTCCCACATCGGCAGCGACAGCAGGCGATCGCGCGGCACCCATTCGAGGCTGCCCTCGTGGTTGCCGGCATGGGCCGTGCCCTCGAAGGCGGTGACCAGGAAAATGAAGCCGAGCCAGTCCTCGCCGTTCTTGCCGAAACCCGGCCAGTTCAGCGTGCCGCGCAGGGTCA
>CAZYHP010000058.1:0-19918 GCA_964647135.1 uncultured Rhodanobacteraceae bacterium
CGGCAATGCGCGCACAATGACGCAATGGACACAGCCCCGACCTGGAACTTTCCCGCCGACATGCCCGTGCTGCAGGCATCGCGCCTGCACTTGCGTGGCCTTCGCGCAAGCGACAGCGATGATCTCTTCGCGGTGTTCTCCGATCCGCGCGCGATGCGCTACTGGAGCAGTCCGCCGATGACCGAACCGGCGCAGGCGGCGGCCTACATCGAACAGGTCCAGGCCTGGTTCGCCGGCCGGGGCGGCATGCAGTGGGGCATTGTCCGACCCGACGACGATCGCGTGATCGGCACCGTCACGCTGTTCCTGTTCTCGCCCGAACATCGCCGCTGCGAAGTCGGATTCATCCTCGCGCCGCAGCGCTGGGGCCAGGGCCTTGCCAGCGAGGCCGTCACGCGTGCCTTGGCCTGGGCCTTCGACTCGCTGGGCATGCAGCGCATCGAGGCCGACGTCGATCCACGCAACGAACGCTCGCAGCGAATGCTCGAGCGCCTCGGCTTCCAGCGCGAGGGCGTGATGCGCGAGCGCTGGCGCGTGGCCGGTGAAATCCAGGACGCGCTGGTCATGGGCCTTCTGCAGCGGGAGTTCCGACCAGCGGCGACGGCAACGCCGTCCTGAAACGTCGCGGCATCGCAGGGCATATCCGGAGGGTTGGCCCCTGGCGGCCACCGCCTTCGTGTATGGAGGGGTCCTTTCATGGAATACCGCCATGCACTCTCGCTACGCCGCGCTGCTTCCGCTGCTTTCCGCTTTCCTCGCCGGTGGTGTTCATGCCGCCGACTACTGTGTAGGCACCGTTCAACAGCTGGCAACGGCCCTGACCTCGGCCATCACCGATGGTGAGGACAGTGTCATCAAACTGCGCAGCGGCACCTATGCCTTGACCGAGGACCTGAGCTATCAGTCCCTCGAACCGGTCGTGCAGGGCGGTCGCATCACGCTGCGTGGCGGCTATGGGCCGGGCTGTCCGGATCTGCCGATGACCGCGGCCGGAACGGTCCTCACCGGCAACAGCAACGTCGATTTCCACGTGAAATCGAACACCGGCGCCATCGAGATCGAAGACGTCGTCTTCCAGGGTGTCCATCCGGTCGTCACGTCGAGCGAGTGGACATGCCAGGGTGCGCGGCGGCAGATGGCGCTCCGTCGCCTTCGAGTCAGCCAGTCGCGCCTGATCGTCGGCAGCCTGTGCCACAACGTGCTGGTGGAGAATTCGGTTTTCACCAACCCGGTACAGGGTGGCTCGACCGGCTACAGCAGCGACACCAGCATCGGCATATTCCTGCGCGACAACCCGTCCGATGTGCCGACGCCCCCCTCGCTGGTGATGGTCAACAACACCGTGTCCGGCGGCCGCGTCGACATCGAGCGATGGGAAGGCGTTCCGAGCGCTTATCTCTACAACAACATCTTCAATCGCCCCAGCGGCGCCGACGTGTTCTCCGCAGCCAACGTGGTCGCCATGAACAACCGCTATGACGGCATCAGCTTCACCGGTGGCGTGCTGGTACCCGGCTCCGGCGGCAATACCTCCGCTGCGCCGATGCTGGGACCGGACCAGGTACCGGTCGCCGGCTCGCCGATGATCAACGCCGGCACGCCGGTGGTACCGGACGGCTTGCCAACGGTCGACTACGCGGGCAACCCGCGGGTGGTGGGTGCTTCCGTGGACATCGGTGCGCTGGAATCGGCGATCGACGGCTCGGGCGTGTTCACCGTGACCAACACCCAGACCAGTGGCAACGGCTCCCTGGGCTGGGCCCTGGAACAGGCCAACAATGCCCCGGGATTCAACCGCATCACCTTCAACATCGCCGGCGGATGTCCGCGCGTCATTCCGGTGCCGTCACCGCTACAGGTGCGCGAGACGGTCGCCTTTGACGGCTGGTCGCAGCCGGGGTCGCTGCCCAACACCAGCGAAAATGGCTTCAACGCCGTGCCCTGCGTGGTGCTCAGCGGCAATGGGACCATCGGCATCGAAACCCTGGGAGAGCTCGGAACCGGCCGACTGAGCGCCCGTGGATTGGGCTTCCAGGGCTTCAGCATCGCCATTGCACTGACCGCCGGCACCCAGCATGCGATCTACGGCAACCAGTTCGGTGGCCGCATTGGGGAGAGTGGTCCGATGCTGTCCGGCAACGAGATCGCCGTCGGCGTGATCGCCGGTCGCCAGACGGTGATCGGTGGCGGCCCGCTGTCTTCGCGCAACCTGATCGGCGATTCCAGCGACGTCGGCATCCACATCACGCCGTTCCTGAACCTGGGCGGAGAAGGCGTGTTCGTGGTCAACAACCTGATCGGTGTCGACCGCAACGGCATCGCCAACCTGCCCAACGGCGCCGGCATCCGCATCAACGGCCCGAACAACATGGTCCGCAACAACCGGATCAGCGCCAATGCCGAGGATGGGATCCTGCTGTCCGGCTCGCGCGCGTTCGGGAATCGCATCGAGAACAACGTCATCGGCCGCACGACGCTGCTGGGTGGCGGCACGGGCAATGGCCGCATGGGCGTGATGGTGCAGCAGGAGGCCCATGACAACATCATCGGCCCGGACAACATCATCGCCCGCAATGGCGACGACGGCGTACGCGTGATGCCGACGGCGGGGGGCCGCAACGCCATCACCGGCAACCGTATCAGCGCCAACCCGGCGCTGGGCATCGACCTGGGTGCAAACGGCGTCAGCGCGAACGACATCGATCCCGCATTCTGCGATCCAGACCTGGGATGCGCCGCGAACCGTGGCCAGAACTTTCCGGTGATCCACCATGCCATCCGCCGTGGCAGCGGTACCGTCACGCCCATCGGCAGGCCCGTCGAAGTCAGCGGCATGCTGCGCTCGACCGTCGGTGGTCCCTACCACGTCGAGGTGTTCGCGACGTCCAGCTGTGATGCCAATGGCCATGGCGAAGGTGCACGCATGCTGTCGGCACAGGCGTTGACCATCACCACGGATCCCTATTGCCCGCCCGGCAGCGGCATCTGCTACACATGCGCGGCGCAGAACTGCACCGAGGGATTCACCGTCTGGTTGCCCGAAGAGGGCCTGGAGATCGGCGATTCGATCACCACCACGGCAACCAGCCCAATGGGCAATACGTCGGAGTTTTCCGCCTGCGTGACCCTGGAAGAAGAAGTCGACGACGACCTGATCTTCGCGAACGGCTTCCAGAACTGACAACGACGGGCGATCGAGCCGGCCCGCCAACCAGAAGGCCCGCCAACCAGAAGGCCCGCCATCCGGCGGGCCTTTCCGTTGCCTCAGAAGTTGTAGACCAGGTTGACCGTGGTCAGGCGATCGGTTTTCTTCACGCCATCCGGCACGTCGGTATTGTGGCGGTGCTGCAGGCCGGCCTTGATCGCCAGGCGCGAGTTCATCGCCACCTGCACGCCGAAATCGTTCTGCATGTAGGTGTTGTCGCTGCCGGCTTCAACCAGGAAGGTGTCGACCAGGCTGGTGTTCCCGGTCAGCTTGTGGCTGAAGTCCATCTTGCCGCGGCCGATGAAGTAGCCGTCGGAATCGCCGGTGACGCGATCCTTGACGTGCTTGTAACCGGGACCGACCTCGAAGTACAGGCTGGTGTCGTCGCTCTTGATCGCCTGGTGGCCCCAACCAACCGACACGGTGGCCTGGTAGTCGAACCCGGCGAAGTCATCGTTCTCGTAGCGCAGCGAGGCATACAGCGCGTTGCGGTCATCGAGCTTGCGCGCAGTGGTACCGCCCAGCTCGTAGCGGTTGGCGCTGACTTCCATGACGCGCTCGCCGCTGGCTGGATCGGTCGGATCGGTGAGGACGATCTGTTCGGCGCGCTGGCGGAAGCCGGCGGCGAACAGGTCATGCTTCCACTGCTCATCCTCGAACTTGAAGTTGAGCTTGACGTTGAGGCTGTCGGAACGGCTGTTGCCGCTGGACGATACGAAACCCAGCTCGCCCGTGCCCTTCCAACCCTGGTCGGCGTTGCCGTCCTGTGCAAAGGCGACGGGTGCAGCAAGAACAAGCGCAAGGGCAGCCGAAAGGGCTTTCATGGTGGACTCCGGATAGTGGTCGGACGTGGCGCATGGCGGTTGCCAGCGGCAAGGGGCCGCAGCATAGGTGGCGCGTCTGAAGCGCGGGTTAACCCGGTCTCCACGGGTCAGCGGCGCGACAGCTTGCGTGATCGATGACCGGACGTTTCCGGCTCAGCTGGGCTGGGCGTCGTAATAGGTCATCACGACATGGCGCGCCTGGGCGAAGAACAACCAGCGTTCGACCAGTACGGCCAGCATGGCCAGCAGCACGCTGACCACCGCAGGCAGCGGGCCGGCGGCTGAAAAGGCCACGGCGAGCAGCACCGGCAGCGGCGCCAGGCAGAGCAGGACCACGACGATGCGGCGCAGTCGCTGGCCGTGCTTGCGCGCCAGCGCGAAGCCCATTTCCTTGAGCAGGAAGTTGGCCTCGGTATGCGGCGCCTCGAAGGGCGTCACGCGACTGCCCGCCGGCAGGCCGAGCGCGGCGGCGGCATCGACGCCGGCACCGTGACGGTCGATATGCCGCCAGTACATCAGCTTGATGGCGACAGCCAGGGCGAACACCACCGCCATGAGGATCGCGATCGCGATTCGCCTGTCCGACGCACCGACGAAGGACGCCATCGCTGCGAGCCATGCGCTGCCGCTGGCGGCGGCGAGTACGGCGTAGCCGGGAAGGACCCAGCCGTTGTGCCAGGCCGGAACCGGCCGCAGGCTGGAATAGATGCGCGCCGTGCAATACACCGTCAGCGCGGCGACCAGACAGAGCGCCGTGGCCAGCGCAAGGACAACGCCCGGTGCGAGATCCCGCCCGACCGCGATCGCCAGCGCGACCACGACCGCCAGGCTGACCACCGCGATCACGCCTTCCCGCGACAGCCAAGAGCTGCGCCACTGGCTGAAGGCGCGCCAGGCACGCAGCGGGCGACCGAGGTGGGCGACCGAAGCCAGCAGGCCGGCGACGACCAGCACGAAGCCGACAGCCAGCATGACCAGTGTCGAGGCCGCTGTCGGCGCGTTGCTTCCTGCCAGCAGCCACAGGCCCAGCCAGAACAGCAGTCCGTAACCGGCACCACTCAGGCTGGTGAACAGGATGACCGAAGCCGCCGGATGCATGCGTCGCCGGGCCCGGTGTCAGCGCGACAGCAGGCGGTCGGCCCAGCGCAGCAGCGGCGAAGCCTTCTGTGCGTCGAAACCGTGGTCGTCCAGGCGTGCCGGCGCGCCGGTATCGCCGGCCCGCTGACGGCGCTTGCGCGGCGGCAGGTAGCGGTTGGTCGGCTTGTAGCCCAGCTCCGGCGCCAGTGCCTGGCCGCCGCGTTCGGCGACCAGTCTCGACACCGCCGACGCCGGATCGCCGAGGTCACCGAAGTGCCGCGCACGCGTCGGGCAGGCCTGCACGCAGGCGGGCTGGCGGTCGTGTTCGGGCAGCGCCGGGTTGTCGATGCGATCGACGCAGAGCGTGCACTTCTTCATGGTCTTCTCGACCGGATCGATCTCGCGCGCGCCGTAGGGACAGGCCCAGGCGCACAGCTTGCAGCCGATGCAGGTATCCGGATTGACCAGCACGATGCCGTCCTCGGCGCGCTTGAAGCTGGCGCCGGTGGGACAGACGGTGACGCAGGCGGCGTTCTCGCAGTGCAGGCAGGAACGCGGGAAATGCAGCGTCGTGGCATCACCTTCGGGGGTGACCACGTCGTAGCTGTGCACGCGGTTGAGCCAGGCGCCATCCGGTTCCGCGCCGTAGCCATCCTGGTCGTTGAGCGGGCCATAGGCGCCGACGTCGTTCCACTGCTTGCACGCCACCGCACAGGCATGGCAACCGACGCAGGTATCGAGGTCGATCACCAGGCCAAGTCGTTTGCTCCCGGGCGGCGGCAGGGCGGTCATGGTGCCGGCATGCTAACGGATTTCGACACCGGCGCCCTGCCCGCTCCGCGGCGATCGGTACGACCGCCGCGTTGCCCGCCTTGCCGCAGCATTCATGCAGGCGACAGACTCCGGCACGATTTCTCCACGAAGCGCCGCGACAATGGCGTCCGTGAACCCTGGCGCCGAACGTCTGTCCAATCGCCGCCCCCTCTTGCCCGCAGGACCGAATCGATCCATGGCCGACACCTCTTCACCCCCTTACAGCAGTCCGATCGGCATCCGTCCGGCGCCCCGCCCCGGCAACGCTGCGTCCGCCCGACGCCGGCCGCGCTGGCCGCTGTTCCTGGGCATCGCCGCCGCCGTGGCGGCCCTGGCATGGTGGATATGGCCGACTGCCGAAGAGGTCCGCTATCGCACCACCACGGTCGATACCGGCACGATCCGCGTCGCCATCGCCGCGACCGGCAAGCTGAGTGCGCTGTCGACGGTCGACGTCGGTTCGCAGGTCTCGGGCCTGGTGCTGTCCGTGGAGGTGGACTTCAATGATCGCGTCGAGGCCGGCCAGGCCATCGCGCATCTGGATCCCGCCAACTTCCGATCGCGCCTCGAGCAGTCGGAAGCCGACCTGACCAGCGCGCTGGCCAATCTCGATGCGGCGCGAGCGAACGCCGGCGAGGCGGCGGCGACGCTGCGCAACGCCGAGGCGAACTACGAACGCGTCACCGCGATCTGGGAACGCCGGCTGGTCTCGCGTGCCGACTACGACAGCGCCGTCGCCGCGCGCGACCAGGCGCAGGCCCGCGTCGCCTCGACGCAGGCGGCGGTCAAGGTGGCGCAGTCGCAGGTGGCGCAGCGCCGCGCCGCGGTCGCCAACGCGCAGCTCGATGTCGACTACACGGTCATCCGCTCGCCGGTCGATGGCGTCGTCCTGCTGCGCGCCATCGAACCGGGCATGACGGTCGCGGCCAGCTTCCAGACGCCGGTGCTCTTCAGCATCGCCGAAGACCTCTCGAAGATGCAGATCGAACTGACCGTCGATGAATCCGATGTCGGCCAGATCCGCGCTGGCCAAACCGTGCGCTTCACCGTCGACGCGTTTCCCGGTCGCGACTTCAGTGGCCGCGTGCGCCAGGTGCGCCTGGCCGCGACCGAGAACGCCACGGTCATTACCTATCCGGTCATTGTCGATGTCGACAATGCCGACGGTTCGCTGTTGCCGGGCATGACGGCCAGCGCCGAAGTGCTGGTCAGCGAACGCGAGAACGTCACCCGCCTCGCCAACGCGGCCCTGCGCTACCGGCCGCCGGGCGAAGCCGCCGCGGCAGCGACGGAGGGTGCGCCGAGCCCGGAAGCGATCGCCCGCATGCGTGCGCAGGCACAGCAACAGGTCGACGAACTGGCGACGCGCCTGAAGCTCGATGCCACCCAGCGCAGCCGTCTCGACGAGGCGATGGCGCAGATGCGCCAGCGCATGATGGCGCGCATGCAACAGGGCGGCGGTGGACCCCAGGCTGCGGCGGCACAGAGCGACGAGACGCGTCGCCGGCGCAGCGCCGAGGCCATGGCCGAGGCCCTGCAGCCGCTGCGCGCCGAACTCAGCGCCGAACAGCAGACCCTGCTCGACGAGGAGCTGGCGCTGATGGCGAACAGCCGTCGCGCGACCGTGTGGGTGCTGCGCGACGGCCAGGCCGAACAGGTGCCGGTGCGCATCGGCCTGGCCGACAACAGCCACAGCGAAGTCCTCGCCGGCCTGCAGCCCGGCGCCGAGCTGGTCACCGGCGTCGAGCGCACGCCGTGACCCCGGCCGCCCACTCCACTCCGGTGCCGGTGCCGATCATCCAGGTCGAGCACCTCAGCAAGATCTACAACGCCGGCACACCCGGCGAGGTGCGTGCGCTGGACGACGTCAGCTTCGACATCCAGGGCGGCGAGTTCATGGCGATCATGGGCCCCTCCGGCTCGGGCAAGTCGACGCTGATGAACATGATCGGCTGTCTCGACACACCCAGCGCCGGCCGCTATCTCTGCGACGGCGTCGACGTGGCGACGCTCGATGCCGAGCAGCGCGCGCAGCTGCGACTGTCGAAGATCGGCTTCGTGTTCCAGGGCTTCCACCTGCTGCCGCGCATGAGCGCACTGGAAAACGTGATGCTGCCGCTGGTCTATGCCGGCGTGCCGCGCGGCGACCGCGCCGCACTGGCCGAGCGTGCGCTCGCCGCGGTCGGCCTCGGCGACCGCGGGCATCATCGCCCCAGCGAACTGTCCGGCGGCCAGCAGCAGCGCGTCGCCATCGCCCGGGCACTGATCAATTCGCCGCCGATATTGCTCGCCGACGAACCCACCGGCGCCCTGGACTCGCGTACCGGCGAGGAGATCCTTGCTCTGTTCAAGCGATTGCGCGACGAGGGCCACACGGTGATCCTGATCACCCATGATGCGCATGTCGCCGAACATGCCGACCGCACCCTCCACATCCGCGACGGCCGCCTCTTCGATCCGGCCAGCGAGGCGACCCGATGAAAACCACCGACACCCTCGGCATGGCCCTGTTCGCACTGCGCGGCAATTGGCTGCGCAGCATCCTGACCGCGCTTGGCGTGATCATCGGCATCGCCGCGGTGATCGTCATGGTGTCGGTCGGCCAGGGCACGCAGGCCGAACTCGACCGCATCATGAGCAACCTCGGCTCCAACCGCCTGGAGGTGTTCCCGGGTGGCGGCCGCGGCGGCGGCGTGCGCATGGCCGCCGGCAGCCTGCCGTCGCTGACCACCGGCGACATGGAAGCGCTGCGCGAGGAGATCCCGGAAATCCAGTACATCACCGCCAATGTCCGTGGCGGTGGCCAGATCATCTACGCCGAGAAGAACTGGTCGTCGAGCTGGCAGGGCGTCACCGAGGACTACTTCGTCATCAACGACTGGCAACTGTCGCAGGGCGAGTTCTTCCAGCCGCGGGATTACAGCACCGCCGCCAAGGTCGTCGTCATCGGTGAAACCGTGCGCCGCGAGCTGTTCGGCGAGGGCGAGGCGGTCGGCGCGACCGTGCGCATCGCCCAGGTGCCGCTGACCGTCGTCGGCGTGCTGGCGAGCAAGGGCCAGACCGGCTGGGGCGGCGATGCCGACGATGTCGTCATGCTGCCGCTGGACACGGCGCGTCGGCGCCTGCTTGGCGCCGGTGCGGCCGCGCCCGCGGCCGGCGCCGGCACGGGTCGGCCGGCGGTGATGATGCCCACCGACCGCGTCAACGGCATCACCATCTCGGTGGCGCGCGCGGAGGACCTGGCCTATGTCGAAGAAGAGGCGACGCGCCTGCTGCGCCAGCGCCATCGCATCCTCCCTGGCGCCGAGGACGATTTCGCGGTGCGCAACATCTCGCAGATGGTCGCCACGCGCACGCAGACGACACGGCTGATGTCGCTGCTGCTCGGCGCCGTCGCGACGATTTCGCTGGTGGTCGGCGGCATCGGCATCATGAACATCATGCTGGTGTCGGTCACCGAACGCATCAAGGAGATCGGCCTGCGCATGGCGATCGGTGGCGGACCTTCGACGGTGCGCGCGCAGTTCCTGGCCGAGGCGATGATCATTTCGCTGGGAGGTGGCCTGATCGGCATCCTCATCGGTGTCGCCGGCGCGCTCGCGGTGGGCAGTTTCACCGATCTGCCGATCGCCCTGAACCAGAACGTGATCCTGATGGCGACCGCCTTCTCCGTCGCCACCGGCCTGTTCTTCGGCTACTACCCGGCCAGCAAGGCCGCCCGGCTGGATCCCATCGAGGCGCTGCGGCAGTGACCGAAGGGCAGCGGACGGCCGCCGCCCTTGAAAAATTTTCGCGGGCGCACGAGGCGCTCCTGTTCCGATATAAGCCTATGCTGCAAATGCAGCGATCATGCAGCATCGGTTATGGTTCGGGACATGCAAGCGACCGCGACATCCCTCCCGGTGTCGGCGCCGGCGGATTCGCTGGCCCAGCGCTTTGCCGCTGTCAGGGCGGCGAGCCTGCGCCTGGCCGCACCGCTTTCGGCCGAAGACGCGATGCTGCAGAGCATGCCGGACGCCAGTCCGGCGAAGTGGCATCTGGCGCACAGCACCTGGTTCTTCGACCACTTCATACTGCAGGCCAGCGGCGCACCGGCGCTTCGCCCGCAGTGGCACTATCTCCTCAACAGCTACTACGAGGCCGCCGGGCCGCGGCATCCGCGACCGCAGCGCGGACTGCTGTCGCGTCCATCCCTGGATGAAGTCCTGGCGTACCGCGCCGAACTGGACGCACGGATCCTCGCCGATCTCCACGCCGACCGCCTCGACGGGTCGCTGCGGCAACGCCTGCTGCTCGGGCTGCACCACGAACAGCAGCACCAGGAATTGCTGCTCACCGACATCAAGCACGCGCTGTCCGGCAATGCGCTGCAACCGGCGTATCGCGATGACCTGAAGTCGCTGGCCGGTTCGCCACTGCCGCTGCAATGGATCGCGCAGGACGAAGCGGTCGTCGACATCGGCCACGCCGCCTGGCCCTCAGCCACGGATACGTTTGCCTACGACAACGAGTCGCCGCGGCACCGTGTACTGGTCGGCGCGCATGCGCTGGCCAACCGGCCGGTGAGCAATGGCGAGTATCGCGCCTTCATCGAGGACGGCGGCTATCGAACCGCCGCGCTGTGGTTGAGCGATGGCTGGGCGCTGGCGCGCGAACAGGACTGGCAGCGCCCACTTTACTGGCAGGCCGATCTCGAACGCGCGTTCACGCTGGCAGGCGTGCGTGCACTGGATCCGCATGCGCCGGTCTGCCACCTCAGCTACTACGAGGCCGATGCGTTCGCGCGCTGGGCCGGTGCGCGGCTCCCCACCGAGGCCGAGTGGGAATGCGCCGCGGCGACGCAGGCCTTGCAGGGTCATTTCGCCGACGAAGGAAGATACGAACCGCAGCCGGCAACGCCGGGCGAAGGTCTGCTGCAACTGTTTGGCGACGTCTGGGAATGGACGGCCAGCGCCTACACCGCGTATCCCGGCTACCGCCCATGGACGGGCGATGTCGGCGAGTACAACGGCAAGTTCATGTGCGGACAGTGGGTGTTGCGTGGCGGCAGCTGCGCGACACCGGCCGGGCATGTGCGTGCCAGCTATCGCAACTTCTTTGCGCCGTCCGCGCGCTGGCAGTTTGCCGGTCTGCGCCTGGCGAAGGACCTGCCATGAACCTTGCCTCTTCGAAATCCGCGAGCGATCCGGCCGCCTCACTGCGCCGTGATGTCATCGCCGGTCTCAGCCGGCGACCGAAACGGCTGCCCTCGAAATATTTCTACGATGCGCGCGGTTCGGCGCTGTTCGAGGCGATCACGCGCCAACCGGAGTACTACCTCACGCGCGTCGAGCAGGGGCTGTTGGCGCAGAGCATGCCTGCGATCGCCGCGCGCGTCGGGCGCCAGTGCCACGTCGTCGAATACGGCAGCGGCAGTGGCCTGAAGACGCGCACGCTGCTGGCAGGACTGGATTCACCACGCGCCTACACGCCGGTGGAAATCTCTCCCAAGGCCCTGAACGCCAGCGTCACACGCCTGCATGCGCGCTTCCCCGATCTGCCCGTGCATCCGCTGCTGGCCGATTTCACGCAACCGCTGCACTTGCCGCAGGCCGGTGAAGGTGGCCGCGTGCTGGTGTTCTTTCCCGGCTCGACGCTGGGCAATTTCAGCGACGACGAAGCGGTCGCGCTGCTGCGCGCCATGGCCGCGACCCTCGCCGGAGACGGCATGGCCCTGATCGGCATCGACCTGGTGAAGAATCCGGATCGCATCGAGGCCGCCTACAACGATGCCGCCGGCGTGACCGCCGCCTTCACGCTCAACCTGCTGGCGCGCATCAATCGCGAGCTGGGTGCCGACTTCGACCTTGATGCGTTCGCGCACCGCGCGCGATACGCGCAGGAACGCGAGCGCATCGAGACCGATATCGTCAGCCTGCGCGAACAGACCGTACAGGTCGCCGGGCAGACGGTGACTTTCGCGGCCGACGAGGCGATGCGCGTCGAGTACAGCCACAAGTATCGCGACGAACGCTTCGCGGCCCTGGCGGCGCAGGCCGGCCTGCGGGTCATCGACGGCTGGGGCGACGAACGCCAGGGATTCGGCCTGCGCCTGCTGGCGCGCTGACGCCAGCGCGACGCCTGCCCTTCACGCGTCGGGCGTCGCCGTCGCACCGAGGCGCCAGGCCAGGCCGGAGCTGCGGCTGGCATGGCGTGACAGGGCTTCGCGCAGGACCGGCTCGCTGCCCGCCAGGTGCAGCGCGTTGCGCGCACGCGTGATGCCGGTGTAGACCAGCTCGCGGCTGAGCACGCGGTTGCCGCGCGCCGGCAGCAGCAACCACACGGTGTCGAATTCGCTGCCCTGCGACTTGTGTACGGTCATCGCGAAGGCGCTTTCGTGGGCCGGCAGCGCCGCTGGATGGAACACCCGCGGCTGCGCCGGATCGCTGCCCGGAAACCAGGCCATCACGCGACCTTCGCCGTCGTTGAAACAGACGCCGATGTCGCCGTTGAAGAGGCCGTGGCGATAGCTGTTCTCGGTGACCAGCAGCAGGCGCCCATGGAAGTGGGCATCGCCGCGACGCTGCGTACCGGACAACTGTTCCTCGATGCGCGCGTTGAGGCTGCGCGCGCCCTGCGGCCCTTCCCGCACCGCGGTGAGCAGGCGTAGACGCGCTGCCATCGCCAGCGCCGCCGCCGGCCCGTCCACCTCGGCGAGCGCGCGCCAGTGCGCCAGCAGCTGTGCGCCATGCGACTGCAGTGGATCGGTTCCGCCTTCGTGGAATTCGACGTTGCCCAATTCGCCGCTGCGCAGCAGGGCCAGCGCGGCATTGCCGTCACCCTTGCGCGTCGCCTCCGCCAGCGGTGCCAGCTGCAGCGCTTCGCTCTGGCGCCAGCCGCGCTGCAGGTGGACGCGCTGGCCGCGGAAACTGCGCGCTGCCTCCAGGCTGATCGAATCGACGGGCAGCTCGCCCAGCAGGGGCGCGAGCGCATCGGCATCGATGCGGTCGACCTGGTCGCCGGCGCCGGACGCGCGCAGGATGCCGCTGAGCACATCGCCGGCCTCGACCGACGGCAACTGGTCGGGATCGCCGATCAGGATCAGCCGCGTGCCTGATGACACCGCATCGACCAGCTTCGCCATCAGCGGCAGGTCGATCATCGAGGCCTCGTCGACGACGACGACATCGAAAGGCAGGGGATTGCCGGCATGGTGGCGGAACTGCGGCGAATCGGGGATCGTACCCAGCAGGCGGTGCAATGTGCTGCCGCTGTCCGGCAGCGTCGCCACCCGCGTCGCATCGACACCCGCCGCCGCCAGCGACTGCGTGGCCAGGCGGACGCTTTCGGCCATGCGCTCCGCCGCGCGACCGGTCGGCGCCGCCAGCGCGATCCGCGGCGCTGCCCCGCCGGATTGCGCCGCCTGTTCGGCGAGCAGCACCAGCAGCCGGGTGATCGTCGTGGTCTTGCCGGTACCGGGTCCGCCGGTCACCAGCAGCAGCGGCTTGCGCAGCGCCAGCGCGGCAGCACGCGCCTGTCGAACAGCGCCGCGATCGGCATCGGGAAACAGTCGCGCGAACAGCGCTGCCAGTGCCGCCGGTTCTTCGGCCGCGATGTCGACGCCGGCAATGCGCTGCAGTCCGGCCGCAAGCTGGCGTTCGTATTCGCGATAGCGGCGCAGATAGACCAGGCCGTTTTCAAGGACCAAGGGCGCATCAGGGGCCGACGCCTCGTCGGCGGACAGCGGCGACGCGAACCAGCGTGATGCCTGCAACACCTCTGTCCACTCGTCTGGCGCCGGCCAGGGATGATCGAGGCTGAGCAGCTCGCCAGGATGGCCGATGTCGAAACCGGCGTGGCCATTGGCGACGGCGAATGACGCCAGCGCCGCGGCGGCGAGCGCCGTGTCGGGCGTGTCGGCATCCAGTCGCCGCAGCGCCTGCGCGAACGCGAGGTCCAGCGTGCGCAGCTGGCCGCTGCCTTTCAGCGCGTCGAACAGCGGTGTCGCGTTCATGCGCCGGCCTCCACCGTCGGTACACCGTCGCGCCCTGCGTCGATGGGCCGCCCCGCGAACAGCGCATCGAGTGCCTCGACCAGTGCCGGCGCGAAACGCTGCGCGTGGATGCCGTTGATGCCGCTGCCGTCGAGCCCGCGGCAGAACAGATAGCGGATGCCGCCGAAATCGCGGGCGTACTCGTAGGCGTCACGCAAACGGAAGCGCAGCCAACGATGCAGGGCCAGCGTGTAGATCAGCGCCTGGAGGTCGTACTCGCCCTGCGTCATGGCATCGGCAATGCCCGCGGCGTCGTAACGCGCCAGCCGGTTCGACTTGTAGTCCAGCACGTACCAGCGGTCGTCGCGCACATAGGTGAGGTCGATCTTGCCGGTCATCAGTCCTTCGAGGCGCTGGCGCAGTCCGAAGCCGCTCCTCGCCGTAACCAGCCCGTGTCGATGCAGCAGCGCCAGCAGGGCCGGCACAGGGGTGCGGTTCATCGTGAAGTGGAATTCGATTTCGGCACGGCGTGCCTGCGGCGGCAGGCTGCACAGCGCGCCCCCTTCCGGCAGCGGTACCGTCAGCGTGCGACCGATCAGCGAGGTCATCAGTCCGGTACCGGCATCGAGGTGGTCGCTGCCGTAACCTTCGCCGCGCAATGCCTCGACAAGGATCCGCGTTTCGCCGGGCGGCGCCTCATCGCCCGGTCGCCAGGGCGCCCAGGCGGCGAAGTCGACGCGCTCCAGCGCCGCATGCAGGACGTTGCCGAATCGCGAGCCACCCAGCAACGCATCGAACGCACCGCCGGCATCGTCCTCAGCCACCGGCACGTCCTGCGCCGGTTCGTCGGCGGCCGCAGCCGGCGCTTCCGTCGCGGCCGCCGACACACTGTGGCCACCGTCGGCATGTCGCAACTGCGTGAAGCTGTAGATCCACCAGTCCGACGCCAGCGACCGCCGCACCCGGCGCGCCGGCGGCACCACGCTGTCGCTCTCGGGCGGCAGCCAGACCGGCTGGTCAGCGGGAACGCGTTCGTCGAGCGCGATCCCGCCGTCAATCGACGCCAGCAGCGAATCGACATCGCCAAGCATCGCGCCCAGCGGCGTCGTGTCGTGACCGTGGAAGTTGCCGGTCGCGAGCCAGAGGCCGTGACTGGCACGGGTCAGGCCGACATAGAGCAGTCGCGCATCTTCGGCGGCCTGCGCCTGCTTCCAGGCGTCGACGGCGTCCGACCAGCCGGGATGGGCGCGCGGCAAATTCCAGTGCAGCACGCGCTGGCCCGCTTCACTCACAGTGAGGTGGCGGCCGGGCGAGCGCGCCTTGCCACCGATGGCCGCAAAGGGCATGAACACCAGCGGATATTCCAGGCCTTTGCTCTTGTGCAGGGTCACGACCTGGACGCGACGCGCATCCGATTCCAGGCGCAGCAGCTGCGTTTCATCCTGGCCATCCGCTTCGGCGATGGCGTGCGCCAGCCAGTCGATCAGGCCGGCCAGTCCCAGCGTCCGGGTCTGCACCTCCTGAAGCTGTTCGGCCAGCTGCAGGTAGTTGCTGACGCGTCGTTCGCCGTCGAGCAGGCCGAACAACCGTGCGGCATTCGCGGCGCACAGCGTGTTGACGAGGGCCAGCACACCGCCGCGCTGCAGCCGTTCGCGCCACTGCAGCGCCTGCAGGCGCGCGTCGTGCAGCGCGGGGCCATCACGATCCAGCGCGGCGATATCGTGCGCGGTCATGCCGATCAGGACCGTGGCCAGCGCCGTGCGCAGGCGGCCATCATCGGCGCCATGCCGCAACGAAAGCAGCAGGGCATGCAGTTCCAGCGCTTCATCCGTGGCGAACAGGCTGTGTCGCCCGGCCGCCACGGCGGGGATACCCGCTTCCGCCAGGGCGTCGCGGATGCGTGCGGCTTCGTGATGGGCGCGCACCAGCACGGCGATATCGCCGGGCTGCAGCGGTCGGCCGTCAATCAGTGCGTCACCGCGTCGCGCCGCAGCGAGCAGCCGATGGACCTCGGCAACGCAGGCGCGGGTCGCGAGTGCGCGGGCGGCGTCCGCGCTGTAGGCCTTGACCTTGCCGCTGTCGTCCGGCGGCGGTGGCGGTGCGCGCCAGATCGTCAGGGCCGGCGCGACCTCAGCGGCGATCCGGAAATCCCCATCGACGCGTACACCGCCCGGTGATACCGGGTGGAACGCGATGCCTTCGACAACGAAGGCGTCCGTACCGGCCGCTTCATACAAGGCGTCGACCGCTTCCAGTACCGACGGGCGCGAGCGGAAATTGCAGTCCAGCGACGGCGCCGATTCGGCGGTCTCGACGGCAGCGAGGTAGGTGTCGACATCGCCACCGCGGAAGCCGTAGATCGCCTGCTTGGGATCGCCGATCAGGAACAGCGCCGGTTCCTTGCTGGCGGCACCGAAGACGCGGTCGAAGATCAGCCACTGGCGCGGATCGGTATCCTGGAATTCATCGACGAGGGCAATGCGGTACTGCTGTCGCAGGCGCGCCGCCAGCGTTTCGGCGTGCGGACCGGACAGCGCATCGGCGACGCGGTCGATGAGATCGTCGTAGGTCTGCACGCGCAGCTGCGTCTTGCGCCGTGACAGGCGATGACGGACCTCGCTGCGCAAGGCATGCAGCAGCAGCGCGCGCCGCTGATCGAGATGCTCCGCCCGGGCGTCCTGCGCTTCGCCATACCGCCGGATGGCCGCGCACATCGGCGAGTCGGGGCACAAGGCGTCCTTGCCCTTGTTGGTCTTGCCGAGCAGGAAGTCGCGATCGAGCTTGCCCAGCAGGTCCATGGGAAACAACACCGTGTTGTCGCCGCTGTCGGTCCACGTGCGCAGATCGGCGAACAAGGACTGCACCCACGCCGCCCGGTAACTGTTGCCGTTGAGCACCTTGGCCGACACGGCAGCAAGGAGGGCGTCGCGGAAGCGCTCGCCATCCTCGCGCGTCGCCGCCATCAGTGCGTCGGCAGCGGCCTGCAGTGCCGGCATCGGATCGGCGAGAATCGGAGCCTTCTCTGGCATCAGTTCGATATCAGCGGCCAGCACCTGCAGGTCATCGGCCAGCGCCTGCGGGCCCTCGGGCCACAGCGCGAGCAGGTCATCGGCATCAACGGGATTGACCGCATGCGCACGCCACAGGTCGGCAGCCGCTTCCAGGCGCAGGTGGCGATCGTTGGCCAGCAGGTCCGGCGCGTCGAAGCCCTGGCCACTTTCCAGCGCGTGTTCGCGCAGAACGCGGGCGCAGAAGCCGTGGATGGTGAAGATGGAGGCCAGGTCGATGCCGTCGGCGGCCTCACGCAGGCGCAGTCGCAATGTCGCCGGTGACTCGCCGCTGGTATGCAGCCAGCACTGCAGCACGGCGGCGGTGACCGGCGCATCCGATGCGCCCCCGGCATCGGTGTCGCCCTCCAGCAGCGACAGCGCCAGCTGAAGACGTGCACGGATTCGCGCGCGCAATTCCTGCGTCGCGGCGTCGGTGAAGGTGACCGCGAGCACTTCGCCGATGCGCAGGCGGCGCTCGACCAGCAGGCGCAGCACCAGCGTCGCCAGCGTGAAGGTCTTGCCGGTGCCGGCCGAGGCCTCGATGGACTGCACGCCCTCCAGCGACAGCTCGAGGTACTCGTTTTCGGATGCGTCACTCATCCCGTCACCTTGAATGAGGTGATGGCCGGCGAGTCGGACGCCGCAGTCTTGCGCTTGCGCGACGGCGCCTTGGCAGGCGCGCTGCCACCGGGATCGGGACTGGCTTCGGGACCTGTGTCGGCATGGCCGCCGCCATCGACACCTTCGCTGCCTCCGCCGCCGTCGGAGCCCGGTGCAGGCGCAGGCGTGAGGGTCGAGAAGACGGTCGTGGCAAGCTCGGCGAACGCGGCGACGCCAGCCGCGTCGGCGAAGGGATCGTGGCCACGGAACGCCAGCTGGATGGCCGGCTGGCCGCTTTCACCGAACTGGTAGTCACTGCCCTGCCAGCGTTGCGCGGCTGCGCGCAGGGCCGTGCCTTCATCGTCGCGGGCGCTGAAGTACGCCCAGCCACTGTAGGGTGCGAAGGGCAAGGGCTCGCGCAAGCCACGGGCGCGCAGCGACAGCAGTGACTGCAGGGCCGCCGTCGCCGCTTCAGACGACAGCAACGGACGTGGATGCGGCCCTGGCCCGCCGGCGTCGCCTTCATGGAACTCGACGAACGGCAGCTCCACACCGGCGGCGCAGGCGAGCAGCCAGTCCAGGCCGTGCCGGATGATCGAGGGACCGCTGGGCCGGCCGAAGCGCAGGCGCGCGATGCCGTGGCCGAAGACATTGGCGAGGCGGCCATGGAGGACCGTTCCGCCGACATCGACTTCCAGCAGCGATGACGGCAACGGCTCGGCATCGCCACGCCAGCTCGCGAAGGCACTCGCGTAGGGCTCGATCTGCGCGCGCAGGGCTTCCAGGCCGCGACGGCCGATGCGGTTCGCCGGCAACATCGCACGGGCACTGAGGCGTGCATGCAGCCGCGCATCGTCCTCACCGCGCAATGCCCCTTCGAACACCGCCCACTGCAGGGCATGGCGTTCCAGGCCCCGCGCCGGCGGCAGCAAGGGTTCGAGATCTTCCACGGCCTTGTCGATGTCCGGCAGGCGCAGACCCAGACGCTGCTCGACAAAGGCCTGCGCGGGCGAAAGCAGGAAGCGACGCAGCTGTTCCAGCGACACGCGCGTTGCGCCGTCTTCGTCGGCCAGCGGCTGACCGGCGTACCAGGGCGGCAACGCCGCGCGCGTGTTGCCGCTCAAGGCGGAAGCGGCCGCCTGCCAGTGCTCGCGGTAGCTGAAGCGGCGTGGCTCGTCGTCGGCGCCGAAGGCCGCCGGCGCGAACGGCTGCAGCGGATGCTGCACCAGCAATCCCTTCGCCGCGGCCGGTGCGTCGGCATGCTGGCGTGCCGCTTCGTCGAGCAGTTCGCTGACCAGCGGCGATGGCTCGCGGCGACTGCCGTCGCGGGGATCGGCGCCGAGGTAACTGACATAGAACACGTCCTGCGCGGCGGCGAACAGCTGCAGGAACAGGAAGCGGTCGTCGTCGCGCAGCGAGCGGTCGCCGCGACGCCAGTCGGGCGAGCCACGGGCGGCGGTCAGGCGGTTGAGGCCGAAGGCCGGATCGCGACGCGGATAGTCGCCATCGTTGAGGCCGAGCACGCAGATGACGCGGAACGGCAGCAGGCGCATCGGCACCATGCGCGCAAAGCTGACGCCACCCGTCAGCAGCGGTGCGCGCGTGTCGGCATCCGACAGTTTCGATGCGAAATGGTGGCGGACGATCTCGCAGGGCACCTCGCCGCTGTAGCCGGCGCGCCTGGCATCGCTGGCGAAGGTGTCGACCAGCGTATGCAGACGCTTCAGCGCACGCTGCCCGGCGTCATCTCCGGGCAGCGGCGGCAGCAGGTCCTCAAGCAGGCGCAGCAGCAGTTCGCGCCACTGCGCCGGTGTCTTCGGCTGCGCCATCCGCGTCTGGAAACGCACCAGCGTGCGCAACACGCCGATCAGTGTGTCCAGACCGTCGAGGCTGCCGCCCTCCAGCGCCGGCAACGGCGCGACCAGGCCATCGCCAACCGGGATCTCGGCGTCGCTGCCGGTGGCATGACCCAGCAGCAGCCGATCGAGTGCGAACTGCCAGGTGCAGCTGGCATCGGCGGGCGCCTGATGGGCGGCACGATGTCGTGCGTCCAGACCCCAGCGCGCGCCCGCTTCGTGCAACCAGGTGCGCAGCCGCTCCAGCGCCGGCACATCGAGGCCCGCCGCGTCGGCGATCGGCGCGCTGGCGACGAGATCAAGGATTTCCCCGAGGCCGAAGCGCGACACCGGCAGACCCAGCAGCTGCACGAAGACATCGGCCAGCGTTTCGCCCGCCAGCGGGCTGGTATCGGCGACGGCATAGGGAATGCGACCGCCCTCCGCGCCGGCACCGAATACCGCGTCCAGGAAGGGCACGTAGAGGTCGATGTCCGGCGCCAGCACGGCGACCTCGCGCGGCTGCAGCGGCGGATCGAAGC
>CAZYHP010000059.1:0-17344 GCA_964647135.1 uncultured Rhodanobacteraceae bacterium
CAACTCGGAGAAGCGGCGCAGCTGGCTGAAGTTGGCGATCGGCATGATGCCCGGCACGATGGGAATGTCGATGCCCAGCCGACGCGCCTCGTCGACGAATCGGAAGTAGGCGTCGGCGTTGTAGAAGTACTGCGTGATGGCGCCGTTGGCACCGGCATCGACCTTGACCTTCAGCGCCCGCAGGTCGGCATGGGCGTCTTCAGCCTGCGGATGCACTTCCGGATAGCAGCCGACCTCGACGTGGAACCAGTCGCCGTGTTCGGCGCGGATGAATTCGACCAGGTCGGAGGCGTAGCGGAAATCGCCACTGTGGCCCATGCCGGACGGCAGATCGCCGCGCAATGCGACGACGCGACGGCAGCCGAGCTCGCGATAGCGGCGGATCAGTGCAGACAACTCGTCGCGCGTGCCACCGACGCAGGAGACATGGGGCGCCGCATCCAGTTGATGCCGTTCGCGCAGGCCGGCCACGGTCTCCGGCGTGTAGCTCAGCGTCGAGCCGCCGGCGCCGAAGGTGACGCTGACGTACTCAGGGTCCAGGTGCGCCAGGCGGGCAACGGTCTTGTCGAGCTGGGCGCGCTGCTCGTCGTTTTTCGGGGGATAGAATTCCAGCGAGACGGGGTGGTCCATCAAGGTCGGTCCTTTATCGCTGTATCGCGATACAAGGACAAAATCCTATCATGCCCACCCCGGATTGGCAGGCCCGGCGGATCAGAGACTGGGCCGGACCTTTGCCGCTGCGGACATCCCGCGCAGTTTCCGCTTCCAGTGCCGCTTCTGGCGCGTCAACGCCAGCAGCAACCAGCGACCGACCGGCAGTCTCGCGGCTTGCCGGCCGACAACGAACAGGCCGGCAACGGGCAGCGACCAGGTCTTGCTCGGCAGCCGGGCCAGCAGCGCGCCGACCGTCAGCCCGGTCCCGACCACGACCATCGGCGACAGCGAGCGGGCCGCTGCGTGCAGGGTCGCCGTGGATTCCCGGGCTTTTTCCAGGTGGTGGTGGAAGGCGCGCTCGCGCGCTTCCAGTTGGACCAGCCGTCCCTTGAGTTTCATGCCTTGTCCTTTGCGAACATCGCCATGAGGGCCGCCCGGGTTCGCGGGAAACCCAGTGATCGTGACCAGCCACGGATGAGCAGGGCCAGTGTCACCAGCACCAGCACGTGGGCAAGGAACACCAGCGCCAGTGCGAGCGCCACCGGCATGCCCGTGGCCATCAGTGCGGCACCGAGGGCCACCGCTGCCGAGATCCAGGTGAAGAACACCGCCAGTAGGCCGATTGCCGCCGCAATGCCGATGCGGACCATCTGCGCGCGGGCGACGCCCGCTTCCGCCTGTGCCAGCCGCAGCCAGGACAGGAACGCGCGCGTTCCGTGTGCGATGGTCTGCGCTGCGGCTTCTGCCACCACCTTGCCGCGCTCAAGCGTTTCGGATCCGGATGCCTGACCGGCCCCGGCCGAGGCGCCGCCGTTTGGCGGCGTCTCCTGCGCTTCCGGCAGCGGATGTTCCGGCGTCACGCCGGGACCTCTCAGCGACGCAACAGCCGCGACAGCACGGCACCGGCAGCCAGCGCGATGCCGAACGCCGCCATCGGATTGCGACGGATGGCATCACCCGCCTGGTCCCACAGGTCATGCGCGCCGCGTGCGGCGGCGCTGCCCGCCTCGGACAGATGCGCGGTGGCTTCGGACGTCGCCTCGCGGAGGCTGGCGGCAGCCTGGCGCAGGCCGGCGGTGGCGCTGGCGGCGGCATCCTTGAGATCGTCGACCGCGTTGTCGGCGGCTGCACGGGCGGTATCGCGGGCATTCTGGGTCGTATTCATCAGTGGCCTCCTCGAGAGGTTAAGGAATCCGCACGTCCACTATGCAGGACGGCGGAAGGTTGTGTCATCCACGCCGGTTCCGTATCGTCGCGGTGCGGCGGGAAGGGCGGCGGGTATCGGGCGGACCGCAGAAAAGTCCACGGCGCGTCCCTCTCGGCGACGCGCCGCAAACAGGACGGACAGCGATCAATCGTGCTCGTCGGCCTTTTCCTGGATCTTCTCGCCGGCACGCTCGATGTCCTCGCCGGCGCCGTGCATGGTCTGGCAGCCGGTCAGCTGCGGCAGCACGAAGGCCATGGCGGCCGCTGCCAGGATGACGCGAACCACGGTGGTCTCATTGCGGATCATGGTGTTCTCCTAGATGTTGTTGACGGGCGTGAATACGGCAATCAGCGGTTGCGGTCGGCAAGGCGCTCGGCGCGCTGCTCTGCGGCGGCCAGTTCGGCCTTGGCGGCACTGACCGCCGCGTCGCGACTCGCGTCGGCGCTGGCTTCGCAAGCGTCGTGGGCGTCGCCGGACAGCACTTCGCAGCGCTCCATGGCGACCTTGTAGGTGGCGTCGGCTTCGGCGATCTTGCGATCATGCGTGGCGTCGGCGGATTCGCTCAGCGCGTCGGCTTCCACTTCGGCCAGGTCGCCATTGATGTCGCGGCCCTTCTCATTCGCGTCGGCGCGGGCTTCGGCCAGGTCCTGCGCGGCCTCACGCTGCTTCTCCGCAGCGTCTTCGCGGGCATCCTGGACCTCGCGCGCCGCTTCCTGGCGGGCTTCGGCGACCTCGCGGGCATTCTGCTCCGGGCTGTCCGGGCCGCACGCGGCCAGCGAGAAGGCGGCGGCCGTCATCAGGGTGATTCGAATCAGTGGGGTCGTCATTTCGTGTCTCCGATAAAGGTGTGGGATGCAGTCGACTTACCGTCGGCGCAGGCCGCCGAAGACCAGCGACAGGATGAACAGGGCGAGGAAGACGAAGAAGAGAATCTTCGCGATACCGGTCGCGGCGCCGGCGATGCCGCCGAAGCCCAGGGCCGCGGCGATCAGTGCGATGACGAAAAACACAATGGCGTAGTACAGCATGGGCAATCTCCTGGTCTCCGCCTGGATGCGGCGTGCCGGCCCCAGTGCATCCCTCGTGCCAATCTGCAAAGCACGGGGATTTCAAGGGATTTGCCTTGCAGGGGGCGTAGGGGTTGCCGGCGCTTCGTGCATCGTGCATGGCGAAATGCAAGGCGCACTGCAAGCTGCAATGGATTGGCCCGCATCGAAGCCGTCATTCACTGGGAAAGCATGACCGTGCACACGCACAAAGGCCGGCATCGAGCGATTTCGACATCGATTTCGCTGCGCAAGGATGTCGGCCAGGACATGGCACAGGCTATGCTTGAATGCGAACGAAACCCGACCTGAACAAGACGACCTGGATGCCGCCCATCATTCACGCCCGCGACACGCTACGCCTCGCCTTGCAGCTGATCGCCATGGCGCTGGTCGTCGGCGTTCCCTGGCTGCAGTACATGCGCATGCTCGATGCGATGACGGAGAGCCAGGAATCGGTGTCGCATGCGGCCGACATGATCTCGACGATCAGCACCATCAACCGGCATCTCAACGACATCGAGTCGACGGTGGTCTGGCTCGCCCTGTTTCCCGGCCGCCCCGGACTGGCCGACCAGATTCCGCCCGCGCGCGAGAACATCCGCAACGGGATCGCCGATCTGGCCAGGCTGACCGGCGATGATCCGCTCCAGGGGGCTCGCGCAGCCTCATTCGCGGCCCTCATCGATGCCCGGCAGTCGGAGCTGGACCATGCGCTGCAACTCCTCGAGCGTCGCGAAATTTCCGTCGCACGGGAACTGCTGAGCAATCGCGAAACGGCCCGGCAGTTGCGCGGCATCAGCACCGAGCTGCGCGACTACGAGCTGGGGGCACTGGGTGAAGGACGCGATGAGGTGCGCTCCTCGCGCCGGCACTATGTCGTTGTCGGCACCGCCTTCGCCATCGGACAACTGGTGTTGCTGGCGTTGATCGTCGGCCTGTCGGAACGCCAGTACCGGCGACGGCTGCAACTCGAAACCCGGTCGGCCTATGAGCGCGAACAGGCCAACCTGATCCTGCGCACGATCCGCAAGCCCATCGCCATGCTCGACCAGAGCCTGCGGATCGAGATGCGCAACCCGGCCTTCCAGAAGCTCTATGCCAACGACCAGCCGGACATCACCGGCGCGCCCCTCGAGAGCATTGGCAAGGGCGCCTGGAGCAACGCCGCGGTCCTGCAGATCCTTCGCGACGTGATCGTGCTCGACAAGGAGCTCTGGGACTACGAGCTGCAGCAGGACATCCCCGGCCTCGGTCCCCGCGTCATCACCCTCAACGCGCGGCGCATGCCCGGCTCGAACGGCCAGGCCGACCACGTGATCATCGGCCTCAACGACATCACGATCGCCCGCACCGCGGAGGCCCAGATCCGGGAGCTCAACGACATCCTCAACCAGCGCGTCACCGAGGTATCCGAGGCCAACCGCGAACTGGAAGCCTTCAGCTACACCGTCTCGCACGACCTGCGCGCGCCGTTGCGGCATATCGTCGCCTATGCGCTGAAGCTGGAACGCGAGCTTGGCGACGCGCTTACGGACAAATCGCACGGCCACCTCGACGTCATCGCCGAATCGGCGCGGCGCATGGACCAGCTGATCGACGCCATGCTGCAGCACTCGCGCCTCGGCCGCGGCGACCTGCACCGTGTGCCCGTGGACATGGGCCGCCTGGTCGAGGAAGCCCGCAGCATGATCGACGCTGACACCCAGGGTACGGCGGTGCAGTGGCAGATCGGCCGCCTCCCCGTGGTCCAGGGTGATACCGCGACGCTGCGCCTGCTGTGGCAGAACCTGCTCGGCAATGCAGCCAAGTACAGCGCGGCCAGCGAGCCGCCGCGCATCGAGGTCAGCTGCCTTCACGACAGCGAGCGTCACGAATACGTTTTCCGCATCGCCGACAACGGCGTCGGCTTCGACATGGCCTATGCCGACAAGCTGTTCGGCATGTTCCAGCGTCTGCACTCGGAAAAGGAATTCCCCGGCCACGGCATCGGCCTGGCCAACGTGCGACGCGTGGTCGCGCGACATGGTGGACGCATCTGGGCAACGGCGACGTTGGGCCAGGGCGCCATTTTCCATTTCACGTTACCGGATCGGGTCATCGGGAGCCCGGAAGGAGAACCCACATGAACCCATGGGAACACACTGTCCTGCTGGCGGAGGATGCCGCCCTGGATGCCGAACTGGCGATCGATGCACTCGCGGAGATCGGCCTGGCGCAATATGTCGTCCATGTCGAAGACGGCGCCGAAGCCCTGGACTGGCTGTACCGCCGCGGCCGCTACAGCGATCGGTCGGCCGGCCTGCCGGCAGTGGCCCTGCTGGACCTGAAGATGCCCAGGCTCGATGGCCTGGATACCCTGGCGGCGATCCGCGCCGACCCGTTGCTGCGACATCTGCCGGTGGTGCTGTTCTCTTCTTCCCGCGAACAGCGCGACATCGAACGCGGTTGGGCGCTGGGGGTAAATGCCTATGTCGTCAAGCCGGTGGATGTCGACGAATTCTCGGCGACGATCCAGTCGCTGGGGCATTTCTGGACCGAGCTCAATGAGCGCGCCTACGACAACTGACGACAAACGGGCCCCCTCCGCGGGCGCGCAGGAGCGCCTGAGCCTGCGCATCCTCCTGGTCGAAGACGACCGGCTGGACGCGCAGCTCGCGCTGGAGGCCCTGGAAGAGGATGGCATCGAGGGCGAGCGTCGCGTCGTCGACGACCGCGACGGCTTCCTTGCCGCGCTCAGCGAGTTGCAGCCGGACATCGTCCTGTCCGACGTCAGCCTGCCGGGATTCTCCGGCCACGAGGCCCTGCGCCTGCTGCGCGAGCGCGACCGCCACCTGCCGTTCGTCTTCCTCTCCGGCACCATCGGCGAAGACACCGCCATCGAGGCCCTGCGCGCCGGCGCCACCGACTACATCCTGAAGTCGCGCAACGCGCGTCTCGCCGTTGCCGTGCGCCGTGCCATCGCCGAGGCGGAGGAACGTCGCGCCCGCGATACCGCCGAGGCCGAGCTGATCCGCAGCCAGCGGTTCCAGACACTGGCGATCCTCGCTGGCAGCCTCAGTCACGATCTTCGCAATACGTTGCAGCCGGTCCTGATGGCCACCGCGATGATCGAACATCGCGACCAGGATCCCGATGTCGGCCGTTACTGCGCCACCATCCGTGACTGCCTGCAGCAGAGCCTGGCGCTGGTGCAGGCGATGATGGATCTCGCCAGTGGCGCCAGTTCGGACGCGCACAACGGTCGGGTGCGCATCGGTGCCCTGCTCGACGCGGCCATGCTCCTGGCGCGGCCCTCGCTGCATCGCGACGTCACCCTCGACATGGCGAACGTCGATCCGGCGCTGGAAATTCCCGGCGACGCGATGGAACTGCAGCAGTGCGTGCTCAACCTGCTGCTCAACGCCATCCAGTCCATCGACGGCAGCGGCACCGTTCGCATCGACGCCATGCCGGTCAAGCTGCCGGTGGATTTCCTGCGCGACGGCGAGGAACGCATTGGCGACGACTATGTCCGCGTTCGCATTCGCGACACCGGGCGCGGGATGGACGCGGCGACGCTGGGGCGCCTGTTCACGCCGTTCTTCACCACGCGCAAGGGTGGAACCGGCCTCGGCCTGATTTCCTGCAAACGGTTTCTCGAACGTCATCATGGCCTGATCCGGGTATCGAGCGAACTGGGCAAGGGTTCCAGTTTCGACATCTACCTGCCGGTGCAGGCGCGCGAATCGCAGGACGCCAGTGCCGGGGCGGCGCACGCGGCGGCACCCGGCCGCCATGAATATGTCGCCGTGGTCCCCGGTAACGAGGCCGACGGCCGGCAACTGGTCGACATCCTCGACCTTTACGACTATCGGCCGGTACCCGCCCAGCAGCTCGGCGAGGTCGCCGCCGCCGATCCGGATCTGCGCCTGGTGCTGGCCGCGCACGGTCTGCTCGAAGGCCAGGGCCTGTCGCGGCTTCGCAGCGCCGGCTACCAGGGCCCGGTGCTGTCTTACGGCTCGCGCGACGACACGGCGATCGCCGGGGTTGCCGGCCATCTGGCCACGCCCTTTACCGCACCCGTCGTGCTGCGCGCACTGGCGGATGCCCTGCCGCCGCGTCCCACGTCCTGAATTCACCAGACCAGCCCACCATGACGACGCCTACAAGCCATCGCCTGCGTATCCTGGTCGTCGACGATGACCGCCACATCCTCCGTTCCTTCCGGCTTTGCCTGGAAGAGGCCGGCCACCTGGTCTCCACCGCGTCCGACATCGCCGGCGCCGAGCGTCGGCTCGCCGAAGCAGTCTTCGACCTGTGCTTCCTCGACCTTCGCCTGGGCGAGGAAACGACGCTGGAATGGCTGGCGCGCGCCAAGCAGCTCGCGCCCTGGCTGCGTGTCGTCATGGTCACCGGCGAATCCTCGGTACCGCTGGCGGTGCAGGCGATCCAGCTCGGCGCGGCCGATTTCCTGGTCAAGCCCTGCCCGGCCGAGGTGCTGCTGGGCACCGCGGCGCGCCACGCCGAAGCCAGCGTGCTTCGCCGCCGCCTCGATGCCCTGGAAGCCGGCAAGACCGACGACGACGATGCCAGCGGCATGGGCAGCGCCTCGCCGGCGATGCGCCGTGTCCTCGAGCTCGCCCACCAGGTCGCCGATACCGATGCTTCGGTCCTGATCCTCGGCGAAAGCGGCACCGGCAAGGGCGTGATGGCGAAGGCGATCCACGACTGGAGCCACCGCTCCAGCCAGTCGTTCGTGACGATCAACTGTCCCGGCCTGTCCAGCGAACTGATCGCCAGCGAACTGTTCGGCCATGTCCGCGGCGCTTTCACCGGCGCCACCGAGAGCAAGCTCGGCCGCGTCGACCAGGCCGATGGCGGCACGCTGTTCATGGACGAAATCGGCGATTTCCCGATGGCGATGCAGCCGAAGCTGCTGCGCTTCATCCAGGATCGCGAGTACGAGCGCGTCGGCGATCCGGTGACGCGCAAGGCCGATGTGCGCCTTGTCGCCGCCACCAACCACGATCTGGCGGCGATGGTCGCCGAGGGCAATTTCCGCGAGGACCTTCTGTATCGCCTCAACGTCATCACGCTGGAACTGCCGCCCCTGCGCGAGCATGCCGAGGACATCACCGACCTCGCGCAGCGCTTCCTGCTGCGCTACGCGGAAGCGTACCGGCGACCGGCGCGCGGCTTCTCGCCGGCGGCGCAGGAGCGCCTGTTGCACTACGAGTGGCCGGGGAACATCCGCGAGCTGAAGAACGTCGTCGAACGCGCCGCCATCCTCGCGCGGGGCGATCAGGTCGGACCCGATGACCTCGGTCTCGGCGTCGCCGTCGCCAGCAATGGCGAAGCGCGCGGCCAGGGCCTGCGGGCCGGCGATCCGGTGACGGTCGACGCGCTCGAACGGGCGCACATCGAAGCGGTGCTGGCGCAGTCCGACTCGCTCGATTCCGCGGCACGCACGCTCGGTATCGACAGCTCGACGCTGTACCGCAAGCGCAAGCGCTACGGCCTCTGACTAGGGACTGCGCGCCACGGTGGCGTCGACGGGTGTCGGCGCCGGGCGTTATCGGCGAACATGCAGGCCTTCGGACTCTGCAAGCGGCCGCCCATGTCGATCGTACTGACGCCCTTCGCGCGCGCGCGCCTGTTCCCTCAGGTGCCGCGCGGCAACACCATCCAGGACTGCACCGCCGAAGCCTTCGAGCGGCGCCTCAACGACGAGGCGCCGCTGAAGATCCTGCCCGGCTATGCGCCCTTCTGCCGACTGCACGTGCATCGCAACTGGACGTCGACGCGCTGCATGGCCATCGCCATCAGCGACGACAACCGCCATCGGCTGCGCTCGGGCTACGAAGCGCGCACCGAAGCCGAACTGCCGGTGCTGGTGCGCTGGTTCGAAGGCATCGACGCACCGGTCGCGAACTATCTGGTGCCGATCCTTTACGACCGCGAGCAGCTGGCCAGGGAAGGCGAGCACATCGTCGCCGACTGGGGCGTCGTCGGCTGCCTGTACACGATGGAACCCGAGGAAATCCCCATGGTGCCGATCACGATGATGCGCAACGCGCTGGGGGTCGAGGAGGGCGGGTCCGGCGTGCCGCTGGACCGCGAGGCCTACCGGCGCAGCGTCGCGTTCTGGGAACGCCACGCCAACTGGCGGCCCTGACCGGCGGCGGCGGGAGGCGACGGGGACGAGCCGCGGCTGCACCGCCGCGGTTCCGCCATCGACGGCCAGCGGTTGTATCGTAGGCCGGCAACGCCGCCGACCGCGAACGAGGAGACCGCCATGAGCCGAATGACCGCGAAGGATTTCCAGCCCGAACTGCTGGAGCTCTACGATTTCTACGTGCACGGCCGCATCAGCCGGCGCGACTTCCTCGACCGTGCCGCGCGCTATGCCGTCGGCGGACTGACCGCCGCCACCCTGCTCGCCTCGCTGAGTCCGGACTACGCGCTCGCGCAGCAGGTGCAGTTCACCGACCCGGACATCCGCGGCGAATACATCCGTTATCCATCGCCGGACGGCCATGGTGAAGTGCGTGGCTACCTGGTCAGGCCGAGCGCGGCCAGCGGAACGGTGCCCTCGGTGCTGGTGGTGCACGAGAACCGCGGCCTGAATCCCTACATCGAGGATGTCGCGCGTCGCGTCGCCAAGGCCGGCTTCATCGCGCTGGCCCCCGATGGCCTGAGCAGTGTCGGCGGCTATCCGGGCAACGACGACCAGGGCCGTGCGCTGCAGCAGCAGGTCGATCCGCAGAAGCTGATGAACGATTTCTTCGCCGGCATCGAATTCCTGATGCAGCACGCCGAGACCACCGACAAGGTCGGCATCACCGGCTTCTGCTACGGCGGCGGCGTGTCGAACGCGGCGGCCGTGGCGTTTCCCGAACTCGCCGCCGCGGTGCCGTTCTACGGCCGCCAGGCCTCACCCGCCGACGTGCCGAAGATCAAGGCGCCGCTGCTGCTGCATTTCGCCGAGACCGATCCGAACGTCAACGCGACCTGGCCGGACTACGAGGCGGCGCTGCAGGAACACGGCAAGACCTACGAGGCGCACTTCTATCCGGGCACCAACCACGGCTTCCACAACGATTCGACGCCGCGTTACGACGAAGCGGCGGCGAAGCTGGCCTGGCAACGCACAGTGGACTGGTTCCGCCGCCACCTGGCCTGACGCTGCCGCGCCTTGCCGGGCGTGGCACCTGCTCAGTGGACGATCACGGTGACGAAGGTCGGCAGGTCCCAGGCACCCCCGGCCGCCACCAGGCGGCACAGACCGGTGCTGCCTTCGCCGGCGCGGACGAAACCGCGTCCGTCCCAGGCCCAGCTGCGTGACGACAAGCAGTCGCCCAGTCCGCGACCCTTGTGCTGCGCCTCGATGATGCCGTCCTGGAACGAACTGGCCGAAGTCGTCACCAGCCGCGGGCTGTACGGCGCCTGGTCGTTGATGACCCAGTAGCCTTCGCCGCTGTTGTAGGCCGCGAACCAGCAGGTCGTGGACACCAGCAGCGACGATGCATCCAGTCGCGTCAGCGTCAGGCGGTCCTGCGCGTCGTCCTCGCCGAGCTGCGCGCAGTCCTCTTCATCGACGGTGGCGCGCAACGCCGCCAGCAGCGCCGGATCGCGGCCGATAGCGGCGTCACCCTCGCGGCCGGCAGCCAGCGCGGGGACGCGGATGACCGGTGCCGGTGCTGCCGCAGGAACCGACGACGCCTCACCGTCACCACGGCGCAGCAGCGCCGACGGCGTGCCCAGTCGCCCCTGCACCTCGTCCATTTTCAGGAACACCGCGGAAGCACCGCGATCCGACAGCGACCAGTGGCCCTGTCCAGCGGCATCGACCGTGATTCCGCCATCGCGCCGCAATGCCGCCAGCAGTGCCGTGACCTGCGCTTCGGACAGCGTGGCGATGCCGCTTCCGGCATCGAAATGCAGCTCGCCCTGGGTCTTCGTGCCAATGCGCAGCGTTGCCACGGACACGCCGGGATAGCCGTCGTAGCTGCCCAGCATCAACTGGCCGCTCACCCCCTCGCCCGCACCGGCCCTGCGCGTCAGCAGCAACGAGACCGCGCGCTCGTCGTCTTCCGGCTGGTATCCGGCGGCGCGGCAGGTGAGCGTGTTGTCGCAGGCGATTTCCCAGTCGTGATGGGTGAAGTAGACGCCATCGCGCGCATCGGCGTTGGCCTGGGTGATCGGAAAGGCGACGGCGACGGCCAGGGCGAGGATGCGATGGGCGATGTGCATGGGTGTCGGTGACCGGTTCGGCAGGCGCGCAGTGTAGCGAGACGGTGATGCCCGGATCGGCGTCGACGACGCGCGCACATCGGGCCATCGCGGTTTCGCAAGGGCCGTCAGGGCACGGGTGCGTGACGCCGTGGCCGCCCGGCCAGCCATGCCTGCACGCCGCGCGCGGCGATCAGGCCACTGGCGAAGCACGCGGTGAGCAGATAGCCGCCGGTTGGCGCTTCCCAGTCGAGCATCTCGCCGGCCGCGAACACGCCCGGCCGCGCGCGCAGCATCAGGCTCTCATCGAGCGCATCGCGCGGAATGCCGCCGGCACTGCTGATGGCTTCGGCAAGCGGACGAGCACGGAGCAGGCGCAGCGGCAGCCGCTTGATCGCCATCGAAAGGCGACCGGCGTCGGCCATCGCGTCCTTCGACAGCCGTTCGTACAGCAGCGCCACCTTCACGCCATGCAGGCCCAGCTCGCGACGCAGGTGTTCGCTGAGGCTGCGCCTGCCGCGCGGCTTTTCCAGCGCCCCGCGCACGGCATCGAGGCTGCGTGCAGGTGCCAGGTCCAGTTCGAGGTCGGCATGGCCGTCGCGCTCGATGCGATCACGCAGCATCGCCGACAGCGCATAGATCAGGCTGCCTTCGAGTCCCGTCAGCGTCGCGACGCACTCGCCCTGCAGCGAACGCGCTTCGCCGGCGTCGTCGCGCCAGTGCGCAACGACCGGCTTCAGCGGTGCACCGGCGTGTCGCATGGCGAAATGTTCGCTCCAGTCGAGATCGAAACCGCAGTTGGCCGGACGCAGCGGCGCGACCGCCACACCGGCCTGCTGCAGGATCGCCTGCCAAGCACCATCGGAGCCGAGTTCCGGCCAGCTGCCACCGCCCAGTGCCAGGACGACGGCATCGGCCTGGACCGCGATTTCGCCGCTGGCTGTCCCGAAGCGCAGTGCCTGCGAATCGGTCCAGCCCGTCCAGCGATGCTGGACATGGAAACGCACGCCTGCCTCGCGCAGGCGCCGCACCCAGCCGCGCAGCAGCGGTGCCGCCTTGCGGTCCATCGGGAACACGCGTCCGGAGCTGCCGACGTAGGTGTCGACGCCCTGCGCACGCGCCCAGTCGCGCAGCGCGTCGGCATCGAAAGAACGCAGCCAGGTCCCGACCCAGGCAGCGCGGTCGCCATAGCGGGCAACGAAAGCGTCGAACGCATCGGAATGCGTGAGATTGAGTCCACCCTTGCCGGCGATCAGGAACTTGCGACCGACCGAGCCCTTCGCCTCGTAGAGATCGACGGCAACGCCGGCCTGGCAGAGTATTTCCGCCGCGAACAGCCCCGCCGGCCCGCCGCCAATGACCGCCACACGCGCCGGCGTGGTCGCGACCTTGCCGCCCGCTGCGTCCGCCGCCGTCATGCCGCCGTCACGCCGGTGCCAGCGCGATCAGTGCGATGGCGATCACCGCCAGGGCGATGCCGACGCGGTTCCACAGGCTGGTGCGCTCGCCGAAGGCGAATACGCCGACCAGCGTTCCAAGCACGACGACGCCGATGTTCATCGTCGCGAAGACGACGGCCGGGCTGTCCGGCAGGCTGCGATGCGCCAACACATAGCAGACGATGTTGCCGAAGTTGAGGCTGCCGAGGACGATGCCGCCGCCGAGCCCGCGCATAGAAAAGCCGTCCTGGCTGCGTGCGTGGCGAAGCCCCTGCACCGCCAGCATGCCGAGGAACGCGAGTACGAACGCGACCTGCAGCGAAGCGGCGAACGGCGTGCCGGCCTGCGCGATCAGCTTCAGCATCACGTCGACGACCGCGAAACCGATCCAAACCACCAGCAGCGCCCAGGCAGCGCCACGCTGCCGTTCCTCGCCCCCGGTCCGCGCCAGGATCGCCAGCACGGCGACCAGGCCCAGCGCCAGGCCGAGCAGTTTCTGCGTGCCGGTACGTTCGCCGAAGTACAGGAAAGCCGCCGCCAGCGACAGCAGCAGCGACAGCCGCTGCGCCACATCGGTGCGCACGATGCCGGCGCGCTGCACGGCGATGGCCAGCACCATGAACAGCGTCGGCAGGATGAAGGCCAGGCCGAGCAGTCCGAGCCACGGCGCGTCGCCTTCGCGCAGCGAGGCCAGCGAAGGTGACAGCAACCACCAGCACAGCAGGCTGGCGACGAGGTAATTCCAGGTCACCGCCTGGCCAGTGTCGATGCCCAGGCGTGGAAACAGTTTCAGCAGAACCGAGACCAGAACGCTGAAGGCGACGGCGGCAAGAAGGTAGCTCATGCCGCCATTGTCGCAGGCCCGTCGTGATCGGCGCTGCCGGCTTCCCGATCGTCAGCTTCCAGTTCGGCCGGTTCTCAGTCGACCCGCGTGCCGAACAGGCGGTCGCCGGCGTCACCGAGGCCGGGCAGGATGTAGCCCTTCTCGTTGAGGCGCTCGTCGATCGCCGCGGTATAGACCTCGATGTCCGGATGCGCCACCTCGACCGCCTGCAGCCCTTCCGGCGCGGCGACGAGAAAGATGCCCTTGATCCGTCGTGCGCCGGCGCGCTTGAGCATGTCGAGGGTGGCGATCAGCGTGCCGCCGGTGGCGAGCATGGGATCGAGGACCAGCGCATCGCGTTCGGTCAGGCGGCCGGTCAGGCGTTCGAAATACGGCACCGGCTGCAGCGTCTCCTCGTCGCGCTGCAGGCCGACGACGCTGACGCGCGCCGCCGGGATCAGCGCGAGCACGCCGGGCAGCATGCCCAGGCCGGCGCGCAGGATCGGGACCAGAGTGAGCTTGGCGCCGGCGATGCGCCGAACCTCCACCGGGCCGGCCCAGCCATCCATGGTGCTCGCTTCCGTCTCCAGGTCCGCAGTGGCCTCGTAGGCCAGCAGCGTGCCCAGTTCGGTGACCAGCTCGCGAAAGCCCTTGCTGCTCAGTGCGGCATCGCGCAGCAGGCCGATCTTGTGCTGGACCAGCGGATGGCGGACTTCGACGGTCTTCATGAGGGCGGCCCTTCTGGAGGCGGCCATTATGCCGTGTGGCGCTGCGCGAGCCGCCGTGGCCCTTGAAATCGCCGGCCTGCGGTCGCATATCCGGCGCCTGGTACGGCCCACAGCCACGGAGCTTCCATGACCACGAACACCGAAACCCGCCGCTTCGAAGCCGAAGTGGCCCAGGTCCTGCATCTGGTGACCCACTCGCTGTATTCGCACAAGGAAATCTTCCTGCGCGAGCTGGTCTCCAATGCCTCGGATGCCTGCGACAAGCTGCGTTTCGAGGCGATCACCCGTCCCGAGCTGCTGGCCGGCCAGCCCGAGCTGCGCATCGATATCCGCTGGGACAAGGACGCGCGCACGCTGACCATCGCCGACACCGGCATCGGCATGGATCGCGACGAGGTCATCGCCAACATCGGCAGCATCGCCAGTTCGGGCACGCGGCGATTCCTGGAAGCGCTGGGCAGCGAACAGAAGGCCGATGCGCGCCTGATCGGCCAGTTCGGCGTCGGTTTCTATTCGGCATTCGTGGTCGCCGACCGCGTCACCGTGTTGACCCGACGCGCCGACGCCGCGGCGTCGGACGGCGTGCGCTGGGAGAGCGACGGACGCGGCGAGTACACGCTGGACGCCGTCGAACTCGGCGAGCGTGGCACCACGGTGATCCTGCACCTGAAGGCGGACGAGGATGGCTTCCTCGACAACTGGACACTGCGCGGACTGATCCGCAAGTACTCCGACCATGTCGCCTTCCCGATCCGCATGCCGGCGGAAAAATCGACCGACGGCGGCAACGACGATTCCGGCGCCACGCCGGACGCCGGCGGCGTGGCGTGGGAGACCGTCAATGACGCCTCGGCACTGTGGGCAAAGCCGAAGTCGGAGATCTCCGACGAGGACTACACGGCGTTCTACCGTTCGCTGGGCCACGATTTCAACGCGCCGGCGGCGTGGACGCACAACCGCGTCGAAGGCAACCAGAGCTTCACGACGCTGCTCTACCTGCCCGCGCAGCCGCCTTTCGAGCTGCTGATGGGCGGGCGAGACGAGCGCAAGGGCCTGAAGCTGTACATCAAGCGCGTCTTCATCATGGACGCCGCCGAGGAACTGCTGCCCAACTACCTGCGCTTCGTGCGCGGCGTGGTCGACGCCGACGACCTGCCGTTGAACGTCAGCCGCGAGATCCTGCAGCAGAACCGCCAGCTCGAGCGCATCCGCGGCGCCTGCGTGAAGCGCGTGCTCGACCTCATCGAGAAGCTGTCGCGGGACGAACCCGAGAAATTCACCGCCTTCTACCAGGCCTTCGGCAACACGCTCAAGGAAGGCATCGTCGAGGATCCGGCCAACCGCGAGCGCATCGCGAAACTGCTGCGCTTCGCTTCCACGCGCGGCGAGGGCGACGCGCAGACCGTGTCGCTGGACGACTACGTGTCGCGCATGGTCGGCGACCAGGACACGATCTGGACGATCACCGCCGATGGCTACCGCGCGGCCGCCGGCAGTCCGCAGCTGGAAGCGTTCCGCGCCCGTGGCATCGAAGTGCTGCTGATGTTCGACCGCATCGACGAATGGATGCTCGGCCACCTGCGCGAGTACGCCGGCAAGCCCGTGCGCAATGTCGCCAAGGGCGAGCTGCCGGTCGACGAGGCCGGGAAGGCGAAGCTGGATGAGGCCGCCACAGCGGCTGCACCGCTGCTGGAGAAACTCAAGACGCTGCTCGGCGAGCGCGTCGCCGACGTGCGTGTGTCGGCGCGCCTGACCGAGTCGCCGTCCTGCCTGGCGCTGTCCGACCACGAACTGGCGCCGCACCTGGCGCGCCTGCTGCGTGAAGCCGGTCAGAACGTCCCGGACAGCCGGCCGACGCTGGAGATCAATCCGCAGCACGTCCTGTTGCAGCGGATCGCCGACGAAGCCGATGTCGTTCGCGCCGGTGATCTGGCGTTGATCCTGCTGGAGCAGGCGGAGATCGCCGCCGGTGCACCGCTGGATGATCCGGCGGCGTTCGTGCAGCGCCTGAACCGGCTGCTCGCCGGCTGATCCGGGCCTTCAGCCCACCTGCGCGGCCGGATCATGTCCGGCCGCGCAAGACATCCATCCGCACCGCCCGCTTTTGTTTTCCCGCGGCGATCAGAAGGTCACTTCACCGGTCAGGCTGACCAGCGCCGTCGAGCGCTTCGGTCCTTCGAACTCGATGCCGGTGGCCGGATCGCGCAAGTCGCCGGATCGCGCACGGAAATAGTCGTAGTGCACGCCGATGCTGAAACGCTCGGTCGCGTTCCAGCCGGTACCCACGCCGCCATACCAGCTGTTGCGGCCATCGCTGCCGCCGCTCTCCAGCCCCAGCTGCTGTCCGACGCTGTTGTAGTAGTCGGCGTCGTTGTCGGAGGCACGGAAGTAGCCGCCACGCATGCCGATGTACCACGCCGGCATCACATGGAAGCGCGCATTGGCACCGACGTGCCAGCCACGCAACGCATTCTCGCTCTCGCGCTCGTTGACGGGATCGCCATCGAAGGCGTTGCTGATGGTGATGTTGCCAAGGTCGGCGTAACCGCCTTCGATGCCGAGGCCCCAGGCCGGGCCGATCTTCCAGCGATAACCGGTGGCCAGGCCATAGCCGGTGCGACGGCCGTCTGCGCTGTGGAACAGATTGAAGTCGCCGGAACCGAAGGTGTCCGCCGTGCCGCCATCGGTGCGTCCGACATTGCCGGAAAGGAACCAGTGGCCGTCGCCGCTGCGCAGATCAGGTCGGTAGGTGTCCGCGGATTGCGCGAAGGCGGCGGGCGCGGCGATGGCAGCCAGCAGTGCCGGAAGGATGAGTTTCTTCATGGGTGGTTGCTCCTGTCGTCACGGTCCAAGTGCGCGTGACTGTGCACGCGCGGTCTGTTCGCCATCGGATTCGAGGCGGGGACAGTGCAACGCATCCCGCCTGAAGCAGGCGCAACGACGACGCTTCCTTCAGGTTCGGATTCAAAGCGGGTTCAAGCACATGAACAAGGTCAAGGCCAGGCAGCACCAGCATGCCTTCATGCCCGGAACTTTTTTCAGCGAATCGGCTGCGGCGACTGGCGCTTCGGCGGCATCCGCTCGCCCATCGACGACTGAAGCGCCTGCGCCAGCCACGACCGGAATGCCTGCCTTCGTTCGATGGATTGCCTCGCCCATGCGACGTGGTCGATGGTGAAGCCCGGGAACGCAGGGCGGTAGCCGTCACCGTCATCGACATCGACATCGACATC
>CAZYHP010000059.1:17444-19852 GCA_964647135.1 uncultured Rhodanobacteraceae bacterium
CATCAACATCAACATCGACGGCGACTGCGACGGCGACTGCGACGGCGACTGCGACATGCAAGCAGAACCTGCGTTGGCGTCGACCTGCGACACGGCGCGACGGCAACCGGAGCAGGCCGCTGCGGACTCGCGCCTGTCGGCCGCGGACCTGCGGCCGTCGAGATCGGTTGGAATGCGCCATCCGGGTCGACGGGTACATTTCACGGCGCACGCAGTGAACGCGCGCGGGCGACCCGCATGATCGGCACCCTTGCGGGGTGATCCGACTCATCGAGTACGCGTCGTGCCACGGGACCGTCGTCGCCGCTGCGCCGGGCCTGCATCTGCGGCGCGGCGGAACCCGCCGCGCCGGCTCAGTGATGGGCGTGCTGGATCTCGCCGCTGGCGGTCGCAGCCGCGGCCGGTTCCGGCGTCGCCGCCTCGAGGTCGTCGAGCTTGCGCGCGAGGGCGTCCGGCGAGCGCGTATACGGCGCCAGCAGCGCATAGAACGCCGGCACCACGAACAGCGACAGCAGCGTCGAGAAGGCGACGCCGAAGATGATCACCACGCCGATGGTGGCGCGGCTGGCCGAGCCGGGACCGCCGGCGACCACCAGCGGTACCGCGCCCATGATGGTGGCGATCGAGGTCATCAGGATGGGACGCAGGCGAACGGTGGCCGACTCGATGATCGCGTCGCGTACCGCCAGGCCTTCGTCGCGCAGCTGGTTGGCGAACTCGACGATGAGGATGCCGTTCTTAGCTGCCAGGCCGACGAGCATCACGATGCCGATCTGACTGAACAGGTTCAAGGTGCCGCCGGTGATGGCGATGCCGATCAGCGCACCGAGCACCGCCAGCGGGACCGTCAGCATGATGACCAGCGGATGGATGAAACTTTCGAACTGCGCCGCCAGGACGAGGTAGACGATCAGCAGCGCCATCGCGAAGGTAAACAGTACCGCCCCGCCGGCGCGCTGGAATTCGCGCGACTCGCCCTTGTAGTCGATCTGCGCGTAGTCCGGCAGTTCCTCCTCGATCACCTGCTGGACCCAGGTGATCGCGTCACCGAGACGATAGCCCGGTGCCAGGCCGGCGGTCAGCGTGATGGCGCGCAGACGATTGAAGCGGTTGAGACTGCCGGGCTCGGCAATCTCGCTCAAGGTCACCAGGCTCGCCAGTGGCACCAGCGAACCGGTGCGCTGCGAACGGACATAGAGGTTGTTGAGATCGGAGGGCGTGGCGCGGTCGTCGGCCTGCGCCTGTACCATCACGTCGTATTCCTGGCCGTCCTGCACGAAGGTTGTGATGCGGCGTGCGCCCATCATCACCTCCAGCGTGCGGCCGATTTCCTGGACCGATACGCCGAGATCCGCGGCACGGGAGCGGTCGATTTCGACGCGCATCTGCGGACGTGTTTCCTTGTAATCCGAATCGGCACCGAACAGCCCCGGGTTCTCCGCCATGCGCGCCAGCAGGATGTCGCGCCACCCGGCCAGTTCGGCGTAGTCCGGGCCGCCGAGCACGACCTGGAAGGGCTGCCCGCGCCCGCGCGTCAGGCCGGTGCGCACCGACGGCAGCACGCGCACGCCGGGCACCTGCCCGAGGTCGGCGCGCATCCGCTCGACGACTTCAACGGTGGAGATGCTGCGCTTGCTCCAGTCCTTCAGGAACACGATCACCATGCCGGTGTGCATTTCCTCGCTGGCGCCGAAGCCGCCTGGCACGCGCGCGTTGGCGCGCTCCAGCGGCTGGTCTTCGGCCAGATAGGGATCGAGGATCTGCTCGACCTGCTGGATCTGCTGCACGGTGTAGTCGTAGCCGGCGCCTTCCGGGCCGACGACGCTGACGAAGAACGAGCCGCGATCCTCCGGCGGTGCCAGCTCACTGGGCACCACACGGAACATGAGGGCACTGGCCACGGCGGCACCGATCAGCACCAGCGCGAACAGCCAGGGCCGGCCGACGGTGTGCTGCACCGCCCAGCGGTAGCGTCGTGCGATGCCGTCCAGGCGGCGCTGCATCCAGGCATTGAAGCCGCGCGGTGCGGCATGCGGCCGCACCAGCTTGGACGACATCATCGGCGTCAGCGTCAGCGCGACGAACGCGGAAATCGCCACGGCGGCGGCCAGCGCCACGGAAAGTTCGCGGAACAGGCGGCCGGTGTCGCCCTCCATGAAACCGACCGGAAGAAAGACGGCCACCAGCACCGCCGTGGTCGCAATCACGGCGAAGGCGACCTGGCGGGTCCCGCGCCTGGCGGCGACCAGGACCGGCTCGCCCAGGTCGGCACGGCGCTGGATGTTCTCCAGCACGATGATGGCGTCGTCGACGACCAGGCCGATGCACAGCACCAGCGCCAGCAGTGTCAGCAGGTTGATCGAGAATCCGAACGCGAACAACGCGATGAATGCGGTGACAAGACACAC
>CAZYHP010000060.1:0-5765 GCA_964647135.1 uncultured Rhodanobacteraceae bacterium
TTCCGGCGCACGCACAGAGTCGTCCACAGCCTTGCACACACGATTCGGGGATAACATTCCGCAAGGGATGGCGCCTGCGGTATCGCCACCCGCAGGCAACCTGCGGTCGTTCCGCGATGTTCCGCACGGACGCCGCGTATTGCGCCCCGGTTCGACGGCAGCACCGGCGGCGGCGCACGCCCTCAACGCCTGACGGCGCTGCAGGGACACGAACCGGCCACGCGTGCAGCAGACACGACCGCTGTGGATGCGCCCGATCTCGCGGACGCGAGACAACAAGAAAACCGTCGCGACGCTTTCAGGTGCCCGGACGGGCGGCCGGCTTCGGCTCGGCGATTTCCTGGCCGGGTTGGGCGCGGCCGGCCATTTCGGCACCGGCATCCGGTGTGAGCCGGCGCAGCGGGAACACCGATCCGAGCGAAATCAGCGCGATGGTCGCGAAGGCGAGGGTGAAGTTGATGCTGTCTTCGACAGGCTGTCCGGTGGCGACGCTGGCCAACGACAGCGCGTAGCCGCCGATGGTGACGCCGGTGGCCAGCGCGATCTGCTGCACCATCGCCGCGAGACTGCTCGCCTGCGACATGCGCGCCGGATCGATGTCGGCGTAGATGATCGCGTTGAGGCTGGTGAACTGCAGCGAGCGGAAGCAGCCGCCGATCAGCAGGACGCCGACCATGAGCACGTACGGTGTGTCGGCGCGGAACAGGCCCAGCGGCACCAGGAACAGCGCGGCGACCACGGCGTTGAACACCAGCACGCGGCGGAAGCCGAAGCGTCTGAGGATCCATGCGGCGACGGTCTTCATGAACATCGCGCCCGCCGCACCGGCGAAGGTGACCAGGCCGGATTCCAGCGGATCGTAGCCGAAGCCGAGCTGCAACATCAGCGGCAGCAGCAGGGGCGTTGCGCCGACGCCAATGCGGAACAGCGCACCGCCGAGCACGCCGATGCGGAAGGTCGGCACCCGGAACAGTTCCAGGTTGATCAGCGGGTGCGGGTGCCGCTTCGCATGCAGGCTGTACATCACCAGCAGGCAGACGCCGACGACGCTGACGCCGAGGAGCAATGCCGTGGCCGCCATCTCCCGACCCAACATCGACAGGCCGAACAGGGTGGCGGCCAGACCCATGCTCGAAAGGAAAAATCCGACCCAGTCCAGGCGCCCGACGGGTCCATACAACTGCGGGATATGTCGCCACGCGAACCAGATGCCGAGCGCGCCGATCGGCAGGTTGACCAGGAAGATGTAGCGCCAATGGCTGTAGGTGGTGATGAAACCGCCGACCACCGGACCGAGCATCGGTCCGAGCAGCGCCGGCACCGTCAGCCAGCTCAGCGCACGCACCAGCTGCGCCTTTTCGATACTGCGCAACAGCACCAGTCGGCCGACCGGCACCATCATCGCGCCACCGATGCCCTGCATGAAGCGCGCCGCGACCAGCCCGCTCAAGCTGGTGCTCGCCGCGCAGGCGATCGAGCCGCACATGAAGACGGCGATGGCGATCATGAAAGTGCGCTGCGATCCGAAGCGGTCGGACACCCAGCCGCTGATCGGAATGAATACCGCCAGCGCCAGCATGTAGGCCGTCAGCGCCAGCTTCAGCACCACCGCTTCCACGCCCAGGTCGGCAGCGATCTGCGGCAGCGAGGTGGAGATCGCCGTCGACTCCATGTTCTCGATGAACAGGGCGCTGGCAACGATCAATGGCAGCAGGCGTTCGCGTCGCACCAGGTCGTGGGCTGCAAAGGGTCAGCGCCGATTGTCGCCCATCCCCCTGCGCGAAAGTGGAGCGGACGCTTAACGCCGCCGCCCGCATCGACACAGACACCCGCTGGACGGACCTGCGGCCACGGCGAGGGCACCGTGGCCGCTATCCTCGCGCCATGACCCTGCTGCCGTCGAATCCCGCCCTCCGCCGCCTGATCGCCGCAATGGCGCTCGCTGTAAGTGCGTGGCTGGTGATCTGCCTGCTCATGTACGTGCAGCAGCGCCGCCTCGTCTACCTGCCGCAGTACACGCGCGTCGAAGCCGCGAAGACGGACTACGTGCTGGCGCGGGAAGGCGGCATCGTCCTGCGCGGATGGCGCGTCGAAGGCGGGGGCCGCCGTGCCCTGCTCTATTTCGGCGGCAACGCCGAGCCGTTGCAGGGACTGCGCGCCCGCTTCGCGGCCACCCTGCCCGATCACGACATCTACCTTGTCGCCTATCGTGGTTACGGCGCCAGCGATGGCGAACCGACGCAGGCGGCCCTGTTCGCCGATGCGCTGGCGCTGTACGACCAGGTCCGAGCCGAAGCGCCTGCCCGCCCGATCGATGTCATGGGCCGCAGCCTGGGCAGCGGCGTCGCCAGTTACCTCGCCGGCCAGCGGCCGGTCGATCGGCTGGTGCTGGTGACGCCCTTCGACAGCATGGCCGAAGTGGCGGCGACGCATTACCCCTGGCTGCCGGTGCGCTGGCTGCTGCGTGAAAGCTACGACTCCGCTCGACATCTGGCGCGACGGCGCGGCAACACCCTGCTGATCCGCGCAGGTGCCGACACGGTCATTCCGCCCGCGCATGCGGACCGACTCGCCGCCGCATTGCCGGTCGCACCGCAGGTCCTCGACCTTCCCGGCAGCGGCCACGATTTCGATCTGTTCGCCGGTCCACTTGCGACGTGGCGGGCCTTCGTCCATGGGTCAAGCGGCGACGACGCCGAGATTACCGCACCCCATTGAGATGTCGTGGCAGCACGCGCGGTGAGCCAGCCGAGTCCGCACCGCACATCACCGGCCATCCAACGCGACCGGCGCGCCCGGCGACTGCCGGCCGGCGTCCGGTCCGATTGGGTGATACCTTTGCCCCGGGGACCCTCGCACAACGGCTGCCATGGATCGTGTCCGTTTCGCCATCCGTTTCGCCTGCGCCGCATGGTGCGTCCTGCTGCTTTCCGTTCCTCCGGCCTGCGCCGACACACCGCAGATCAAGCCCGCCTGGCGCTACAACATCCGGCAGTGGACAACGCTCGACGCGCTGCCCCACAACAAGATCCACGGTATCGCCCAGGACAGTGAAGGCTTCATCTGGGTCGCGACCTGGAACGGCCTGGCCCGCTTCGATGGCGATCGCTTCACGCTGTTCGACACCCGCAACACACCCGGCCTGCGCACGCGCGGCTTCAAGTCCGTCGCCAGCAACGCGCAGGGCGATCTCGTCGCCGGTTCAAGCCGGCAAGGCCTCTGGACCTACCGCAACGGCACGTGGGCGGCGCTGTCGCCGGAAACGCTGGACAATCTCTGGGTGACGATGGTGATGCCCGACGGCCAGCAAGGCTGGTGGGTGGGCACCGAACGTGGCCTCGCGCATGTCGACCGCAATGGCAAGCGGCTGGACCGGTGGCCGGACGGCTCGCTGGTCGCGCGCACGTGGATCAATGGCATCGCAGCCGATGGCGAAGGCGGCCTGATGGCCAGCACCGAGGACGGCCTGATCACCGGCATTTCCGATACCTCGGCCGGCACCCTGTTCAACGAAAAGGATGGCCTGCCCTCGTCGATGGTGTTGACGGCGCTGCGCCTGCGCGACGGTCGCCTGCTGGTCGGCGCCGACAACGGCGTCTACGTGCGCAACGTCGGCGGCGACCGTTTCGAAGCCATCCCGGCGATTTCGGCGCTGCGCGTCGACGCCTTGCTGCAGGACACCGAAGGCAACATCTGGGCGAACACCAACGACAACGGCCTGCTGATCTGGGACGGTGCCAACGACTTCTCGCGCATCGACAGTGCCATGGGCCTGCGGGGTCGCGCCACCTTTGCCCTGATGCAGGACCGCGAAGGCCTGGTCTGGGCCGGCACCAGCGATGGCCTGGTCCGCGTCGCCGACGGCGTCGCGCGCACGTTGCACGCCGACCTGGGCCTGCTCGACAACTACGTGCGCAGCGTGTTCACCGCCCGCGACGGCAGCGTCTGGATCGGCAGCGCGCGCGGGGTCAACCGCTGGCACGAAGGCCAGCTGCAGGCCATCGACGTGCCCTGGCAGGACGGCCGGGAAGGGTCGGTCATGGGCCTGGCCGAAGACGGCGAAGGCATCTGGCTGGGCACCGACAACCAGGGACTTATCCGCCTGCCGCACGATCCGGCGCAACCGGTGCTGCGCATCAGCCGTGCCGATGGACTGCCCGCCACCCAGATCCGCGCGCTGCTCGGCGGGCGCGATGGCAGCCTGTGGATCGGCACCATGGTGGGACTGGTGCGGCGCCATCCCGATGGCCGCCTGGAAGAAATCCGTGACGCACCGCTGCCGGAAAACGGCGTCGTGCGGTCGCTGCACGAAGATTCCACCGGCGGACTGTGGATCGGCACCGCCAACGGCGTCGGCTATCGCGCCGCCGACGGCACGCTGCGCCACTACGACCGCCACAGCGATCCGGCCTATCCCGTCGAAACCGCCTTCGACTTCCTGGCCGATGCCGATGGCACGGTGTGGATCGGCAGCGATGGTGGCCTGATCCGATTCCGCGAAGGACGCTTCACCGCCTTCGGCCACGAAAGCGGCATGCCGAACGAATCCCTGTTCCGCATCCTGCCCGCCAACGATGACGCACTCTGGCTGGCCAGCGACCAGGGCGTGTTCCGCATCAACCGATCGCAGTTCGCGGAAATCGACAGCGGCCAACGCCGCCGGCTGGCGCCGGAAATCGTCGACCGGGCCGATGGCATGCGCAGCAGCCAGGCCAACGGCAACACCTTCCCGGCCGGCGCGCTCGACAGCGACGGCCACCCGTGGATTCCGACCGCTGACGGTGTCGTCACCATCGATCCGCGCGCCATGTCGGCACAGCAGGCCATCGCGCCACGCACTGTGATCCATTCCATCTCGATCAACGGCGCGGCGCAGCCAACCGCCGACACGCTGCACGCCAGGTCGCGCGACCTGCAGCGCGTGGTGTTCGGATTCGCCGCATTGAACTTCCGCAACCTGGGCAACATGGTCTACCGCTACCGCCTTGATGGCGTCGACAGCCATTGGATCGAAGCCGGCACCAGTACCGAAGCGGTGTACACCAACCTGCCCGCCGGCCACCTCGTGTTCCATGTCGAGTCGATCATCCGCCCCGACGACTGGGACATGCGCCAGCGCGTCGGCACCGCATCGATGTCCTTGCACCTGTCGCCGCCGTTCTGGGAATCGTGGCCGTTCCGCTTCGCCATGCTGGCGCTGTTCCTGATCGTCTTCGTACTGGTGCAACGGGCGACGCAGATGGTTCACATCCGCCGCCAGCGCGCGTTGTCGCTGCTGGTCGAGCAGCGCACCACCGAACTGCAGGAAAAGAACAAGGCGCTGGAACAGGCCTCGCGGGAGCGACAGCAGCTATTGGAAAAACTTGAACTCCAGGCGACCCACGACGAACTGACCGGCCTGCCCAACCGCCGCGCCGCGCGCCGCGAACTGGCGAAACAGGTCGACCAGCGGCGCATGATGCAGGTCGCGCTGGTCGACGCCGACCACTTCAAGCACATCAACGACACCTACGGCCACGATGCCGGCGACCGCGTACTGGTCGCGCTGGGCGACCACCTGCGCGACACCGTTGCCGGCCGCGGCACCTGCGCCCGCCTGGGCGGCGAAGAATTCCTGATGATCATGCCCGACCTGTCGCAGGAAGACGCGCTGGAATGCTGCGAAGCGCTGCGCAGCGCCGTCGAGGCCACACCCGTCGTTCTCGCCGACGGCCGCGTCATCCGCTACACCGTCAGCGTCGGCCTGTCCTCGCGCACCCGCGGCG
>CAZYHP010000060.1:5865-18389 GCA_964647135.1 uncultured Rhodanobacteraceae bacterium
GGCCGCGTCATCCGCTACACCGTCAGCGTCGGCCTGTCCTCGCGCACCCGCGGCGTCGACGTGCAGACCCTGCTCAACCAGGCCGACGTCCAGACCTACCGCGCCAAAGCATCCGGCCGCAACCGCGTCTGCGCCGACGCGGTGGTGGCGCAGTTGATCGGTTGAGCGCGGAGGCCTGGGGATTTTCCCTGGGAATTGTCAGCGCAAGGCACAACGTGGAATCGACGTCGGGATGCGAATGCGTCCCCGGCGGAGTCGAACTCAAGCAGGTCCAGCAAGTGCTTCCTGCCTCTTGTGTACGACCGGCTTCGCCGTACTTCCAAAGGGTCCGTGGGACTGTCGCGCGTCTCCAGTTCAACTGCTGGGAAGCGGAGGAAGGTCGTTTCAGGGTTGCCGCGGATCCATGCGGATCAGTCATGTCGACGGCATCGACACGATGCCCACGTCATATCGAAATGGGAACCCATTTTCGACATGAATGATGATTCATCCCGATCGGCGCCGCTGCGGGCGACAGCCTGCAGGGAAGTCAATTGACGCGCCAGACAGGACGCGTTGTCGTTAGACGTTTGACCAGCAGCCGGCAGCCTCCGACCCTCGGCCCCTACCGCGGCACAGGGCAGGCGCTGCCGTCCCACTCCCCGTGGAACGTTTCCGCATCATCTCAGCGCCGCGGTTCGCGCGCGTGCAGGACCTTGAAACCATCGCGCTGCACGGGGGTGGTGACGGCGCGGAAACGTTCGGCGAGCAGGGCTTCGTAGGGCAGGTGCCGGTTGGCGACGAACCAGGCTTCGCCGCGCGGTTGCAGCGCATCGGCCGCAGCGGCGATGAAGGCGCGACCGAGCTGTGGCGCATCGGCGCGGCCAATGTGGAAGGGCGGATTGCTGATGACGACGTCGTAGCCGCCGGGAATACCGGCGCTGACGTCCTGCCAGTGCACCGAGAAGCGAACGCCCGGTCGCGAAGCACCCGCGGCTTCCAGGTTGCGACGTGCGGGCTCGAGCGCGTCGGCATTGGCTTCGTAGAGATCGATGTCGGTGATGCCCGCACACGCCTGCAGCACATGCATGGAAAGACAGCCCCAACCGGCGCCGAGGTCGGCGACCCGGCCGGACAGTGACGTCGGCAGCTGCGACAGCAGCAGCGCCGAGGCGGGATCGATGCGGTCCCAGGCGAACAGTCCGGGGCGCGACCAGAACGCCGACCCACCCTCGCCGACCCGGCACGGCTCGTCCAGCGCCAGCCACTCGTCCAGCAGTCCGGCATGCGTGCCGTCCCGGGTGACGACGGCATGCACGACGCGGCTCTTGTGCTTGGATTCGCCGTGGACGGCGCCCAGCAGCGCACGCAGGTCCGACTCCAGCGACCGGCCACCGTCGTTGTTGCCGGCCGCCGCCACGACGACGCCACCTTCTCGGGTCGCGCGTACCGCACGTGCGATCAGCGCCCGAGATGCCTCGCGCTGCCGCGGCGGTAGCACCAGGGTGACGGCCATGCCGGCTGCATCGACGCGCGGTCGTGCATCGATGCCCTGCCCCTGCAAGGCACGGGCGTAGGGCGCGAAGGCCTGTTCGCATCGCCAGCCATCGGCCTTCGCACGCTCGGTCCAGTCGCCGGGAACGGCGCCCAGGAACAGCCGCGGTCCGTCGGGCAAGAACACGCCGCCACCATCAAGGAACCAGAACAGGGCGCGCAGGGCGCCGTCGTCAGCGGTGGACCACATGGTGGGGTGTCGGTGTCATCGAAGGCGAAGCTTAACCCGACGCTGTTGTCGCGCCAGGAAGGCGGAAAGGCCGGAAACGCCGCGCCCCCTGCCCTGCGTCGCAGCGAGGCTGGACGAAAAACATCCATTCGTCCGCCTTGCAACGCCGGTGCGGGCGCGACGTGATTGTCCGGCACGCCGCGCACCCAGGCTTTCACAGCGCTGAACGGCGTGCGTCCCTGCGCCCGCGTTTCCGCCGCGCTTGACGCAGGTCAAGGGCGCAGTGGGGCGCGGTTTCGACAATGGCGCCATTGAAAAAACACACCCTGCACCTGGAGAACGACATGAAATCCGCCCTGACCCTGAGCGTTGCCATCGCGGCCGCGCTGGCCCTGCCGCTGTCCGCATCCGCCCACGAAGCGGGTGATCTCATCGTCCGCGTCGGCGCCCACAGCGTCTCGCCCGATTCCGACAACGGCCGACTCGCCGCCGGCGCCCTGGAAGTGGACGTCGACAACGACATCCGTCCGACCGTGATGCTGGAATACATGATCAACCGCAGCCTTGGCCTGGAAGTCATCGCCGCACTCCCGTTCCAGCATGACATCAGCCTCAACGGCGCCCATGCCGGCAGCACCAGGCACCTGCCGCCGACCGTGTCGCTGCAGTGGCACTTCAATCCGGCCGGCCAGTTCCAGCCCTTCGTCGGCGCCGGCCTGAACTACACCACTTTCTTCAGCGAGAAGTCGGCCGGCCCGATCGCCGGCACCGACCTGGAACTGGACGATTCCTGGGGCCTGGCCCTGCATGCCGGTTTCGACGTGAAAATCAACGACAAGTGGATGTGGGGCGCCGATGTGCGCTGGATCGACATCGACACCGACGTCTCGGTCGACGGCGCCGGCGTCGGCACCGTGAACATCGACCCGATCGTCTACGGCGTGTTCGTCGGCTACCGCTTCTGATCGCCTGCGGGTTCTCCGGCCGGTTCCGCCCCGGGCGCGGCCGGCCGGGAACGCGGGCGCCCCGACCAGCGGGAACGGCCTTGATCCATGTCAAGGCCCCTTTGCCGCCGTCTTGCGACCATAATTGACGGCCAAACCGGAGCTCATCGGATGAGTACGCATACCCCCGTGGAAACCTACAACGACAAGGTCGTGCGCCAGTTTGCGGTGGTCACCGTGATCTGGGGCATCATCGGCATGGTGGTGGGCGTGCTCATCGCCGCCCAGCTCTACTGGCCGGATCTGTTCCACGGCGTTTCCTGGTTGAGCTACGGTCGCCTGCGCCCATTGCACACCAATGCGGTGATCTTCGCCTTCGGCGGCAACGCGGTATTCGCCGCCAGTTACTACGCGGTGCAGCGGACCAGCCATGTGCCGCTGTTCCTGCCGAAACTGGCCGCCTTCACTTTCTGGGGCTGGCAGGCGGCCATCGTCGCCGCCGTGTTCACGCTGCCGCTGGGCCTCACCTCGGGCAAGGAATACGCCGAACTGGAATGGCCGATCGACATCCTGATCGCGCTGGTCTGGGTCGCCTACGGCGTGGTCTTCTTCGGCACCGTCGTGAAACGCCGCGTCAAGCACATCTACGTGGCGAACTGGTTCTTCGGCGCCTACATCGTCGCCATCGCCATGCTGCACATCTTCAACAGCCTCGCCATTCCGGCCGGCATGTGGAAGTCGTACCCGGTGTACGCCGGCGCCGTCGACGCGATGGTGCAGTGGTGGTACGGCCACAACGCCGTGGGCTTTTTCCTGACCGTCAATTTCCTGGGCATGATGTACTACTTCGTGCCGAAGCAGGTCGGTCGCCCGATCTATTCCTACCGCCTGTCGATCGTGCACTTCTGGGCGCTGATCGCGGTCTACATGTGGGCCGGCCCGCACCACCTGCAGTACACCGCACTGCCTGACTGGGCGCAGTCGCTGGGCATGGTGTTCTCGCTGGTCCTGCTGGCGCCGAGCTGGGGCGGCGCCATCAACGGCGTCATGACCCTGTCGGGCGCGTGGCACAAGCTGCGCACCGATCCGGTGCTGAAGTTCATGATCGTCGCGCTGTCGTTCTACATGATCGCCACCTTCGAGGGGCCGATGATGTCGATCAAGACGGTCAACTCGCTCTCGCACTACACCGACTGGACGGTCGGTCACGTCCATGCCGGCGCTCTGGGCTGGGTCGCGATGATCTCGATCGGCGCACTGTACGCCCTGTTCCCGCGCCTGTATGGCACGGAGGGCATGTATTCGACGAAATGGATCGACGTGCACTTCTGGGTACACACCATCGGCGTGCTGCTGTACGCGGCGGCGATGTGGATCGCCGGCGTCATGCAGGGCCTGATGTGGCGCGCCGCCAATGCCGACGGCACGCTGACCTACACCTTCGCCGAATCGGTCGCGGCCACGTATCCGTACTACCTGATCCGCATGCTGGGTGGCGTGCTGGTCGTCGTCGGCATGCTGCTGATGGCAGTGAACGTCTGGAAGACCCGGCAGATGAACCCGAATGCCGAACTGGCGCCCGTGCCGGTGCCTGCACCTGCGCACGCCTGAGGAAACGCCCAGCCATGAACAAGCACGAAAAAGTCGAGAAGAACGTCGGCCTGATGATGGTGCTGGTCACCATCGCGATTTCCCTGGGTGGCCTGTCGCAGATCGTTCCGCTGATGTTCCAGGCCGAGGCGGTCGAACCGCTGCCGGGCGTGAAGCCCTACCCGGCACTGGAACTGGCTGGCCGTGACGTCTACGTCCGCGAAGGCTGCTACGGCTGCCACTCGCAGATGGTGCGCACGCTGCGCTTCGATTCCGAACGCTACGGCCACTATTCGCTGGCCGGCGAGTCCGTCTACGACCGCCCCTTCCAGTGGGGCTCCAAGCGCACCGGCCCGGACCTGGCGCGCGTCGGCGGCCGCTACAGCGACGAATGGCACCGCGTCCACCTGATCAATCCGCGCGATGTCGTGCCGGAATCGAACATGCCGCGCTACCCGTGGCTGGCTGAATCGTCGATCAGCGGCAACGACGTCGCCCGGCGCATGCGCGCGCTGCGCTTCATGGGCCACCCGTACAGCGACGAGGAAATCGCCGCGGCGCCGGATGCCGTGTCCGGCAAGAGTGAGCTGGATGCGCTCATCGCCTACCTGCAGGGGCTCGGCCGCCATGCACCGAGAACGAGGTGAGCCATGAGCAGCGGATCGTTCCTGGGCATCGTCACCGCGGTACTGCTGGTCGCCTTCGTCGCCGGCGTGCTGTGGGCCTGGAGTAGCAAGCGCAGAAAGGATTTCGAGCAGGCTTCGCGCCTGCCGCTGGATGGGGATCGGGAGAAGCGTCCATGAGCAGTGCGTGGTCCATATTTGTCATCATCCTCACCGTGCTGATGATCGTCGGCTGCACCTGGCTGCTCTGGGCCACGTCGCGACCGATCAAGGGCGAAGGCGAGACGACCGGCCATGTCTGGGATGGCGACATCCGCGAGTACAACAAGCCGTTGCCGCGCTGGTGGCTGATCCTGTTCTACGCCACCATCATCTACACGATCGGCTACCTGGCCTGGTACCCGGGCCTGGGCAATTTCGCCGGCCTGGGCGGCTGGACCTCGGCCAAGGAACACGACGCCCAGCGCGACGAGGCCGAGGCCAAGCTGGCACCGCTGTTCGCGCGCTTCGAGACCATGACCATCGAGCAGATCGCCGGCGATCCCGATGGCCTGCGCCTGGGCCGCTCCGTGTATGGCAATCATTGCGCGATGTGTCATGGCTCCGACGCGCGTGGCGCTATCGGATTCCCGAACCTGACCGACAACGACTGGCTGTGGGGCGGCACGCCCGATGCCATCCTGACCACGGTCCTGGATGGCCGCGAAGGCCTGATGCCGCCGCTGGCCGCCGCGCTGGGTTCCGACCTGGCGGTGTCCGAGGTCGCTGTCCATGTGCAGAGCCTGTCCGGCCGCAAGGTCGATCCGGTCATGGCCGCCGCCGGCAAGCGCCGCTACGACACGCTGTGCATCGCCTGCCACGGTGCCGACGGCACCGGCAACCAGGCGCTCGGCGCGCCGAACCTGACCGACGACATCTGGGTGTATGGCGGCAGCCTCGACGCCATCCGCAAGGCGATCAATGAAGGCCGCCACGGGCAGATGCCTGCGCACCGCGATATCATCGGACCGGTTCGTGCCCGACTCGTCGCCGCCTGGGTCTGGGCCCAGTCACAACCCGAAGGAACGGCTTCCACGCCATGACCGACCACCGGATCGCGCAAGACATCGAGCACCCGCCGCGCCCCCTGGCGCAGCGGCTGGGCGCGATCCTGTGGCCGAGCTTCTTCGCCGCGGGCGTGTCGACGATGGTGTTCTTCGCCTTCGTCGACCCGATCGACCTGCGCGACATCAGCACGGTGGAATGGCCCGTGAGCCGCGAGGCCGGCTATACCATCGGCTTCTTCATGTTCTGGCTGGCCACCGGCCTGTCCAGTCTGTTCACCTGGTGGCTGTTGCGGCCGCGCAGCCGCTTCAACCGCGGACCCGGACGCGATATCGGCCGGTCATCCTGATTCGGTCAAGACAATGAGCAAGGCAATCGACGTCGTCCTGGAAAGGGATGACTCGCCCTACGCCAGTGAAGGCAAGGTCTATCCCCGTGACGTGAGTGGTCGCTACCAGCGACTGCGCGTGGCCGCGGTGCTGTGGCTGCTGGGCATGTTCTACGCCTTCCCATGGCTGTCATGGGACGGCCGCCAGGCGGTGCTGTTCGACCTGCCGGCACGCAAGTTCTACGTCTTCGGGCTGGCGTTCTGGCCGCAGGACTTCATCTACCTGGCGCTGCTGCTGGTGATGGCCGGCCTGTCGCTGTTCTTCTTCACCGCCCTCGCCGGTCGCCTGTGGTGCGGCTATGCCTGCCCGCAAACGGTGTGGACGGAAGTGTTCCTGTGGATGGAACGCTGGACCGAAGGCGACCGCCGCGAGCGGATGAAGCTCGATGCCGGCGCGTGGAATCGCGAGAAGGTCCTGCGCAAGGGCGCCAAGCACAGCCTCTGGCTCATCTTCGCGCTGTGGACGGGTTTCACCTTCGTCGGTTTCTTCACGCCGATCCGCGACCTCGGCGCGCGCCTGCTGCCGTTCGAGTGGGGCGCCTGGGAAACCTTCTGGGTGCTGTTCTACGCCTTCGCGACCTGGGGCAATGCCGGATTCCTGCGCGAGCAGGTCTGCAAGTACATGTGTCCCTACGCGCGATTCCAGAGCGCGATGTTCGACCGCAACACCCTGATCATCGCCTACGACCCGATGCGCGGCGAACCACGCGGTCCGCGCAAGCGCGGCCTCGGCGACGTGTTCGCGCGCGGCCGCGGCCTGCTGCCCATCGACACGGCCCTGGCCTGGGTGGTCGCCGCCTACGACAAGGCACGGGCGAAATACGGGCGCGAAGGCGTGCGCCTGACCAGCGACTTCTTCGAACGCGCCCTGGAAGACCAGCCGGCGCTCGCCGCCGCGGCGCGTACCGCCGAGCAGACCACGGTGCCGCCCGCCGAACTGGGCGACTGCATCGACTGCACGATCTGCGTGCAGGTCTGCCCGACCGGCATCGACATCCGCAACGGCCTGCAGTACGAGTGCATCGCCTGCGCCGCCTGCATCGACGCCTGCAACGAGGTGATGGACAAGGTCGGCTTCTCGCGCGGCCTGATCCGGCACACCACGCAGAACGCGCTCGACGGCCAGCCGACCCGGGTCCTGCGCCCGCGCATCCTGGTCTATGCCACGCTGCTGCTCGGCATCTTCACCGCCTGGGCGATCAGCATCAGCCAGCGCACGCCACTGATCGTCGACGTGCTGCGCGATCGCAATGCGCTGTACCGCGTCGTCGAGGACCGGGTCGAGAATGCCTACACGGTGAAGATCTCCAACAAGGACGTGCAGGCACGCCGCTTCCGCATCGAACTCGTCGGTGCCGAGGGCATCGAACTGGCTGGCGCACCCCTTGAACGCGAGATCGCCCCGGAGGCGACGCTGGAACTGCCGCTGACGCTGAGTGCCGATGCCGGCAGCGGCCCGGGCCGCACCGAAATCCTGCTGCGCGTCGTGCGCAGCGACGACGACGCCATCCGCGTCGAACACGCCACCGCTTTCTTCGCGCCGCAATGACGACTGCCAAGCCTTCCCGATTCCGTGATGCCGGCGTGCTCGCCTGGATGGTGGTGATCCTGCCGCTGACGGCGGTGGTCGCCGGCCTCACCACGCTGTTCATCGCCCTCGGCGCCGGCAGCAGCGACGCGGTCATCGACCCGGTGAAGCGCACGGCGCAGATCCAGGAACGCGACCTCGCCGCCGACCGCCGCACGCAGGCTTTCGGTCTGTCCGCGACGCTGTCGCACGGCAGCGACGGCAACGGCGGTGGCGTCGTGGTACGCATCGAAGGCGCATTGCCGCCGGCCGACACGCTGACTCTGACGCTGGCGCATCCGATGGCCGGCTCCATGGACCAGTCCATTGCCCTGACCCGCGACGGCGACCGCGTCTTCAGCGCCGACACCACGCTGGATGGCAGCCACGACTGGAACGTGCAGCTGGCACCCGGCGATGGCACCTGGCGACTGGTCGGACGCCTGGTACAGGACCAGGACAGCGTCGACCTGCGGCCTGCCCTGGGGCGGTGAACCGCCGGCGCGGTGCTGATCGGAACACGATCCGCCGGCCATGAGCACTAGCATGGCCGGCATGGACACGGCTTCCTGTTTCCACTGCGGCGAACCCTTGCCGGCAAGTCCGGTCGTCGTGCGCATCGGCGACCACGACTGTCCGATGTGCTGTACGGGATGTGCCGCCGCCGCAAGCTGGATCAGCGATGCCGGCCTCGAAGACTATTACCGCCTGCGCAGCGCCGACGGCCTGCGCGTCGAACTGGCGGACAGCGATTTCTCGGCCTGGGATCGCGCCGATGTCCTCGCCGAACATGCCCGTGGCGATGGTCGCGAACGCGAGATCACCGTGCTGGTCGAAGGCATCCGCTGCGCCGCCTGTGCCTGGCTGATCGGCCGCGCGCTGTCGCCGATGCCCGGCGTCGTCGAAGCCGAAGCCAATGCCGTCACCGGCCGCCTGCATCTGCGCTGGCAGCCTGAAAGGACCGCGCTGAGCGTGCTGCTGCAGCGCCTGGCCAGTCTCGGTTACCGCCCGCACCTCTCCACCGGCGAAGCCACCGAACAGGCGCGCCGCGGCGAACGCCGCGACCTGCTCAAGCGCCTGCTGGTTGCCGGGCTGGGCACGGTGCAGGCGATGATGATGGCCGAGGCGCTGTACCTGGATTTCCACAACACCATGCCGGTCGCCACTCGCGACTTCATGCGCTGGCTGTGCTTCGCGCTGTCGACGCCGGTGGTGTTCTATTCCGGGCAGCCCTTCCTGCGCGGCATGGTCAACGAGCTGCGCCTGCGCCGCTTCGGCATGGACACGCTGATCGCCAGTTCGGTGCTGATCGCCTGGGCCGCCAGCGTGCTGGAAACCTTCCGCGGTGGACCGCATGTCTGGTACGACGCGGCGGTGATGTTCGTGCTGTTCCTGCTGGTCGCACGTTACCTGGAACGCATGGCGCGACAGCGCGCGCAGGGCGCCGTCGATACGCTGGCCCGCGCGCGTCCAGCCCTGGCCTGGCGGGAAACGCATGACGGCGGCAGCGAACAGGTGCCGCTGCACGCACTGGCCATCGGAGACATCGCCCGCGTGCGGGCCGGCGATACCGTCCCGGCCGACGGCATCCTGCTCGACGCGGCGGGCGAATTCGACGAGGCGCTGCTCAGCGGCGAATCGCGTCCGGTGCTGCACCAACCGGGCGACACCGTCCTCGCCGGCAGCCTGGCGGTGAACAGGCCGGCACGATTGCGCGTCGAGCGAACCGGGCAGGACACGGTGCTGTCCGATCTGGTGCGTCTGGTCGAACAGGCGCAGGCGCAACGACCGCAGCTTGCGCGCGTCGCCGATGCCATCGCCAGCCGCTTCGTGCTCGGCCTGCTGCTGTCGGCGGTCGTCATTGCCATCGCCTGGAGTTATTACCAGCCGGAACGTGCGCTGGAAGTCACGCTGGCGCTGCTGATCATTTCCTGTCCCTGCGCGCTGTCGCTGGCGATTCCCGCCGCGCTGGCCGCCAGCCATGCGCGCCTGGCGTCGATGGGCGTGCTGGTGCTCGGCAACGATGCCCTGGACACGTTGGCGCGTGCCGACACGGTCGTGCTCGACAAGACCGGCACCTTGAGCACGGGCCGCCAGCGCATCGACGACATCGAGACGCAGGGCGATCTCGACGCCACGCAGGTACAGGCGATTGCCGCCGCGCTGGAGCGACACAGCAGCCATCCCATCGCTTCGGCTTTCACACCCAGCGCCGGCGCTGCGCCGCTGCGCGTCGAAAACGTGACGATCACGCCCGGTGCCGGCCTGGAAGGCCGCATCGCCGGCGTCCACTATCGCCTTGGGCGTGCCGATTTCGTACTGGGTCCGGCCGCCCGCGTCGACGGCGACCGCATCTGGTTGTCACGCATCGACAACGACGATGCGCCGGCGGTGCTGGCCGCCTTCCGCGTCGGCGACGACCTGCGTCCCTGCGCGGCCGATGCCGTGTCACGGCTTCGCGCGCAGCAGCTCGACCTGGTCATCCTCAGCGGTGATGGGCCGGCGGCGGTGGCCGATGTCGCCGCCCGCCTCGGCATCGGCGACCAGCGCGCGCGGCAGCGGCCGCAGGACAAGCTCGACGCCGTGCGCGCGCTGCAGAACGAAGGCCATGTCGTCGCGATGCTCGGCGACGGCATCAACGACGCACCGGTGCTGGCCGGCGCCGACGTCTCCGTCGCACTTGGCCACGGCGCACCGAATGCGCATCGCGCCGCAGACGTCGTTCTGCTGGGTGATTCGCTGCTGCGTGTGCCGCAGACCATCGATGTCGCCCGCCGTTGCCGCCGCGTCATCCGCCAGAACCTGGCCTGGGCCGCGGCCTACAACCTGATCGCCCTGCCCATCGCCGCGCTGGGCCTGGTGACGCCGTGGATCGCCGCGCTGGGCATGGCCGCGTCGTCGCTGATCGTCACCGGCAATGCGCTGCGCCTGTCGCGTTCACCTGCGGTCGCAACCGCTCGCCTACCATCGGGCTTCGAAGCCAAGGAGCGCGCCGCGGCATGAACATCCTGCTTGTGCTCATCCCGATCAGCCTGCTGCTCATCGGCTTCGCGGTGTGGGCGTTCTTCTGGGCGGTCAACCACGGCCAGTTCGACGACCTGGAAACGCCGGCCCTGCGCATCCTCGAAGACGATCCACCGCCGCTGCCGTCCGGCGAAACGCCGACGCCACAGGCCGCGCAACAGGACGCGTCGCGCACGAACGACGACGCCGCTCAGCGCCAGCCTTCCCGACCTGAAGGCTGAGTCGTGCCCGTCGATCTGCTCACGCTCGGCGCCGCCTTCATCAGTGGACTGATCGGCAGCGTCCATTGCCTGGTGATGTGTGGCGGCGTCGCCACCGGACTGGCGGCCGCCAGTCGCGCACCCGGCGATGCGCCCCTCACCGGTCGCGCCGCCTTCGACGCGGCACTGGCGCTGAACATCGGCCGCGTCATCGGCTATTCGATCGGCGGCCTGTTGGTCGGCATCTTCGGCACCGCGCTGGTGCAAGGACTGGACCTGCCGCGACTGATGCTGATCCTGCGCATGGCGGTCGGCGTGGTGATGGTGTTGATCGGCCTGCGACTGATCGGCGGTCGCGACCGCCTCGGTGCCGTCGGACGCATCGGCAAGGCGGTGTGGCCGGCATTGCAGAAACTCGGTCGCGGCCTGCTGCCCGCCGACCGCACCTGGAAACGTCTCGTCCTCGGCGCACTGTGGGGCTGGCTGCCCTGCGGCCTGTCGTGGTCGATGCTGCTGGTCGCGCTGTTCACCGTCGACCCGCTCAACGCCACGCTGACCATGGCCGCCTTCGGCAGCGCCACACTGTTGACAATGGTGCCGGTCACCTGGGGCAGCGCCCGCCTTGCCCGCCGCCTCGCACAACCCCGCCTGCGCCGCACGCTCGGCACCCTCGTCATCACCGCCGGCGCGATCACCCTGCTCGCACCGTGGCTGATGCGCGTGCCCGCCCTGCACGACCTCCTCGCCGCCCTCGGCTGCCGCACCCTGCCGCTCTGAAGTTGTCCGCGCGTCCTCCGCTTTGTTCCCTGTTCAACAAGGCACGCGCTTGACGTCAGGCAGGCACCTTCAGGGACTCCACGGCCACGGACAGCTCGCTGCCCAAGGATAGCTGGCCGGATCTTGCTCCCAGCCAGGCGCAGATCCGTCAACCCGCACAGCCGGGTGTCCAGGGTGCATCACCGCCAAACCGTCACACCCGCGCAGGCGGGTGTCCAGTTGGTCTGACCATGAGGCTACATTCGCTGGATGCCCGCCTTCGCGGGCATGACGGCGATGGGAGGTCTGGCCCGCATCGATGGGAGGTCTGGCGCGCATCATCACTGCGGCAGATCATCCCGGCGCAGTCGACTTCGTCTGCCTTCGCCTCTACCTCTCCTTCGCCATCTGCCGCGCCTCCGCCTCCATCTCCTCCGCCTCTGCCTTCGACTCCGCGGGTTCGTCTCACCCGCGCAGGCGGGTGTCCAGTTGGTCTGGCCCCACGGCTACGTTCGCTGGATGCCGGCCTTCGCGGGCATGACGGCGATGGGAGGTGCGGCCTGCATCATCATTGCGGCAGAACGTCCCGGCGCAGTCGACGTCGTCCGCGCCCGCCTTCGCCTCAACCGCTGCCTTCGCCTCAACCGCTGCCTTCGCCTCAACCGCTGCCTTCGCCCTCCGCCGCG
>CAZYHP010000061.1:0-16867 GCA_964647135.1 uncultured Rhodanobacteraceae bacterium
AGGCCAGCCTGAAGTCCGGCCTCGAGGTCGGTTCGAAACGCAGCGACGCGGCCTGAGCGGCCGCGCGGCCATGCGGTGCCGGCCACGCGCCGGTTCAAAATCCACCGAGCGGGGAAAGCAGCAGTGAGCAGCAACGAACAGCCAGCGGCGCCGGCCGTCGACGAGAACCACGTGATGGCCGAGCGCCGCGAAAAGCTGCGCGCGCTGCGCAGTGGCGACGGCCCGGTTTTCCCGAACGACTTCCGCCCCGACACCCTGGCCGGCGACCTGCAGGTCGAGTTCGCCGATGGCGGGCGCTGGGATGCCGCCGCACTCGAGGCGCTGGGCCGCCGCGTCCGCGTCGCCGGACGTCTGCTGGCCAAGCGCGTCATGGGAAAGGCCAGCTTCGCCAAGCTGCTCGACCGCAGCGGCGAGATCCAGGTATTCCTGCAGTCGGCATCGCTGGGCGACAGCTACGATGCGTTCAAGGGCTGGGATGTTGGCGACATCCTCGCCGCCGAGGGCGTGCTGATGCGCACGCGCACCGGCGAGCTGTCCGTGCGCGCCGATTCGCTGTGTCTGCTGACCAAGTCGCTGCGGCCGTTGCCGGACAAGTGGCACGGTCTCACCGACACCGAAACACGCTACCGCCAGCGCTACGTCGATCTGATCGTGACGCCGGCGTCGCGTGAAGTCTTCCAGCTGCGCTCGCGCATGATCCGCTACATCCGCGACTACCTGGAAGCGCCGCCACGCAGCTTCATGGAAGTCGAGACGCCGATGATGCACCCGATCCCCGGTGGGGCCACGGCGCGGCCGTTCGTCACCCACCACAACGCGCTCGATCTGCGGATGTACCTGCGGATCGCGCCGGAGCTGTACCTCAAGCGGCTCGTCGTCGGTGGCTTCGAGCGCGTCTACGAGATCAACCGCAGCTTCCGCAACGAAGGCGTGTCGACCCGGCACAACCCGGAATTCACCATGCTGGAGTTGTACCAGGCCTATGCCGACTGCAGCGACATCATGGACCTTACCGAGGACATGCTGCGGACCATGGCGGCGACGCTGTTCGCCGATCGCGACCAGCCGCTGCAGCTGAGCTGGGGCGGCGTTGCCATCGACCTGGACACGCCATTCCGACGCCTGCCGCTGGCGCAGGCGGTGCTGGAACGCAATCCGGAAATCGACGAACAGGAACTGCGCGATCGCGATGCGCTGGCGCGGCATTGCGAACGACTCGATATCCACGTCAAGGCAGGCTATGGCTGGGGCAAGCTGCTGCTGGAGATCTTCGAGAAGACCGCCGAGCACCTGCTGGTCGATCCGACGTTCATCACCGCCTATCCGGCCGAAGTCTCGCCGCTGGCGCGCCGCAATGACGACGATCCGGAGATCACCGACCGCTTCGAGCTGTTCGTCGCCGGGCGCGAGTTGGCCAACGGCTTCTCCGAGCTGAACGACGCAGAGGACCAGGCGGAGCGCTTCCGAGCCCAGGTCAGCGCCATGGAGGCTGGCGATGACGAGGCCATGCACTTTGATGCCGACTACATCCGGGCGCTGGAGTATGGAATGCCGCCGACAGGCGGCCTGGGCGTCGGCATCGACCGCCTGGTCATGCTGTTCGCCGACCAGGGCTCGATCCGCGATGTCCTGCTTTTCCCTTACCTGCGCCCCGAAACCCAGGCCTGACGGGCGCCTGGCTGAACCGCAGTCCAGCCGAATCGGCGCTGCGGTGGCTTGTCTACCCTTGGCATTGGCATCGGTGTACAGTCCGGACAGGCCTTCCATCCGGGACACGGCCCGCATGGCCAATGTGCGGGCGAACGTCGCAGGTATACCGTGAATGTAGTCATCGTCGACGATCAGCTCTCCGCAAGGACGATGCTGCGCCACATTATCGAGGGCATCAGCCCGGATATCCGGATCGCCGACTTCGGTGACCCGGAACAGGCCATGCAATGGTCGGAACGGGGCAGTCCCGACCTGCTCCTGCTCGACTACCGGATGCCGAAGATCGACGGCCTGGAGTTCGCGCGGCGTTTCCGTCGCAATCTCGCTTACCGCGATGTGCCCATCGTGCTGATTACCGTGGTCGGCGATGAGCCGGTGCGGCAGGCGGCGCTCGATGCCGGCGTCATCGATTTCATGGTCAAGCCGATACGGCCGCGCGAATTGCGCGCGCGCTGTCGCAATCTTCTGCAACTGCGACAGCAGGCCGAGTCGGTGAAGCGGCGCGCCCAGGCGCTTGAGCGCCAGGTGCTGGCGAACATGCACGAACTGGAAATGCGCGAACGGGAAATCCTGTTCCGACTGGCGAAGGTCACCGAGTCGCGCGACAACGAAACCGGCCAGCATCTTGAACGCATGGCGCGCTATGCCGGGCTGATCGCCGAAGTCATCGATCTGCCGGACGAGGAAGTGCGCATCATCGAGGCGGCGGCACCGCTTCACGATATCGGCAAGATCAGCATTCCCGACGCCATCCTCAACAAGCCGGGCAAGCTGACTGACGAGGAGATGGCGGTCATGCGCCAACATCCACGCTTCGGTTATGAGGTCCTCAAGGACAGCTCCAGCCGTTTCGTGCAGGTGGGCGCCGACATCGCCCTTCGCCATCACGAACGCTGGGACGGCACCGGTTATCCGGATGGTCTGGCGGGAACCGATATTCCACTGAGCGCGCGCATTGTCGCAGTCGCCGACGTCCTGGACGCACTGACCACGCGCCGGCCCTACAAGGAAGCGTGGAGCATGGATGCCGCACTGGATTTCCTCCTCGAACAGCGCGGCAGGATGTTCGAGCCGCGACTGGTGGACGCGCTGGTGAAGCATCGCGATCGCGCCGAGGAGATCCGCGCCTGCTTCGAGCAGTCGGACAGCGGCGACTGACGCCGACCGGATACGGGGGGCTGCTATGGGAATGATGGCCGGCATGATGGACAGGCTTCGCGGTCGCGCCGACAGCGAGCACGAGCAGGCGCTCGTGCGACTTGCGATCACCGCCCTGTTCCTGGTCTACCTGGGTGGCGCGGCGACATTCGGCGCGCATACCGATGCCTCGCTGTTCAAGGCCATGATGGTGGTCCTCGCCGAATCGGTGATCGGCGTCGCCGTGATCGTCTCGATATTGCGCCGCCCCGCGGTGTCCCATCCGCGCCGGTTTGTCGGCATGTTCGCCGATTACGGATCCATTTCCGCATTGATGGTGCTGCTTGGCGAGGTGACCGCGCCGCTCTACGTCGTGCTGATGTGGGTCACCATCGGCAACGGCCTTCGCTACGGCACGCGGTTCCTCTACTACGCCATTGCCATGGCGGCGGCCGGGTTCACCGCGGTGATCCTGATGACGCCCTACTGGCTGGCGAACAAGCCGATGGGCTGGGGCCTTCTGGTGGGCCTGGTCGCCATCCCGACGTACCTGTCTTCGTTGCTCGCCAGTCTCACGCGCGCCACCGAGCAGGCGCGCCAGGCGAGCGCCGCCAAGAGCCGCTTCCTTGCCAACATGAGCCACGAATTCCGCACGCCGCTGAACGGCATTGTCGGCATGTCGGGTCTTCTGGCCACGACGCGACTTTCGCCGGAACAGCGCGAGTGCGCTGAGGTCATCGAGACCTCCGCGAAATCCCTGTTGGGGCTGGTCGAGGACGTCCTCGACATTTCCGCCATCGAGGCGGGCAAACTGCACATGAGGTCGGCGCGGTTCAGCGTGCGTGCGCTGGCGCGTTCGGTCGCGACCATGATCCGTCCAGGCACGGCTGACAAGAACCTTGGATTCGACGCCCATGTCGCCGACGAGGTGCCGGACATGCTGGAAGGCGATCCCGGCCATCTGCGCCAGGTGCTGCTGAACCTGCTCAACAATGCGGTGAAGTTCACGGACCAGGGCGGCATCGTGTTGTCGGTGACGACGATCGATTCTCCTGACGGCCGGGTCTGGCTGCGCTTCTCTGTGCATGACACCGGCATCGGCATCGCGGACGCGGTGCAGTCGCGCGTGTTCGAGGCCTTCGAGCAGGGCGACGGTGAACTCAATCGTCGCTTTGGCGGCACGGGCCTGGGTACCACGATCGCCAAGAACCTGACCGAGGCGATGGGTGGACGCATCGCCTTCGAGAGCCGCGAGGGTGCCGGTTCGCACTTCTGGATCGACCTGCCTTTCCAGCCCGTGCCGCCGGTATCGCTGGCCGCACCGGCGACGGCGGCCGACGATTCCAGCAAGGTGATCGCCTTCGACGATCCCTTCGTGCGCCACCGCGCACGGGTGCGGCCCATGCGCATCCTGGCGGCCGACGACCAGGTCACCAATCAGGCCGTGCTTCGGCGTGTTCTCGAAAAGGCCGGCCACCAGGCGACGATCCTCGGCAGTGGCGAGGCCGTGCTCGATGCCTTGGAGCAGGAGGATTTCCAGGTCGCCATCCTTGACCTGCACATGCCCGACCTGAGTGGCATTGACGTGCTGCGACAGGCGCGCGTGATGCAGGCCGGGCAGGCGCGTCGGACGCAGTTCGTGGTCCTGAGCGCCGATGTCACCCCGGAATCGATCCGCGCATGCGAACAGGCCGGCGTCGCCTGTTTCCTCCCCAAGCCGGTCGTGACCGCCCGACTGCTGGACGTCATCGCCGAGCTGGCGACGGGCACGGGCACGGTTACCCAGGATCTATCCGATCCGGCGGACGTCCGCCCGCCCACCACGGAAGTCGACCTCGACGTCCTGCGTGAACTGCGTGACCTCGACATGTCTCAGTCCGAGTTGACCGACTACGTGGAGCAGTGCCACCGCGACATGATTCGCTGTCTCGACGAGCTGGACCGCGTCGTCAATGCACGCGACTGGGCCGGTTTCCGTGAATTCGCGCATGCCCTCAAGGGTGTCGCCGGCAATCTTGGCCTGGCCGGTCTTGCGGCGAAAGTGGGTGTCGCCATGCAGCTGCCGGAATGGCGGCTGGGGCGCGAGGCGCGCTCGACACTCGACGGCTTCCTGGCCGAGATGGAGCGACTGCGACCGACCATATCCCGTCTGCCGGAACTGGCCATGCGCAGCGGATCCGCAGACGATGTCGACCACGACAGCGCGGGCTGAGCCGCGCTGATTGTCGGGCCGGCAACGCGGGCCGTCGCCGCTCACGCCGGCGAGGCGTATTCAACGCGGATCCGGTGTCCCCTCTGGCCCTTGGCGACTCCAATGTTCGAACGGCCGAACAAATGCGGCCGGGAAACCCGCCGCCCCGGCGGGCCCACGCCCCTTTCAGCACAGTGGCCGCAGCCTACATCCGTTGCGTGATCGCCTCGTTCGGGCCGCCGCCGCGGCGCGTCTGTGCCCGCACCAGTCGCTCCATGGTGCGCAATGAGCGTTGCTCAAGGCGCAGCGCCGTGTCCACCCAGATTTCGGTCACACGCATCAGCTCATCGAGCGTGACAGGCGTCACCAGCTCGCGGACTTCGCGCATCGCACGCCGGGCACGACTGGTGCGCTGGCGGACGTGGATCAGCTCCTGCACGGCCGCAACGCCGTGGCCCCTTGGCACCACCATGTCGACGACACCCATGCGCAACAGCTCGCGAACGTCATAGACATTGCCGTCCAGCATCATCTTCTCGGCGCGGACCGGACCGATACGCTGCGACAGGAACGAAAACGCCCCCATGCCGGGGAACAGGTCGAACAGGACCTCGGGCAGCCCCATGCCGACGCCGTCCTCGGCGACTATGGTGTGGCAGCTGAGCGCGGCCTCGAAGCCGCCGCCCAGGGCATCGCCTTGGACCAGCGCGATGGTCTGGGCGTGGACGCCGAGGCCATTATGGAAGGCGTGGACCCCGCGCACGCAGGCGCGCGCGTAGTCGAGCAGCCCCTGTCGGTCGCCGGCGCGGATGTGCCGGACGAACAGGTCCAGGTCGCCACCCAGGTTGAAGACATCGCTGTCCGAGGCCAGGACGATGTGCGGGGCGACATAGCCGGCGTCGCTGGTGTCCATGCGCAGGCGGTCTCCGACCACGCGCTGCCACGCACAGATGTCGCTGACCAGCGCGGGTGTGAAGCAGGCACGCTGGCCGGGCTCGATCCGTCCGGCGTGCATGTGGCACCAGAACGTCCGGTTTCGATCGGACTGTTCGCAACGGATTGTGGAGTAGCTGCGCTCCGGGGGAAGGACTTCGACGTTTGACATGATTGACACCTCTATCGCGCTGGCGGAAGAACCGGGGGGGAGGGTGGTCGACGCCACCTGGTTGTCCTGAAAATACTCCTGGACGCATACCTCTGCATCCTGTGGCGCACTGTCCCGATCGGCGGCTGTTCCGGCAGCCGGACTTCCCGCCTCCTGACGCCAACTTGACTATTGCGTCATCGGCGCGTTTTACTGAGCGGACAAGATGGAAGGGGACACAGTGATGATTCGTGTGCTGCTGGTCGACGACCATGCCATGATCCGCACGGGCTGCCGTCACGTGCTCGAGAAGGCGGGCGGCTTCGAGATCGCCGGGGAGGCGGGATCCGCGGAAGAGGCCCTGCCGCTGGTGCGGATGCTTCAGCCGGATGTCGTTCTCATGGACCTCAACCTGCCCGGCGCCAGCGGTCTGCAGGCCACCGAGCACATCACGGCGACCCAGCCGAAGGTGAAGGTGATCGTGCTGACCGTGCTGGAAGCGCTGCCGCTGCCGAAGCTGCTTCTCAATGCCGGGGCCTGGGGCTACCTGACCAAGCAGGCACCCGGTGAGGAACTCGTGCAGGCCATCCGGCAGGTCCATCAGGGGCGACGCTACCTCAGTGCCGAAATTGCCAATGGTCTGGCCATGCTGGGTCTTCGCGGTGGCGAAGACTCGCCGATCTCCGTATTGACGGCACGCGAGATGGAGGTGGCGATGGCGCTGGCGCGCGGCGACAGCAACAAGCGCATTGCCGGCCTGCTGCACATGAGCGAGAAGACCGTCAGCTCACACAAGCTGCGAATCCTGGAAAAGCTCGAGGTCGACAACGTCGTCGCGCTGGCCAACCTCATGTCGCACTATCAGTTGCTGGAGCGTGGCGTTTCGCCGCGGTAGTCCAGGCGCGGACCGGTGACGGGCGTCAGCGCCCGTCACCGCCGGTATCTCTAGTTGCTGCCGCTGCCGCTGTCGCGCGGCCGGGTTGCCTCATCCTTGCCGACCTCGCCGCTGGAAGTCTCGGCCTTCGAGGCCTCGCTCTTCCCTGCGTATGGCGGCGCCTCCTGGAAGAGCGGTGCCTGGACGGATGCGGTCGACTGCGGTGCTTCCGGCTTCGCCGCTGTCGGCACCCCGGCCGATGGCGGCGTCGGCGCAGGCCTGGCTGCCGACGTCGAGTCCGGAGTCGCCACTGGCGGTTGTGCCGTTGCCGACGTGGCGTTGCGCGACGGCGCCGAAGCGGTTTCGATGGAAGCCGGGAAGGCAGCCGCAGGCGGCGCGGCAGTCGCAGCCGCTGTCGGCGTGCCTGCTGGCGTCGGCGCCGACGTTGGCCCGGTCGGAGCGGTCTGCCCGGGGCTCGGCAGGATCGCGGCGGAGCCCGGAGACTGCGTCGGCTTAGGAGCCACAGGCGATGCGGCCACGACAGGTGCGGGCGTCGGCTCAGGCGACTGCTTGACGGCCACCGCTTCGGAAGCCGCGGGCCGCTCAGGCGCTGCGGCAGTTTGCGCGGCGGGCCGGGTTGAATTCACCGGTGTGGTTTCCTTCACGCTGGAAACCGGGGCAGTCTGCAAGGCCGGTGTCGCGCTCGCCAGCGCGGGTGCAGGCGACTCACTGCTGCGTGGCACCGCGGTCGGAGGAACCGATGCGGTCGCATCCGGCGCAGGCGATGACTGCGCTTCGGCGCCTGCGGTTGTCCGGGAAGGAAACGCCGATGCGTCGGCAGCACCTGCCGGCGCACCGGCACGCTGTGCCTGCACAGGTTGCTGTGCCGCAACCGGGCCGGTTTCGCCGTCGGCGATCGGAGGCCGTGAAGCGTCTCGCGAAGGCCCCGGCGGCGACGCGGCGCGTCGCTCGCCCTGGCCTTTGGCCGTGGCGTTGGGATTGCCGGCGTTATCGTCACCGGTATCCGTCTGAGCCTCGGTATCGGCCGAATCCCGCTGCGGGTTCAGTGCATCTTCGCCCGCTTCGCCGTTGCGACGACGGCGGCGGCCACCGCGACGACCACGACGTTTGCGCGCGCCGCCTTCAGCGGCGATACCGTTCTCGCCTGCGGGGGCACCGCCTGCGCTGATGGAAGCCTCCTTGCCGACCGCTTCGCCGGCGACGGCAGCCGTCGACGCCGCGACCGCGGCCGCTGCCGCCGGGGAGCCCCCCGCGGGGCGTGCCGACGGCTCATTGCGAGCGGGCGGGGTATCCGGACTGCGGCCTGCGTTGTCGTTGCCACGCTGCGTTGCCGCCGGCGTCTGGGAACGTTTCGACGGCTCCTGCGCCGCGTTGCGCGCAGGCCTGGGCGGGGCCGGGTCGGCCGCACGCGACTCGCCCTGGCCGCCCGGATGGCCGGAACCGCGCTTCTGCTGCGTGTTGCCGCGCTTCGGCTTCTGTTGCGGCTTGTGCGGATGCGTCGCGTGCGTACGCCCGTGGGCGGCAGCGGCGTGCTTGCCGCCGCGCCTTCCACGCTCCCTGCTGTCCGCGCCTTCCTTCGACTCGCTCGATTCCGGGCTGTCGCCCGTGAAGAACGACAGGATGCGCTTCAGCAGGCCCGGGCGGCTGGCCGCAGGCTTCGCGGTGGCCGCGGGCGCGTGCTGGCGCGAGGGCAGGACATCGTCGTCTTCGCGCATGGGTGGCGGCGGCGATGTCGGCTTGATGCCACTGACGGCCGGCTGCTCGCCTGGGCTGGTCTCGTTCGCGATGCTGCGTACCACCGGCGCCGGGGCGACGGTGACACGCTTGTAGCTGGGCTTGCTGCTGGTTTCGCCAAGGTCGCTGTCGCGCAGGCGTTCGATCTCGTAGTGGGGCGTTTCCAGGCGCTCGTCGGCGACGATCACCACGGGTGCCTCGTGACGCTGCTCGATGGCGCTGAGCGCGGTGCGCTTTTCGTTGAGCAGGAAGTTGGCGATGTCGGAAGGCACCTGCACCAGCACCTGGCCGGTGTTTTCCTTCATCGCGTGTTCTTCGACCAGCCGAAGGATCGACAGCGACAGCGATTCGACGCTGCGGATGCGGCCATGGCCTTCGCAGCGTGGGCAGACGTCCTGGGTCGACTCGCCCAGCGAGGGGCGCAGGCGCTGACGCGACAGTTCGAGCAGGCCGAACTTCGAAATGCGGCCGAGTTGCACGCGGGCGCGGTCGTGGCGCAGCGCGTCCCGCAGCTGGTCTTCGACCTGGCGCTGGTGCTTGCTCGACTCCATGTCGATGAAGTCGATGACGATCAGGCCGCCAGCGTCGCGCAGGCGCAGCTGGCGGGCGATTTCCACCGCCGCTTCCATGTTCGTGTTGAACGCCGTCTCCTCGATGTCGGCGCCCTTGGTGGCGCGCGCCGAGTTGATGTCGATGGCGGTCAGCGCTTCGGTCTGGTCGATGACGATCGAGCCGCCGGAGGGCAGGCGGACGCTGCGCTCGTAGCAGTTCTCGATCTGGGTTTCGATCTGGTAGCGCGAGAACAACGGCACGGTGTCCTGGTACAGCTTCAGCTTGCGCAGGCTGCCCGGCATCACCAGCTGCATGAAGTCGCGTGCTTCCTCGTACACCTCGGGGTTGTCGACGAGGATCTCGCCGATCTCTGGGCGCAGGTAGTCGCGCAGGGCGCGCATGATCAGGCGCGATTCCTGGTAGATCAGGAACGGCGCCGGGCGCGTCTGGTTGGCTTCGGTGATCGCCTTCCACAGCTGCAGCAGGTAGTCGAGGTCCCACTGCAGCTCTTCGGCTTCGCGGCCCAGACCGGCGGTGCGCACGATCAGGCCCATGCCGTCCGGCACCTCAAGATGGTCCATCGCCTCGCGCAGCGCGGCGCGATCCTCGCCCTCGATGCGGCGCGAAACACCACCGGCACGCGGGTTGTTGGGCATCAGCACCATGTAGCGGCCGGCCAGCGAGATGAACGTGGTCAGCGCCGCACCCTTGGTGCCACGTTCTTCCTTGTCCACCTGCACGATGACGTCCTGGCCCTCGCGGACCAGTTCGCGCATGCCGGCCTTGTTCGCATCGACGCCGGGCGTGAAATATTCCCGGGCGATTTCCTTCAGCGGCAGGAAACCGTGACGGTCGCCGCCGTATTCGACAAAGGCGGCCTCCAGGCTGGGTTCAACCCGGGAGATCCGCCCCTTGTAGATGTTCGATTTCTTCTGTTCCTTGGCCGGCAGCTCCAGATCGAGGTCGTAGAGCAGCTGGCCGTCGACGATCGCCACGCGCAGCTCTTCGCGCTGCGTGGCGTTGATCAACATGCGTTTCATGATGTGCGGTCCTTGCCGGTGCGGCGAGGCCGGGCTGGGCGGATACGGACGATGGATACCGGATCCCGGCCGGCAGACGCCGGCGCCCGCCCGCCGCGACGGTGTCGCGGAGCAGCTGGCAAAGGGTGATCAGCAGTAGGGCCATTTTGTCGCCAGAGCCGCCGGGTGCGCCCGGGGCCGAACCAGATTTGATGCGTGAAGGCAGGCGTCCCGCCTGCGAGGGTGACTGCGCCCTGGGCGCAGCCGGAAAACCGTTCCAGGTCATCGACCTGTAGCGTGCGGATCCGGCGATGCGGCGGAGCTGAGCTCTATCGCGGTGCCGGGCACAGCGCGCATACTATACCAAATCAACCGGTTAGCGCGGCAACGTGAACGACAAACCCCAGAATGGCCGTGCCCGGCCGGGCCAGGACGGCCAGAGCGCCGTGCCGGCAGGCGCCGGCGGCGTGCAAATGGTGCGCGTGGACGAGGGCGCAAACGGCCAGCGCATCGACAATTTCCTGCTCGGTCGGCTCAAGGGCGCGCCGCGCAGCCTGGTCTACCGGCTGCTGCGCACCGGCCAGGTCCGGATCAATGGCGGCCGCGCCAAACCGGAGACGCGCCTGGCGCCGGGCGACCAGGTGCGGATCCCGCCGGTGCGCCTGGCCGAGCCGGACGCGCCGGCGACGGCGTCGGTCGGCCTGCTGGAACAGGTCGGCGCCGCAATCATCCATGAGGATCGCCATGTCCTCGTGCTGGACAAGCCCAGCGGCCTGGCCTCGCACGGCGGCAGCGGCATCCGGCTGGGCGCCATCGAGACCCTGCGTCAGTTGCGCGGCAACGAGAAGCTGGAACTGGTGCACCGCCTGGACCGTGACACCAGCGGCATCCTCCTGCTGGCCAAGTCACGCACGGCGCTGCTGGCCTTCCAGGACGAGTTGCGCCAGGGCCGCGCGCAGAAGCGCTACCTGACGCTGCTCGGCGGAAACCTCAAGCCGTCGCCATTCCGCGTCGAGGCGGCGCTGCGCAAGCAGGTCCTGCAAGGAGGTGAGCGCATGGTGCAGGTCGCCGCCGACGGCAAGCCATCGATCAGCACCTTCACGGCGAAGCAGCGCCTGCCCGGTGCGACGCTGGCCGACGTGCTGATCGAGACCGGTCGCACCCACCAGATCCGCGTGCATGCCAAGCACATCCGTCATCCGGTCGCCGGCGATGAAAAATATGGCGACCCGGAATTCAACGCACGCATGAAGACCTTCGGCCTGCGTCGACTGTTCCTGCATGCGGCGAGCCTGCGCCTGCGTGGGCCGGGCGGTGAGGACTACCTGTTCCACGCACCGCTGCCCACCGAACTCACCGCGCCCCTCGACGCGCTCGCTGCCCGCGGCTGATCCAGCGCCGGAACACCGACGATCCCGCACCGTCACCGTCCCGGTGCTCTTGCAGGCGGGCAACCTGCTGCCCGCTGCGGCCGCCAGGCCGCTGCCAAGCCCGCCGCAACCCCAAACCAACCCGGCCGCTATCCGCTTCGCCGCACACTGCAAGTCCGTCACACCCGCGCAGGCGGGCATCCAGCGATCCGCCAGAACCCCTCCGCAGCACCTGTGCGCTGGCGATGCCCCTCCAGAAGCTCTCCGCAGCACATATGCGCTGGCTTTGCTGCGAACCGTGCCGATTCCGCAACGCCACTGGACACCCGCCTGCGCGGGTGTGACGAGCGGTGATGGCGCGGTGGCCGCAGACAACCGACAAGGACCGTTCGCCGCAAGCTTACGGGACGCGCGACAGCGGTAAGATTTTATATTCACATTAGTATAAATCGGAGATATGCACAATAGTAGAAAGCGGCGTGATGGCGCGGCGACAGCAGACAACCAGCAAGAGCCGTGCGCCGCAAGTTACGGTATGCACATGAGCGGAAATCGGCGATTGCCGCCACACAGTCACCGCCTCTTTGGCTTTGTAGGCGGGTAGCTTGCTGCGCGCTGCGGCCCCAGGCCGCTGCAGGACCTGCCGCACCCCGAACCAACCAAGCCGCTATCCGCTTCGCGGCACACTGCAAGTCCGTCATGCCCGCGCAGGCGGGCATCCAGCGACCCGCCAGAAGTTCTCCGCAGCACCTGCGCGCCGGCGTGCCCCGCCAGAACCTCTCCGCAGCACCTGCGCGCTGGCCCTGCCGCGAACCGTGCCGATCCCGCAACGCCACTGGACACCCGCCTGCGCGGGGCGTGACGAGCGGTGATGACGCGGTGACCGCAGACAACCGACAAGGACCGTTCGCCGCAAGCTTACGGGATGCGCGACAGCGGAAAGCGGCGATATGCCCAACAATGGAAAGGGGCGATCGCTGCCGAAGCGTCACCGCCGGCGCGCTTTGCAGGCGGGCAGCTTGCTGGCCGCCGCGGCCGCCCGCCCGCTGCCATCCGGCAATGCCGGTCGCGACTGTTGCGATGATCGACCGGCTACACTCGCCATCATGAGCACCCGACTGGCGTTCATCGCCGCGCGAACCGAAGCCGCCGCCGCCGCACAGGCCGCCCTGCAGGCCCGATACGGCCACGTCGCCGTCGACGACGCCGAGGTGATTGTCGCCCTCGGAGGTGATGGCTTGATGCTGCAGACCTTGCATCGCCACGGCGCCGCCGGCCGGCCGGTCTACGGCATGAAGCTCGGCACCGTGGGTTTCCTGCTCAACCAGTACGAGGTCGACGGCCTGCCGGAGCGCATCGCCGCCGCCAAGCCGACGGAACTGGCACCGCTGGTGATGCACGCGGTCAGCGAGTCCGGTGCCACGGCGACGGCGCTGGCCTTCAACGAAGTCTCGCTGCTGCGGCAGACACGGCAGACCGCCCACCTGCGCGTGCATGTCAACGACCGCGTGCGCCTGGACGAACTGGTCTGCGACGGCCTGCTCGTCGCCACGCCGGCCGGCAGTACCGCCTACAACCTGTCGGCGCACGGACCGATCCTGCCCATGGACAGCCAGGTGCTGGCGCTGACGCCGCTGGCCCCGTTCCGGCCGCGACGCTGGCGCGGTGCCATCCTGCGCGCAGACGCGCGCATCGACATCGAGATCCTCGACCCTGACAAGCGACCGGTCAGCGTCACCGCTGACGCACACGAGGTGCGCGATGTCGTCGAGGTCAAGGTTCATCAGTCACTCGAACACAGCGTGACCTTGCTGTTCGATCCCGACCACAACCTGGAAGAGCGCATCCTCAATGAGCAGTTTGCCTGATCGCAATGGTCCGTCATGGCGCATTCGCGCCGGGCTTGCACTGGCGGCGGTGGCCGCTGTTTCTTCGGCGATGGCCGACAACGGGAAACTCGATGCGGGCTTGCGCGGCATCGCCGGAACCGTCGACGTGCTGGTGCAGATGCAACCGGTCCGCGTCATGCCGCGGCCGGTTCGCCAGCCCGGTGAAGACATCGCGTCGTTCCGCGAGCGCCTGGTCGAACACTGGCGCGTCCAGGCCGAACTCAGCCAGGCCGGCCTGCGCGCGGAGCTTGATGCAGCGGGCATCGCCTGGAAGAGTTTCTGGCTCGTCGATGCGCTGTCGCTGCGCATCGATGCCTCCCAGCTGGCGTGGCTGACGGCGCGCGCGGATGTCGCGCACGTCTTTCATGATGCTGCGAGTCGGCGCCTGGAGCCGGTCGCCGAGGTCGAAGACACCGTCCGCGAACCGTACGCGGTCGAGTGGGGCGTCGGGCGCATCCGCGCGCCCGAGGTGTGGGCGGCCGGCTTCACTGGCCAGGGTGTGGTGATCGCCGGACAGGACACCGGCGTCCTCTGGAACCACAATGCCCTGGTCCGCCAGTACCGCGGCTGGGATGGCGCCAAGGCCAGCCACGACTACAACTGGCATGACGCCATCCACGAGTTGATCGACGGCGGCAGCAATCCCTGTGGCCTCAGTTCGCCGGTACCCTGTGACGACAACAGCCATGGCACGCACACGGTCGGGACCGCCGTTGGCGACGATGGTGGCGCCAATCAGATCGGGGTGGCGCCCGATTCGAAATGGATCGCCTGCCGCAACATGGAAGCCGGTGACGGCCGGCCAACGACCTATGCCGAATGCTTCCAGTGGTTCGTCGCCCCGACCGACCTGGCCGGGCAGAACCCGCGACCCGATCTGGCGCCGGACGTGATCATCAATTCCTGGGGTTGTCCGGACACGGAGCTGTGTACCGATCCGGCGATCCTGCAGGAGGTGGTGCAGAACGTGCGCGACGCCGGCATCGTGGTGGTGGTGTCGGCCGGCAATACCGGCAGCAGCTGCGGGACCATCAATACCCCCGCGGCGATCTACGATGCCGCTTTCACCGTGGGCTCGACCACCAGCGCCGAGGCGATGTCGGGTTTTTCCAGCCGCGGCCCGTCACCGTTCCCGTTGACCGCCACCATGAAGCCGGACGTGGTGGCGCCGGGTACGTCGGTGCGCTCCGCCGTGATTCAAACCACCAGCAGCTACGGTAACAAGAGCGGTACCAGCATGGCCGGCCCGCATGTCGCCGGCGCCGTGGCGTTGTTGATCTCCGCCAATCCGCAGCTGCGCGGCGACGTCGACCGCATCGAACAGATCCTCAGCGACACGGCGGTGCCGCTGACGCTCACGCAGACCTGCGGCGGCGTCGGACCGACGACGTGGCCGAACTATGTGGCCGGTCACGGTCGCATCGACGTCTGGGCGGCGTTCCGTGTCGCCGAAACCATCTTCAGCGACGACTGGGAGGGTGGTGACCCGTGACGGTGATGTCGCCGGATGCGGTCGACCGTCGTCTGGTGGTCGCGATCTCCTCGCGCACGCTGTTCGACCTCGACGACAGCCATACGGTGTTCGAACGCGCCGGCGTCGCCGCCTATGCGGACTACCAGGTCGCGCACGAGAACGAGCCGCTGGCGCCGGGTGTCGCCTTTCCGCTGGTGCGCAAGCTGCTGGGCCTCAACCAGCGCGCCGGCAAACCACTGATCGAAATCATCCTGCTGTCGCGCAATTCCAGCGATACCGGCCTGCGCGTGTTCAATTCCATCCAGCACTACGGACTGGACATCGTCCGTGCCGCATTCACCGGCGGCGCGCCGCCCTACACCTATATCGCGCCGTTTGAAGCGGACCTGTTCCTGTCGGCGAATGGCGACGACGTGCGACGCGCGTTGGCGGCCGGCGTCGCCGCCGCCGCCATCCTGCCGTCCGCCAGTGGCGGTGATCCCGATGGCCCGCTGCGCATCGCCTTCGATGGCGACGCCGTCCTGTTCGGCGACGAATCCGAGCGCATCAGCCAGGAGCAGGGGATCGAGGCCTTCCATCGCCACGAAACCGAGCAGGTCAACAATCCGCTGTCGGGCGGACCGTTCCGCGGATTTCTTGCGGCCCTGCATGCGCTGCAGTCGCAATTTGCCGATGACCAACCGCCCATCCGCACGGCACTGGTGACCGCACGCTCGGCCCCTGCACACAAGCGCGTGATCCTGACGCTGCGTGAGTGGGGCGTTCGACTCGACGAGGCGATCTTCCTGGGGGGGCGGCCGAAGGGGCCGTTCCTGGAAGCCTTCGCGGCCGACATCTTCTTCGACGATTCCGGCGTCAACATCGAATCCGCGCGCCGCTTTGTCACCGCCGGCCATGTGCCGCACGGCGTCTCCAATCCCGAGCCATGAAGCCGGCGCTGCCCCACATCGGCATTGGCATCGACGACGTACTGGTGGTTCGCGAAGTCGAAGACGGCCGCGCCGTGGCCGGCGAACTGTTCCAGCGCCGATACCGCGAGCAGGCGCCCGACTTTCCCCTGCACATCGTCGCCTTCTGGAAAGCGCCTGACGGCCGCGAGTATCCGGCCTGCTACATCCACTTCACCCCGCAGGGCGAACTGATGCTGGGCGGTGGTGCCTGCACCGACGATCACCTGCTGCGACGCCTGCCCGCCAGTCATCGCGCCGCGCTGCGCGTTGCCGGCGGCGTCTACCACCACGCGCTGGCACGCTCGCTGACGCTGCTGGCGCCCCGCTGCAAGGCCATCTTCGGCTACTGCGGCGACCCGCTCGCCGGCCGCATCGACCGCGCCGTCGGCTTCCGCGACACCGCGCACCCGCACCTGCTCGTCTACTTCACCCGCGACCTGCCGCCCGACGAGCAGGCGGCGCTGATCGCGCAGGCGCACGCGGTGGGGGCGTTTTGAGTTGGGCATTATGTCCCTGGCACCATTTCGCCCTGCAAGGCCGTATTCGGCTATTGCGGCGACCCGCTCGCTGGTCATATCGACCGCGCCGTCGGCTTCCACGACACCGCGCCTCCGAACCTGCTCGTCTACTTTACCCGCGACCTGCCGCTCGAGGAGTAGGCGGCGCTGACCACGCAGGCGCCTGCGGTGGGGGCGTTCTGAATGCCGCGACGAATCCAGGGGGTGCGTTGTATGAAAACGGGTTCAATAAAAGTATTTTACGATAATTGGTGCCGGTCGGATCCTCCCTGATTCGATCGTCGAACAGCCGGGCTGCGCGCTCAAGCGCCCGTTGACCCGCCCGCAAGCCGCCGCGCCGCCTC
>CAZYHP010000062.1:0-16861 GCA_964647135.1 uncultured Rhodanobacteraceae bacterium
CCACTGGGTCCGTCATACCCGCGCAGGCGGGTATCCAGCGATTTCCGCGGTGAGGCTGCGTTCCCTGGATGCCCGCCTTCGCGGGCATGACGGGGCTTGCGGCAGCGGCGGATTGTGCGGCAGCGGCGGATTTCGCGAGGGCGACGGGTGCAGGCAGCGTCTGGACCCGTACGAGGCAAAGGGCGCTCATCACGCGAGAAGGACGCAGGCAACGCCGCGGCCACTTGTTCCGTCATACCCGCCAAGACGCTCAGCCAACGCCGCTGACACTGGGTTCGTCATACCCGCGAAGGCGGGTATCCAGCGATTTCCGCGGTGAGGCTGCGTTCCCTGGATGCCCGCCTTCGCGGGCATGACGGATCGTTCGGAGCGGTTGGTCATCCGACGGCCCCGCCGATGCCAGGGTTCGAACGCCGTTCGGCTTGCCCATGTCGCAATCGCCGCTCTGGCGGCGTTTCCCGTTGCCGTGGCGATAACATGCCGCGGCGGGCGGGTTGCGGGTCGCCCGGCTGCCGCGGCGATGCCGACCGATGCACGTTCGACGGATCATCGGCCGTGGTGAATGAAGCTGTCGGGGCACAAGCGGAACGCGATCGATGAAGACGCCAGGGTTGCGCGAGTTGTTCGACCAGGTGGTCGACCTGCCGCCGGGGCGGCGTGCGGCGTTCCTCGACAGCCAGGGCGTGGATGCCAAGCTGCGCGCGCAGCTGGAACAGCTGCTCAACAGCGACACGCAGGGCCCGCTTCCATCCGGGTCGGTCGAGACCCTGGCCGAAAGCATCGGCTTGGCTGCGGTTCCGCAATGGCAGGCCGGCCACCGTATCGGCCCGTTCACCCTGGTCGCGCCGCTGGGGCAGGGCGGCTTCGCCACGGTCTTCCACGCGGTCCGGGACAACGCCGGCGTTCGTCAGGACGTCGCCCTGAAACTGTTGCACCGTGGCCTCCACAGCGCCGATGCACGCCGGCAATTCCGGCGCGAGCGGCAGGCGCTGGCCCAGATGCGCCATCCCGGCATCGCCCATCTCATCGAGGCCGGCGTGACAGACGCGGGGTTGGCCTGGATCGCCCTGGAGCGGGTCGACGGCATGCCGATCACGGACTACGTCCGCGAGCACCAGTTGCCGTTGCCGGCGCGCCTGCAGCTGTACATCCAGACCTGCCGCGCCGTCGAAGCGGCGCACCGTGCTCTGGTGGTGCATCGTGATCTCAAGCCGTCAAACGTGCTGGTCACCCCGGAAGGACAGGTCAAGCTGCTTGACTTCGGCGTCGCCAAACTGCTGGAAGGAGACGCCGACAGCACGCGTACGCAGATGCCCGCCTTCACGCCAGCGTATGCGGCGCCGGAACAGCGCGTGGACGGCCCGATCACCACCGCGACCGATGTCTATGCGCTCGGCGTCCTGCTCGGCGAACTGCTGACCGGCACGCGCATCCAGCCGGGCGGTTCCGGAACGCCTTCCGGGCGCATCGCTGCGGATACCGATCCGGGCGTATTGCCAGCCCCGCCCGCCACCACGCGGCGGCTGCTGCGTGGCGATCTCGACAATATCGTCCTCAAGGCGATGGCCGATGAGCCGGCGCAGCGTTATGCCTCGGCGGCCGCACTCGCCGAAGACATCGAGCGCTATCTGGACAACCGGCCGGTGGTCGCGCATCCGCCTTCTCGCTGGTACCGAACACGACGCTTCGTGAAGCGCCATCGCGGCGGCGTGCTGGTCACCGCTTTGCTGGTTGCGGGCATCCTGGCCAGCCTCGGCGCGGCGCTGTGGCAGGCACGGATCGCACAGGTGCAGGCCGGCCTGGCGCGGGAACAGGCCGCGCGTGCCGAGGCGGTGCGCGATTTCCTGGTGTCGGTGTTCGAGTCCGCGCAGGCCGACCAGCCGCGCGAATTCAGGCCCGGCATCGAGGACATCGTCGAGGACGCCGGTCACCGCATCCTCGACGACCGCAGCCTCGGCGAGGCCGAGCGTGCGGAAATGCTGCTGGCACTGGCGCACGTCCATCGCAACCTCGCGGCGCACGACCGCGCGCTGGCAATGCTCGACGAAGCGTTGGCGCTGATCCGGCGGCAGCATGGCGAGGAGGACGCACGCTGGTGGCGCGCCTATCTCCTGCGCGCATCGGTGCGCCTCGAACAGGCCGACGTCAGCGCCGCGCTGGCCGAACTGGAACCCGTGCAGGAACGGTTGCTGGCCCGGCGCGACCGACTCTCCATCGAGGGCCTGCGCCTGCTGGCGACGGCGCTGGTCCAGGGCCTGCGTAGCGAGGAGGGTGCTGCCCTGTTCGCACGGGCGCGCGCGCACGCCGAACGGGTTGGCATCGAAGTCGAGCGTGAGCGCCTTCATATCGACATTGCCGAAGCCGAGGCACTGGTCTTCCAGCAGCGCTTCCGCGAGGCGCTCGAACTGGCCGATCGGACCTGGGCGCAATGGCAGGAATCCGGATGGCCGCCGGACAGGCATGTCCAGGGCCTGTTGCGCTCGATCAATGTCGCCGCCGAGGGTGTGGGCGATCTACAGCGCGCCGAGGCCGCCTACAGGCAGTCCATCGAACTGGCGGGTCGGCTGCATGCGCGCCCGCACCCGGAAACCGCCTGGGCAATCGGCATCTACGGCAGCTTCCTGGTGGCGCAGATGCGCTTCGACGAAGCCGAACCGCTGCTGGAGCAGGCGCTTGCGATGCGCCGCACGCTGCTCGGCGACGCCCATCCCGATACCCTCAACGGCATGGCTGCAATGGGACGCCTGCGCGCGGGCCAGGGACGGCAGCAGGAAGCACTGCGCTGGTTCAGCGATGGCGTTGAGATCTGCCGTCGCCAACAGGTCGAGCACAGTGTCTGCCCGCGACTGCAGGGATCGCGTGCACAGGTTCGCCTCGTGCTGGAGCCTGCCCGGCTCGACGAGATCGCCGCCGATGCCGCGGAGGCGATCGCCTGGCAGACGAGACTGACCGGGGCCGACAGTCCCCAGGTCGCTGGCCTGCAACAGTTCCTGGCGAGCATGCGCCTGCGACAGGGACGCTTCGAGGACGTGCTGGCGATGACGGGCTCCGCGTTGGCGCGTTTCCAGGAAAGTGGCGCACTGACGTTGGAAATCGTCACGACACGGCTGCAGCGCGGCCATGCCCTGTTCGGTCTGGGCCGGTACACGGAAGCACTGGCCGAGGTGGAGCCGCTCGTCGTCGGATATCGGCGCGACATCGGTCGCGATTCATCGATCCTGCTCGACCTCCTCGGATTGAAGGCGCGCGTGCTGGATAAATTGCGGCGACCCGAGGAAGCGCGCGCCGCGGCAATCGAGGCCTTGGCGGTGCAGGGTCGCGGCAAGCCTTCCGCCAGCGTGGCTGCGCTGCGTGCCCAGATGGAGCAACTGGCGACACGGCGTTGACACGCCGGTGAAAGCGCCGCCGCCCTGTCCGATCCCGGTCGCCGGGCATGCAGCTGTCCGGAACCGGACGCGATGGGCCGCGGCAAAGGCGGTCGCAGAGCGCCGTCACGATTGGCCCGAGGTTTGCTTTTCCATCCGGCAGAAGTGTGCCGGAGCGTTCTCTTGGACAACCTCATCACCGGATTCCGACAAGCCTGGCGCGCGCTCCTGCGCCGCCCCGCCTCCCTGTTGCTCGCCACGGCGACCCTCGCGCCGGGCATTGCCGCCAGTGTCACGGTGTTGGCACGTGTCGATCGGGTTCTGCCGAGGCCGTTGCCCTGTCCGCAGCCTCGGCAGCGCCACGCGCCGGGCCTGGGGCAGGCGGGCGGGTGGACTTCGATCACGCCCCGCGAATTCCAGGTCCCTGGTGCACCACAGGGCCGGCATGGGCGTCATCGACCCGCTGGTCTGGACCCCGGTGTGTGCGGTGCTCGTCGCGGTCACGCTGGGGGCGTGTCTGCTTCCCGCCTTGCGCGCCGCGCCGACGCCGCCGGCCACGGCCCTTCGAAGCGAATGAGGATGTCATGAATCCCAGACAGGCTTTTGTCCGCGCCTGGCGCGCACCGGGCTTCGCGCTGGCGGTGATCCTGCTGACGGCGGTCGTGGTGGCGGTCAACGCCACCGTGTTCGCGGCGGTCTGGGCGATCCAGTACAAGGCGCTGCCGTATCACGAAGGTGATCGGCTGGTGGAATTGCGCGTCGACCTCCGCAATTTCGGCTTCCGGGTCGGCCTGTCGCCCTCGCTGCAGGCGCAGTTGACCGGCGCAACGGACATCTATGACGGCGTGCTGGGACGGGCTGCCGGCCCGTTCCTGCGCAGTGACAGCGCCGGACGCGAATGGCAGGTGCAACGGATCACCACCGGCTTCAGCGAGGTGCTGGGCGTCGCGCCGATGATGGGACGCGCCCTGCAGGGCGAAGACGCCGCCGGCGATGGCCGCGTGTTGCTGTTGTCGGAGGCGACCTGGCGGAGCCGCTTCAACGCCGATCCGGATATCGTCGGTCGTGATGTCGACCTGGGTGGCCAGCGCTACACCGTGGTCGGCGTCATGCCGGCGGGCTTCGTGTTCCCGGACCGTCATGCCGATGCCTGGATGCCCTGGATTCCAAGTGCCGGCGAGAAAGCCGAAGATGCCAGCGGCAATGTCGGCAATTTCGAAGTGCTGGCGCGGCTGGCGCCGGGCGTGACGCTGGAACAGGCCTCGGCCCATCTGGAGGGCGTGCTCGCCGGCGCCGACAACCTCAAGGCGTTGCGCGAGCATGTCGGTGTACAGCCGGCCATCCGCTACTGGCGCGAACGCTTCGCCGACGAACACAGCACGGCGTTGGCGCTGTTGCAGCTGGCCTCGCTGATCCTGCTGGTGGTGGTCGCTGCAAACCTTTCCAACCTGGTCCTGGATCGCATGATGGCGCGGCAGCGCGATCTGGCCATCTGTCGCGCCCTGGGCGCCGGCCATCGCGACATCGTGCGCAGCGTGCTGGCCGACCTGTTGCCACCGGTGGTCGTCGGTGTGTTCGCGGCGCTGCTGCTGGTGCCGGTATTCGTCGCGGTGCTGCAGCAGCGTGGACTGATTCCCGTCGACCTGCCGGTCCGGGTCGGCGGTGACGCATTCACCGCACTGACGGCTGCCATTGCCGCGACGCTGGTGCTAGGTGTGGCGCTGCTCGCGGCGCTGTCGGTGCTCAGGCCGACCAACCTCGCCGCCGGCGCCGGTGTCCGCCAGCAGGCCAGTGGCCTCGGGCGTGCACGGGCGACGATGCTGGTGGTGCAACTGGCGCTGGCTACGGTGCTGCTCGGCGCCTCGGCGCTGTTGCTGCGCAGTGCCTTCAACCTGGTCAACGAGCCACGTGGATTCGACGAGCAGGGTGTCCTGATGACTTCGCTGGATCCGCTCGGCGTCAGTCGCGGCCACCCCTACAACGCCGAACAGGACGCTGCGCGCGTGGAATCAGGGCTGCTGGCATTGCGTGACGACGTGTCGGCCTTGCCCGGCGTGCGACACGCGGCATTCGCATCGACCGCGCCGTTCAGTCGCTCCGAAACGGTCTCGACGCTGCGCGTACCGGATATCGACGGCGACATGCAGGCACGCAGCCGCCTCGTCGGACCGGACTATTTCCGGTCGCTGGGCATTTCGTTGCTGGCCGGCCGTGATTTCGTCGATGGCGACGACGTCGAGGGCCGGGATGGCGGTGTCGTGATCGTCGATGAGCTGTTCGTGCAACGCTGGCTGGCGGGCCGCGACCCGCTCTCGACCCGGCTGGAGATTCCCGACGGTCCGGCCAGTTATCGCAACGCGCGCATTGTCGGCGTCGTCCGTACCGTCAAACACGAAACACTCGACGAACAACCGGATCTGCCGACCTACTACCTGCCGGCCCAGGTCGTGATGCCGACATCGCTGCTGGTGACGCGCGTCGACGGCGACCCGGCCGCGCTCGCCGACGTCGTGCGTGCGCGGGTGCGCGATCACTTCCCGGATGCCGTGGTGTCGTTCAACCAGCCGCTCTCCGAGGCCATCGCGCGCTCGATGACCGGGCGCCGTGCGGCGCTGGAATCGGTATCCGCCTTCGCGGTCATCACGCTGCTGCTGGTGGTGTTCGGCCTCTACGCCGTGCTCAGCCTCGCCGTGCGCCGTCGTACCGCCGAGCTGGGCATCCGCATGGCGCTGGGTGCGAAGGGCGGCGACGTCCAGCGCATGGTGCTCGGGCAGGGCGCCCTGCTGGCCGGCGTCGGCGTCGTCTCCGGCATCATCCTGGGCCTGGCGACGTCACGATTGATCGCCGACCGCCTTTACGGCATTGCGCCGCACGACCTGCCCACGTGGTTGCTGACCGCCGCGGTCGTTGCCGTTGCGGCCCTGCTCGCCTGCTGGTGGCCGGCGCACCGTGCCGCGCGGACCTCGCCGCTGCTTGCCCTGCAATCCTCCAACCATCACTGAGCCGACCACGTCGCGCCATCCCGGACCCCACCATGACTGCATTGATCGAACTGAAGAACGTCGAGCGCAGCTACCCGCTCGCGGGTGGCCGCAGCTGGGTGCTGCGCAACATCAACCTGGCCATCGGCGAAGGCGAATTCGTGTCGATCATGGGGCCCTCCGGTTCCGGCAAGACCAGCCTGCTCAACGTGCTCGGCCTGATGGACGCCGACTTCGAAGGCGAATACCACCTGGCCGGCAACGAAGTGCATCGGCTCAACGGCAAGCAGCGGCAGGCGCTGCAACGCGAGGCCATCGGCTTCATCTTCCAGCACTACCACCTGCTCGACGATCTCACCGTGGCCGAGAATCTCGACCTGCCGCTGTCCTACCGCGACATCCGCGCCGCGGAGCGCAAGGCGCTGGTCGGCGACATCCTCGACCGCTTCCAGATCGTCGGCAAGAAGGACCTCTATCCGCGGCAATTGTCCGGTGGCCAGCAACAGCTGGTGGCGGTGGCGCGCGCCGTGATCACCCGGCCGAAGCTGCTGTTGGCCGACGAGCCGACCGGTGCGCTGCACTCGACGCAGGGGCAGATGATCATGGCATTGCTCGCCGAGCTGAATCGCGACGGCGCCACCATCGTGCAGGTCACGCATTCGCCGGAGAACGCCACCTACGGCAACCGCACCGTGCAGCTGCAGGACGGCTGGCTGAAGGACGCGTCCTGAGCAGGTCGCGCCAGCGCGCACCGCTACAATGGCTGTCATGACGTCTCCCGCACCCATTCTCATCGCCGATGACCAGCGCGATGTGCTCGACGCGTTGCGCCTGCTGCTGAAGGCCGAAGGCCGCGCGACCGTCTGCGTCGGCAGTCCGGCCGAGGCGCTGGCTGCCGCCCGCGAGCAGGCGCCCGCCCTGGCGCTGGTCGACCTGAATTACACCCGCGACACCACGTCCGGCCAGGAAGGCATCGAACTGATCGGCCAGTTGCGCGCGCAGGATGCCGAACTGCCCATTGTCGCGATGACGGCATGGAGCAGCATCGAGCTGGTCGTGAAGGCCATGCAAGCTGGCGCCGGCGATTTCATCGAGAAGCCCTGGGACAACCGGCGCCTGCTCAGCGTGCTGCGCAACCAGCTGGCGCTGGCCGACAGCCGTCGCCAGAACGCGCGCCTGCGCCGCGAGAACGAGATCCTCAAGGGCGACGACGAAGGCGAATTCATCGCCGAGGCGCCGGCGATGAAGGCGATGCTGGAACAGCTGCGCCGCGTCGCCCCGACCGATGCCAACGTGCTCATCCTCGGCGAGAACGGCACCGGCAAGGGCGTCGTCGCGCGCCTGCTGCACGCCAACTCCGGGCGCGCCGACAAGCCGCTGGTCAAGGTCAACATGGGCGGCATCGCCGAGACGGTGTTCGAGTCGGAAATGTTCGGCCATGTCCGCGGCGCCTACACCGATGCGAAGGGCGACCGCATCGGCCGCTTCGAGTTGGCCGATGGCGGCACGCTGTTCCTCGACGAAATCGGCAACATCCCGATGTCGCAACAGCCGAAGCTGCTGCGCGTGCTGGAGGACGGCGAACTGGAACGGTTGGGTTCCTCGCGCACCCTCAAGGTCGACGTCCGCCTGATCTCGGCCACCAATGCCGATGTCGATGCCGAAGTCACCGCCGGCCGCTTCCGTCGCGACCTGCTGTACCGCCTCAACACGGTCGTGCTGACGGTGCCACCGCTGCGCGAGCGCGTCGCCGACATCGTGCCGATGGCGCGGGCCTTCCTTGCCCGCAGCGGCGTGCGCTACGGCCGTCGCGCACTGCGTCTCGGCGCCGACGCCGAGCGCACGCTTACCGCTTACACCTGGCCGGGAAACGTCCGCGAACTCGCGCATCTGATGGAACGTGCCGCCCTGATGGCCGGCGGCGACACCATCGGTACCGGCGACCTGGGCCTGTCCAGCGGCCCGATCGCCACCGCGCAGGGCAACGGCAATGGTGTCGACGGCATGACCCTCGATGCGGCCGAGGAATTGCTGGTCCGCCAGGCGCTGGAACGCAGTGGCGGCAACATCCAGCGCGCCGCCGATGCCCTCGGCGTCAGCCGACCCGCCCTCTATCGTCGCCTGGAAAAATACGGCATCGCCAACGGCGGCGAGTGAGCGCGTGCTCAGCCAGTCGCGATGCTTCCTTTGACGTCCGCCGGCTCGCTGCGCAGGTAGTTCGGGGGCGCCCAGGCCTGTGCGCCCAGCGCCGCCGCGGCGTGCCACGGCCAGCGCGGGTTCCAGAGGATGCCGCGTGCCAGTGCCACGGCATCGGCCCGGCCGCTTGAGAGAATGTCTTCGGCCTGCTGCGGTTCGGTGATGAGGCCGACGGCGATCACCGGCATGGATACCTCGCGTTTGATGGCCTCCGCCAGTGGCACCTGGTAGCCCGGCGCGACCGGAATCTGCTGGTGCGGGTCGAGGCCGCCGCTGGAGACGTGCAGGAAGTGGCAGCCGCGCGCGTCGAGTTCGCGTGCCAGCGCAATGCTCTGCGGCAGATCCCAGCCGCCGTCGACCCAGTCGGTCGCGGATATGCGGAGGCCCACGGCGACGTCGATCGGCACCGCCGACTTCACGGCGTCGAAGACGCGCAACGCCAGACGCATGCGGTTTTCCAGCGGACCGCCATGGTCGTCATTACGCTGATTCGCCAGCGGCGACAGGAACTGGTGGAGCAGGTAGCCGTGCGCGGCATGGATTTCGATCAGGTGAAAACCGAGGTTCACGGCGCGTCGGGCGCTGGCAGCGAAGGCCTCGACGATGCCGTCGATATCGCCGCCGCGCAGCGACGTCGGCGGTGGGTCGCCGGCATGGAAGGGCAGGCCGGAGGCTGACACCGTCTGCCAGCCCTGCTCCGCATTCGGGTCGATGGCGGCGCCGCGCTGTTCCCACGGCCGGTTGCACGAGGCCTTGCGTCCGGCATGGGCGAGCTGGATGCCCAGCGGCATCGGTGAATAACGGCGCACGCCGTCCAGCACCGCGGCCAGCGCGTCTTCGGTGCGATTGTCCCAGAGGCCGAGGTCTGCCCAGCTGATGCGACCCCGCGGCTCGACCGCCGTCGCTTCCAGAATCAGCAGGCCGGCGCCGGACAGCGCCAGGTGTCCCAGGTGGATGCGATGCCACTCCGTCGCCTCGCCCCGGTCGGCGGCGTACTGGCACATCGGGGCGATGATGATGCGGTTGGCAAGGGGCAGCGGCCCCAGATCCACAGGGGAAAACAGCAGGCTCATGGGGCTCGCTCGGCGGAAAATGCCGGGCCACTATGACGCTGGTGGCGGGTGGACTCAACGCGACGGGACGGGAACCTGCACCATTTTTGTCTCCGTTGGCCGCAGTTTCCAAGGCGACCTGACTTCCGGCGCAGGCCATTCGCGGTGCGCTGCGGCATACTCCGGCCGTCCTGATTTTCCCCATTGGATCCTGTAATGAAGAGATTCCCCCTCCTCGCCCTCACGCTGGCGATGGCCGGCGCCGGCCCTGCAGCCGCCGACAGTCCCAGCCGGCTGCTGCGTTTTCCCGATATCCAGGGCGACCGCATCGTCTTCGTCCACGCCGGTGACATCCACATCGTGCAAGCCAGTGGCGGCACGGCGCTGAAACTGACCTCGCACCCGGGCCAGGAGCTGTATCCCAAGCTCTCCCCCGATGGCAGCCGCATCGCCTTCTCGGCCGAATACAACGGCACCCGCCAGGTCTATGTGATGCCGAGCACGGGTGGCGAGCCGCGCCAGCTCACCTGGTACAACGACATCGGCCCGATGCCGGCGCGCGGCGGCAGCGACTATCGCGTGCTCGACTGGACGCCGGATGGCAAGCACATCGTCGTGCGCATGAACCGCCTCGGCTGGGACGAGCGCAGCGGCCGGCCATACCTGGTGCCCGCCGATGGCGGCCTCGAACAACCGATGCCGATCCCGGAAACCGGCGGCGGCATGCTCAGTCCGGATGGCACAAAGTTCGTCTACACGCCCATCGACCGCGACTTCCGCAGCTGGAAGCGCTATCGCGGCGGCCGTGCCCAGGACGTCTGGGTGTATGACCTGGCCGGCAACCGCTCGCTGCAGCTGACCAGTGACCGCGCCACCAACCACCAGCCGATGTGGGTCGGCGACACGGTGTATTTCGTGTCCGACCGCAGCGACCAGCGGCTGAACCTGTACGCCATTGCGCCGACCGGCGGCGAGCCGACCAAGCTCACGCACTTCGACGACTTCGACATTCTCTGGCCCAGCGCCGGCAGCAACGGCATCGTGTTCGAGAAGGGTGGCTCCATCTGGCGTTTCGATCCAGCCACCGCGCAGGCGAGCGAAGTGCCGATCCGCGTCACCGGCGACTCGCCGCACACGCAGCCCCGCTACGTGCGCGCCGCGCAGTACGTGGAGTCGATGGACCTGTCGCCGGCCGGCGAACGCGCCGTGTTCGGTGCCCGGGGCGAGATCTTCACCGTGCCGGCGAAGAACGGCGAGGCCCGCAACATCAGCGCGACGCCCGACGCGCGCGAGCACAGCGTCACCTGGTCGCCGGATGGCAGGACCATCGCCTATCTGTCCGATGCCAGTGGCGAATATGAAATCTACGTGCGCGACCAGGATGGCCGCGGCGAAGCGCGCCGGGTCACCCGCGACGGCGACATCTGGATGTTCCCGCCGCGCTGGTCGCCGGATTCCTCGCGCCTGGCCTTCAGTGACAAGAAGCAGCGCCTGCGCATCGTCGAAGTCGCGACCGGTCGCATCAGCGAAGTCGATACCGGCACGCGCAACGACCTGACCGACTACAGCTGGTCGCCGGACAGTCGCTGGCTGGTGTATGCGAAGAACGGCGACTCGTCGAACAGCGCGCTGTGGCTGTACTCGCTGCAGTCGGGGCAGACGCAGGCCCTGACCGGCGACGACACCGACAACTTCAGCCCGGTCTTCGACCCGCAGGGCCGCTACCTGTATTTCCTCTCCAATCGCGACTTCAACCTGGCGTTCAGCGCCTACGAGTTCAACTGGCTGTACCGCGATGCCACGCGCATCTACGCGGCGACGCTGGCGTCGGACGGACCGGCGCTGTTCCGTCCGCTCAGTGACGAGGTCGGGGCCGCCCGTGCCGGCGGCGGTGCCGGTGCCCAGGCCAGCGGCAATGGCGGCGCGAACGGCAACGGCAAGCCTGGCCATGGCGCCCCGGCCAGCGCCGCGCCGGTCCGCGTCGATGTCGACGGTTTCAGTCGGCGAGTCGTCGCGCTGGCCGCTCCCTCGGGCAACTACCAGGGCCTGGGCGCCAATGCCGAAGGCGTGTTCTACGTCGCCATGGAAGGCGGTGGTCCGGGGCAGGGCGGTGCCGAGCTGCGCTTCATCGGCCTGCAGCGCGACAGCAAGCCGGCGGCGGTGTCGCGCATCGGCGGCGGTTATGTCCTTTCCCGCGACGGCAAGAAGCTGCTGCTGCGTCGTGGCAGCGAATTCGCCATCGTCGATGCCAAGCCGGACGCCAAGTTCGACGAGAACAAGCTGGCCATGGAGCGCGTCGAACTGCGCATCGAGCCGCGTCGCGAATGGCGGCAGATGTACACGGATGGCTGGCGCATCCTGCGCGACTGGTTCTATGACCCGGGCATGCACGGCCAGGACTGGAAGGCCATCCACGACCGCTACGCCGCGCTGCTGCCGCATGTGACCACGCGCGCCGACCTCGACTACCTGTTCCAGGAAATCGTCGGCGAGGCGAATGCCGGCCATGTCTACGTCCAGGGGGGCGACTATCCGGCCCTGGAGCGCAAGCCCGGCGGCCTGCTCGGCGCCGACCTGGCCGTCGACGCGAGTGGCTATGTCCGCATCGCGCGCATCTTCCCCGGGGAGAACTGGGAAGAGCGCACGCGTTCGCCGCTGACCGAGCCCGGTGTCAACGTGTCGGAAGGCGAGTACATCCTCGCCATCGACAATGTCTCCACCCGCGGTGTCGACAATGTCTACCGCCTGCTGGAGAACAAGGCGAACCGCGTCGTCACGCTGCGCGTCAACAGCCGCCCGCAGGAAGCGGGCGCGCGCGACGTCGCCGTGCGCACGATCACCGGTGAAACCGAGCTGCGCTACCTCGACTGGGTGAATACGCGCCGCGAACTGGTCGACCGCCTGAGCGGCGGCCGCATCGGTTACATCCACGTGCCGAACACGGCGGTGGAAGGCAGCCGGGAAATGTTCAAGGGCATGCACGCCTATGCGCACAAGGATGCCTTGATCATCGACGACCGTTACAACGGCGGCGGCTTCATTCCGGATCGCCTGGTCGAGTTGCTGGCGCGCCAGCCGCTCAACTACTGGAAGCAGCGTGGCCTGGAACCGAACGCCACGCCCCTGATCCACCACAACGGTCCGAAGGCGATGCTGATCAACGGCATCTCCAGCTCCGGCGGTGATGCCTTGCCCTACTACTTCCGCAAGCTCGGCCTGGGCAAGCTCATCGGTACGCGCACCTGGGGCGGCCTGATCGGCATTTCCGGCAATCCGGCGATGGTCGACAACGGCGTGCTGCTGGCCGCGACCTTCAGCTTCATGGATACCGACAACCAGTGGGCCGTCGAGAACGAAGGCGTGACGCCCGACATCGAGATCATCGATCGCCCGGAGCTGATCGCAGCGGGTCGCGATCCCAGTGTCGAACGTGCGGTGCAGGAACTTCTGGCGGAGCTGGAGCGCAATCCACCGAAGCCGGTCGTCGCGCCGCCGGCACCGACCGTGTTTCCCGACCCCGCGCAGTAGTAACCACCGACCACCTGCAGCGGCGGTGCATGCCGCTGCAGGTGCATCGATCGAGTCGTGCCGCATCGGCGGCAACGACCACCCGCTCGCCACTCGCAGCGCGCGCCCGTTTCGTCACTTCCGCGTATCAATACTGGACCATCGCCCGTTGGCAGCGTCACCGCGCCGATGATCCGTCCATTTCCGGCGCGGTGAGCGCTTGGGCAGCGAAGAAAGCGCAGCGCCGTCGCACGACATCGACGAATGCATCCGTACGAACGCACTTGCAGGAGCAGCTGAAAAAAGGCTCGCCTGGACGCACGTCGCAAGCCTTTCAACGCGTCGTTTTGCTCCACTTGGACGAACCTTCGTGAAGCGTCATCACAGCCTGACGCGCAGCTAAACGAACGCGCTATTTCCAACGCCGCGATATGCGATGAACGGTGCGATCACCCGAGTTGGCGTTCAGATTCTACGGACTAGACTGCCTGCGCCTGCAGGACAGGTTTGCCCAAGGAGAATGTGATGAATGCGATTGTCAGAGTTTCAATGTTTGCAGCGCTTGCCGTTGCCGGCATGACGTCTGCGCCGGAAGCCGCTGCACAGCAGACCCTCAACTGCGAGAGCAAGAACTACCAGTACAAGGAGTGCTCGGTGCCTTGGGGCCGTGCACAGCTGGTGCGCCGAATCTCCGACGCCAACTGCGTCGAGAACCAGACCTGGGGCCAGGGTCGTGGCTTCGTGTGGGTCCACCACGGCTGCGCCGCCACCTTTGGTGAAGCACGCTGGGCCGGTGGTGGTCCGATCATGCCGGGCCGCGAGGAGATGGCCTGCAACAGCCAACGCAACCGTTACCAGGAATGCCGCACCAACTGGCGCGACGCGCGCCTGGTCCAGCAGACTTCGAACGCGCAGTGCGTCGAGAACCAGACCTGGGGCTTCCGTCGCGGCGTCCTGTGGGTCGACAAGGGCTGCGCCGGCCTGTTCGCCAGCAACGTCGGGCATCCGGGCGACAACCGTGGTGACCATGTGCAGTGCAACAGCAAGCGCAACCAGTACGAGGAATGCCGCGTCGGCAACTGGCGTGGTGCGCAGCTGGTCTCGCAATCCTCGAACGCGCCCTGCGTCGAGGGTCGTTCCTGGGGCTACGGCCAGGGCACGCTGTGGGTTGACCAGGGCTGCGCCGGCACCTTCGCGCCGACCTGGGGCCACTGGAGCCCGACAGGTGGCGTGCGCCGCATGAGCTGCAACAGCAACAACAATCGTCCGCGCCAGTGCGCCACCGGTGGCTGGAGCGGCGCGCAGCTGGTCCGCCAGACCTCGCGCGCGTCCTGCGTCGAGGGTCGCAGCTGGGGCTTCCGCAATGGCTCGATCTGGGTCGACAACGGTTGCGCCGGCGAGTTCGTCGAAGAGCGTCGCTGGTAATCCGCGTGGACCGGGGCGTTTGACGACGCCCCGGTCCAGCTTCCATGCTTGCCGGGTCTTGAGTCTGGCCCGCCCGGCCATAGCTAGGGCGGTCGGATCCATCCTCTGGAGTCAACAGGCATGCCCATCTACGAATTCGACTGCGGCGAATGCGGTCATGGTTTCGAGCGCCTGCAACGGCTGTCCGACCCTGACCCGAGCCAGTGCCCGGGTTGCGGAAAGTCCGCTGTGAAGCGGCGCATCTCGGCACCCGCCTTCCGTCTGGCCGGCAGCGGCTGGTACGAAACCGATTTCAAGGGCGACAAGGACACGCGTCGCAACCTCGCCGGCAAGGACGACAGCGCCAGCACCGCCTCCGCAGACGTGGCCGCGCCTTCGACCGCCAGCAGCGAGTCGAAGCCGGCGGCGGCGTCCGCTGCATCGACTTCCTCGACCGTCCCCACGACCGGTGCGTCGTCATGAGTGCGCGCGCGACTTTCCGGGTGGGATTGCTTGCCGCGCTGCTCGGCCTGGCCGCCTGTGCCACCGTGGGCACCGGAAAGCCGTCTGCCGGCGAAGGTGCATCGCCGCGGCAGTTTCTCGCCAAGCTGACGCCGTATTGCGGGCGCGCCTTCCCTGGCCGCGTCCTCGAAGACCGGCCCGCCAGCCAGGATCCAGCCTGGAACGCACCGGCACTGCTGTTCCTGCGCTGTGAGCGTGACGGCAACGTGATGGCATTGAGCCTGGGTGAGGATCGTTCGCGCGTCTGGCTGCTGGGATCGACGCCGTCCGGCCTGCGCCTGAGCCACATGCACAGCCATCCGGACGGTACGCCGGAAGACATCAACGCCTACGGCGGCCTGGCCCGTGATCCGGCACCCTCCGCCACGCGCATCGAGTTCCCGGCCGATGAGCCGACCCGCAAACTGTTCGCCGAACACGGAATGCGTGCGGCGGGAAACAACGTCTGGGCGCTGGAACTGGTGGACGAGAACACGCTGGTCTATGAACTCAAGCGCCGGGGACGTGCGTTCCGGATGGCGTTCGATCTGTCCAGCCCCGAAATGCCGCCGCCACCACCGTGGGCGGAAATGCCGGTGCGCTGAGAGCCGCACTGCCGGGGACCGCGCTATCATTCGCGGTCCCATACGGCACAGTCCTCCCCCATGCGTACCCACTTTTGCGGCCTCGTCGATGAGACCCTGATCGGCCAGACCGTCACCCTCTGCGGCTGGGCCGATGTCGCCCGCAACCTGGGCGGCGTCTGCTTCATCGACCTGCGTGATCACGAAGGCATCGTCCAGATCGTCGCCGAGCCCGGCGATGCGCCGGGCAATGCCGACGTCGTCGCGATGGCGGAAAAAGTCGGCTACGAGGATTGCCTGCGCATCACCGGCAGCGTGCGTCGCCGCCACTCGGTCAACACGAAGATCCACACCGGCCAGGTCGAGATCGTCGCCGAGGCGATCGAGGTGTTGAACAAGGCCGATCCGCTGCCGTTCCACCACCACGAGAACCCGGGCGAGGACATCCGCCTGCGCTACCGCTATCTCGACCTGCGCAGCCCGGACATGCAGCGCAAGATGCGCACGCGCACCAGGCTGGTCAGCGCGCTGCGCCACTGGCTCGACGCGCGCGGCTTCCAGGACATCGAGACGCCGATCCTCACCAAGGCGACGCCGGAAGGTGCGCGCGACTTCCTGGTGCCGGCGCGCATGCATCCGGGCGAGTTCTACGCGCTGCCGCAGTCGCCGCAGCTGTTCAAGCAGATCCTGATGATGGCGGGCTTCGATCGTTACTACCAGATCGCCCGCTGCTTCCGCGACGAAGCGCTGCGCGCCGACCGCCAGCTGGAATTCACGCAGCTCGACATGGAGTTCGCCTGGGTCGACGAGCGCGACGTGCAGGACACCGTCGAGGCGATGATCCGCGACGTGTTCCGCGAAGTCGCCGGGGTTGAACTTGCCGCCGGGTTCCCGCGCATGACGTATGCGGAGGCGATGCGCCGCTATGGTTCCGACAAGCCGGACCTGCGCATCGCGCTGGAACTGGTCGATGTCGCCGAACGGGTCAGGGACTGCGGCTTCGCCGTGTTCAGCGGCCCGGCCAACGAGGCCGGTGGCCGCGTCGCCGCGCTGCGCATTCCCGGCGGTGCCGCGCTGTCGCGCAAGCAGATCGACGAATACGCCGCCCACGCCGCCAGGTTCGGCGCCAAGGGCCTGGCCTACGTGAAGATCGCCGACAACGGCGAGATCAGTTCGCCGATCCAGAAATTCTTCGACGAAGCGGCGTTCTCGGCGCTGCTCGCGCACGTCGGTGCGGGCCCTGGTGACATCGTGTTCTTCGGTGCCGGCCG
>CAZYHP010000063.1:0-16643 GCA_964647135.1 uncultured Rhodanobacteraceae bacterium
GTACGGCGTAGAATCATCCACCCTGCGAGCTATCCGGAGATGCCATGCCTTCGTTCGATGTCGTGTCGGAAGTCGACAAGCACGAGTTGACCAATGCCGTCGACCAGGCCAATCGCGAGCTCACCACGCGCTTCGATTTCCGCAATACCGACGCGCGCTACGAACTGGTCGAGTCGCTGATCACCTTGCACGCGCCCAGCGAATTCCAGCTGCAGCAGATGCAGGACATCCTGCGCGCCCGGCTGGTGGCGCGGAAGATCGACATCCGCTGCCTGGATGTCGCCGATCCCGACGTGAACCTGGGGGGCGCGCGCCAGAAGATCACGGTGAAGCAAGGTATCGAATCCGCCCAGGCGAAGAAGCTGGTCCAGCTCATCAAGGCCGCCAAACTGAAAGTGGAAGCGCAGATCCAGGGCGAAAAGCTGCGCATCACCGGCAAGAAGCGCGACGACCTGCAGGCCGCGATCGCACTGCTTCGAGGCAGCGACTTCGAGCTGCCGCTGCAGTACGACAATTTCCGCGACTGACGCCGGCTCCCGGCGCCGCCACCGGTAGCCCCACCGGCAGCAGCCGGCTGGAAGCGACGAACGCCGAAGCGTGTGAGACCACATGGCGGAGGCACCGCGCGACGCAGCACCCGCTCCTTTGCGCTGGCGGTGTCGTTGTCCGCGTGTCACACATCGGTCACGTCTGCCGCTCTGGCCGCGGCGGTTTGCCTCCCTGCCGTGCCCGCGCCGGTCTGGCTGAAAGAGCACCGCCCGATGGCCGATTCGCCAGGAAAGAGGCGCACGGTGAATCGGGCACCCGACGGTTGACCCTTACCGCTGCGTCCGCGACCCGGCGGACATCATCGGCTTCCAGGGCGGCCACCGGAGCCGGTGGCCCTTCTTGCCGGCAAGCTGAAGCTCGCGACCCGCTCGTGGCGGCCGCGGCACCAGGCGGTATCCTGCGCACAGCCGAGGAGGACGCATGAGCCACAGCATCAACGCGCAGCATGTCTGGATGCCGGAAGGGTGGCGGGAACGACAGTCCATCCATACCGGCGCCGGCCGGATCGAGGCGGTGCGGGGCCTCGACGAGTCGGCCACCACGGAAGCGGCCTGGCTGCTCCCTGGATTGCCCAACCTGCATTCACACGCCTTCCAGCGTGCCATGGCCGGACATGCCGAGCGCCGCGGCGATCCGGCCGACAGCTTCTGGACCTGGCGCGAAACCATGTATGGCTTCGCGGGGAGGATGTCGCCTGAGGCACTGTTCGACATCGCAAGCCAGCTGTACGTCGAGATGCTCGAGTCCGGCTACACCTGGGTCTGCGAATTCCACTATGTGCATCACCGGCCGGACGGCACGCCGTACGCGCCGGCGACGGCGATGTGCGACGCCCTGGTTGAAGCGGCAGGCTCGACGGGAATCGGCCTGACACTGCTGCCGGTGCTGTACATGCGCGGCGGTTTCGACGGCCGCCCGCTGGCGCCACGGCAGCGACGGTTCGGCCACGAAGTCGATGCCTACCTTTCGCTGCTGTCGACACTGCGCGGGCGCGAACATGACCGCCTGCGCGTCGGCGTGGCGCTGCACAGCCTGCGTGCGGTCCCGCCGGATGCAATGGCCGACGTGCTCGACTCGGGCCTGGTGGTCGACCGCCCCGTACACATCCATATCGCCGAACAGATCGGCGAGGTGCAGGACTGCATGGCGATGCGGGGTGCACGACCCGTCGAATGGCTGTTGGACCATGCCGCCGTCGATGCGAACTGGTGTCTGGTGCACGCCACGCACCTGACGCCGCAGGAAACGCGCGCCCTCGCCGGCACCGGTGCCACCGTCGCGCTCTGCCCGACGACCGAGGCGAATCTCGGTGATGGCCTGTTCCCCCTGCGCCAGTACCTCGACCACGATGGCGCCTGGGGCATCGGTTCGGATAGCCATGTCTCGGTCTCGCCGGTCGAAGAACTGCGCTGGCTTGAATACGGGCAACGGCTGGTGACGCGCCATCGCAACATCGCCGCCGACGACGAACAGCCGAGCGTCGGCGAGACGCTGCTGGCGGGCGCGCTGCATGGCGGTCGTGCCTGCGGCGCGCCGGTCGGCCTCGTCGACGCCGCCGAGGGCGACTTCGCGGGCGCGCTGGCTGACCTGGTGTCGCTGGACCCTGAGGCTCCGGCGCTGGCCGGCCACGGTTGTGGCAGCGTGGTCGATGCCTGGCTGTTCGCCGGCAATCGCTCGCTGGTGGACGCGGTGTGGACCGGGGGCGAACAGGTGGTCCGCGCCGGGCGCCACCGGGATGCGGAAGCCATCGCCGCCCGCTATCGGCGCTGTCTGGCCAGCCTCGCCGGCTGAGCGGCCCCTTCCGTCCGCCGCCCGTGAACGGAGCTGCGCTGGAACGGCCCGGGTCCGGCGCAAGCTGGGGATCGGTCTCCGGCCGGGCCTGGCCTGGCGGGGCGTGAATCGCCGCTTGTGGACGGTGAACGTGGATGCCGTCCGCTGGCGCTATGCTTGCGCGGCGGCGGGATCCGTTCGTTCTTGCCCAGCCGGCGCGTTTTCCGTGTTGTCAGGGCGACGGCCGCCTGGCCATTGCCGCCAGGCGGGCCGGTGTCTGTCCGCACTTCCACCACCCTCAAAGGAGCGTTAGATGAACATGCGTATCGCCTTGATCGGCCTCGCCGGTGTTGTCGGCCTGGGCCTCGCTGCCTGCAGCAAGGATGAGCCGCCGGCCGCGCCGCCTGCACCGGCCACTCCGGCCGCAACGGCGCCGCCGGCAGGCACGCCCAATCCGCCTGCGCCGCAGCCCGCGCCGCCGGTGGCCGCGGCGGGTGATGTCGGCATTGCCGAGTGCGATGACTACCTGCGCAAGTACGAGGCCTGCCTGACCGCCAACGTGCCGCAGGAGGCGCGGGCCACACTGCAGCAGTCGCTGGACTCCACCCGCAACGCCTGGCGCCAGGCCTCGGCCAATTCGCAGAGCGCGGAAGCCCTGCGCTCAGCCTGCGTGCAGGCGCGCGAGACCACCCGCGTCAGTCTGCAGGCCTACGGCTGCACCGATTTCTGATCTTCGTTTCCGCCGGACGGCGCCGCGCGGAGCAGCGGTGCCGTCACGGCCCGATCGCCGTCGGTCCTGGGCCCTTCGATGCCGAGCAACTGGAGCAGCAGGGGTTGCACATGGATGTTCTCGAAGGGCTCGACCAGCAAGCCGCGCACGAACGACGGACCACGGGCGACAAACAGCGCCCGCATCGAGGGCAGTGAAGGATCATAGCCGTGGCCGCCCCGGTTGCTGTCCGCCTGCTTTTCCCAGGGACTGAATGCCGCGCGACGCCGGATGCGCCAGCCTTCGTGGAGCACACAGACGAATTCCGGGACGCGTGGGTGCTTGCCGAATCGCCATGCAGCGGGCATCCGCCCCCGGGCGTGGCAGTCGATGCCCGGCCGCGGCTGCAGCAAGGCCGCTGCGACGTCCTCTTCGTGTCCGGGTCGCGGTCGCAGGGACGTGATTTCACCCAGGGCGACAATGCGGATATGTGCCGGATCGACGAGATCCTCGATGAACAGTTCCCGTTCCGGTCGCAGCGCGGCCATGCCGTGATCCGACACCAGAACGATGTCGACGGCGTCTTCCAGGCCGCGGTCGCGCAAGCCGTGCAGCAGACGGGCGAGGGCGGCATCGGTGCGGACCAGTGCCTCGTTGACCCGGCTTGAGTCCGGTCCGTGCAGATGGCCGCTGATGTCCACTTCTTCGAAGTAGGTCAGGATCAGGTGAGGGCGACGATTGATGGGCCGGTCAAGCCAGGCCAGCACCTTGTCGACGCGGTCACTGGCGCTGAAGCCGGCGTCGTAGGCGGCCCAGTCGTCCGGCCGCACGCCATGGATCTCCGCTTCCGATCCGGGCCAGAACATCACCGAGGTGCGCAGCCCGGCCCGGCGTGCGGTCACCCATATCGGCTCACCCTGCCACCAGCGGCCGTCCCCCACGGCCGCCGGATCGCGGATGCTGAATCGGCCGATCTCCTCATCGACCATGGTGTTGTCGATGACACCGTGCCGGTCCGGCACCAGTCCGGTGACCAGCGTGTAGTGATTGGGAAAGGTCTTGCTGGGGAACGACGGCGTCATCCAGCGCGCGCGGACGCCTTCGTCCGCCAGCGCCTGCAGGGTCGGCGTCAGACCACGGTCGAGATAGTCGGGATGGAAACCGTCGATCGAGATCAGCAGGACGACCGGCCGTTCGGTACCGGGCGGTCGGACGGACGGCAATGTGCCGCAGGCGGCCAGCAATGAAGCGAAAACAAGGGCGGCAAGGCCGCGAGGCAGGCGTGGCATGGGTTCGGCTTTGCGGAAAGTGGGTGGCAGCCCGGCGTATGCGCTGTCCGCCCGCGCCCCTTCCGCCCGGGCATTTCCCGGCTCCCGTGGATACTGTCGGCGCCGGACGAACGACACGGACGCCGATCGCCGACGAACAATGGCGGGATGGTCGCGATCAGGGAGGGGCGGCACGGCACGCGACCGCGGACAGGCCCTCGCGCCCACTATAGCAGCGCGATTGTCGGCGTCGCAGGTCGCGGCCGTAACGACCGGTCTCAATCGAGCGTGATCTCGCCGATCCGGCGGCGCGCCTGCAGGAGTGCGCCGGGGTGCATGGACAACTCACGCACGCCCAGTTGCAGCAGGCGTTCGATGTACAGCGGGTCCCCCGCCATTTCGCCGCAGACGGCGACGCGACGCCCGGAACGACCTGCTGCCACGACGACGCGTTCGATGAGGAACGCCAGCGCCGGGTGCGCCGGATCGTACAGTTGCGACACGTTGTCGTTGTTGCGATCGGTCGCGAGCAGGTATTGCGCCAGATCGTTGGTGCCGATGGAGACGAAATCCGCTTCGGCAAGAATGGAGTCGATAACGATCGCCGCCGCCGGCACTTCGATCATCGCGCCGAGTTCGATGCGTTCGCCGATCGGGCACCCGGCGTTTTCCAGGGCCTTGCGCGCGAGTTTGAGCAGCTTGCGGACGGCCTTCATCTCGCCGGCATGCGTGACCATCGGCACCAGCACACGCACCGGGCCGTGCGCCGCTGCCCGCAGGATGGCGCGGATCTGCGTGGTGAACACGTCCGGGCGCGACAGCGAAAGCCGCACCCCGCGCAGGCCGAGTGCGGGATTGGCCTCGTTGGCGAGTGCCAGTCCGCTGCGATCGGCCTTGTCGGCACCGATGTCGAGCGTGCGGATGGTGACGGGCCGGCCCTGCATGGCGTCGACGATGGCCGCATAAGCCGCATACTGCTCATCCTCGTCGGGCAGTGTGGAACCCTGGAGGAACAGGAATTCTGTACGGTACAGGCCGACGCCGACAGCGCCGACGGCGTGGGCGAGGGCGACGTCGTCCGGTCGTTCCGCGTTCACCCACAACGCGATTTCATGGCCGTCCCGTGTCCGTGTCGGGGCCTTGCGCAGACGGTTGAGCCGTTGCTGGTCGCGCGCGTGCTCCTTCCGCCATTGTTCGCAGGTGACCTGGTCGTCGGCATCCGGATGGACGACCAGCCGGCCGGCTTCCGCATCCAGCATCAGCACATCGCCATCGTGGACGCGCGATTGGGTGTCGGCAACCGCGCACAGCATCGGGATCTGCAGGCTGCGGGTGAGGATCGCCACGTGCGAAAGCGGGCTGCCACCCGCGGTGACAATGCCGAGGACACCATGCTCGTACCAGTCGGCCAGGTCGGCTGGTGCCACCTGGTCGGCAACGATGATCTCGCCTGCCAGCGAGGCCGGGTCGATCTTTTCCTGGGTGTCGCGGTACAGCGCGTTGACGACGCGACCGATGACCTGGTCGAAATCCTCGCTGCGACTGCGCAGGTAGGGGTCATCGATGGCCGCGAACTCGGCCATCAGGCGGTCGCGTTCGCGCTTCAGGGCCGTATGCGCAGCGACGCGCTCACCACGGATCCGTTCGCGTACCGCGTCGATGAAGGTCGGGTCCTGGAGCAGCATGGCGTGGGCATCGAGGATCTCGCCGAGTTCCGCCGCCAGGCTGCCGCTCAGCGTCGCCCGTACGCGTTCCATTTCCGCCTGGGCGTCGGCCAGCGCGCGCTCGAAGCGCTTCACTTCCGCCGGGACGCGGCGTTGGCCGATCGACGTGTCGACGGCGTCGAAATGGCTGGGTCGCAGTACACGCGCGCGTCCGAACGCCATGCCACGTGAGCACGTCTGGCCCTCCAGCACGTAACGGCGGGCGGGAGCGCCGGGCATTACTGGCCCTCGTCGAAGCGGCGCCGGAACAGGTCGCAGATCGCCTCGATGGCCGTCTCTTCATCGGGGCCTTCGACGCGCAAGGTGACGGTGGATCCGAAACCGGCGGCCAGCATCATCACGCCCATGATGCTCTTGGCGTTGATCTGGCGGCCACGGAAAGTGACCCGTGTGTCGGACTGGTAGCTACCGACCAGCTGCACGAGTTTGGCCGCGGCGCGTGCATGCAACCCGAGCCGGTTCACGATCTCGACGTCGCGCTCGATCATGGGGCCTCCGCCGGGGTGATGACGATGCCATTGCGGCCGCCGGAAAACGCCGTCTCGGCGAGTTCGGCGAGCGTCTGGCCCGAATAGTTCTGCACGCGCAGCAGCATGGGCAGGTTGAGCCCCGACACGCGTCGCAGGTGGCCGGTGAGCGTCGCCAGGCGCGCGCAGATGTTGCTGGGCGTGGCACCGTAGAGATCGGTGAGGACGAGGACGCCATCGCCGCTGTCGAGTGCGTCGATGCAGCGTTGCGCATCGGCCAGTGCGACGCCGTTGTCGCAGTCGTTGGGCATCGAGATGGCACGCGTCGACAGCGGCAACTCGCCGCCGAGCAGGCTGCGTGCGACGTCGACCAGTTCGCCGCCGATCCGGCCGTGCGTGACGATCAGGATGCCGACGCTCATGACAGCTCCCGGTGGAAGACCTGCACGCCATCGCGCCCCTGGTCACGCAGGTGCTCGGCGAGCCGTTCGACGATATAGACCGAACGGTGCCGTCCGCCGGTGCAGCCGACCGCGAGCGTCAGGTAGGCGCGGTCGTCCGCCTCGATCCTCGGCAACACATGGTCGATCAGGTCGCGGATGTGCCCGATGTAATCGCCGACCATGGCCTCGCTTTCGAAATAGGCACGCACTTCGGCATCGCGCCCGGACAGCGGGCGCAGCGCCGGTACCCAGTGCGGGTTGGGCAGGAAACGCGCGTCGAACACGAAATCGGCATCGCCAGGCACGCCGCGGCGGTAGGCGAACGATTCCAGGAGCACGATCAGGCGCAGGCCGTGCCGACCCACTTCCGTGCCGACCAGCCGACGCAGGTGGTGGACGTTCATGTCGCTGGTGTCGACACTGAGGTCGGCGATGGCCGACAGCGGCCGCAGAAGGTGTCGCTCGAAGGCGATGGCATCGGCGAGGGCACGATCGCGTGTCGCCAGCGGATGTCGCCGGCGGGTGTCGGAGAAGCGCTTGATCAATACGTCATCGCGGGTGTCGAGGAAGACCAGCTGGGTATCGAACCCGTCGCCGATCAGGCCGGCGAGGATGCGCGGCAAGGCCGCGAGATCTTCGGGGCGATTGCGGGCGTCGACACCCACCGCGACGCGCGGATAGTCGGCACGGCCGCCGCGCGCCGATGCCATGAGATCGGGAATCAGGGCCACGGGCAGGTTGTCGACGCAGTAGAAATCCAGATCTTCCAGGGCGCGCAGCGCGACCGACTTGCCGGCACCGGAAAGGCCGGTCAGCACCACCAGTCGCGGCGGCAGTGCGCTGTCCTGGCAGGGGTCGCTGCTCATTGGCTGTGTCGCCTGATCTGGTGCGCCTGCCGATCGATGAAGGTCTGCGCCGGATCGTAGCCCTTGAGACGCAGGATGTGGTTGCGCGCCGCCGCCTCGACGAGAACGGCGATGTTGCGCCCCGGTGCGACCGGAATGGTGAGCATCGGCACCGGCACGCCCAGCACCTCGTGTGAGGAGGCATCGCCACGCAGGCGGTCGATGGGCTGCTGGTTGATATCGCCGTCGACACGCTGCAGGTGCACGACCAGGCGCAGGTACTTGTTTCGCTTGATGGCGGTGTCGCCAAACATCTCGCGGACATTGAGGATGCCGAGTCCGCGCACCTCGAGGCAATCCTGCAGGAGTTCCGGGCAGGTGCCGTCTATGACGTCGGGTGCGATCAGCGTGAACTCCGGCGCATCGTCGGCGATCAGGCGGTGTCCGCGTGTGATCAATTCCAGCGCCAGTTCGCTCTTGCCGGATCCGGCGTCGCCGGTGATCAGCACGCCGATCGAATACACCTCCATGAATACGCCGTGCAAGGTGGTCGTCGGTGCCAGTGCCCGCGCCATGTGGTATTGCAGGTAGCTCAGCAGGTCATGGCCGCGCAGCGGCGACACCCACAGGGGCGTGTCGGTTTCGTTCGCTGCCGCGTGCAGGTCGGCGGGCGGTGACTGGTCCTTGGTCACCACCAGCGCCGCAGGCCGGAAGTTCATGATCTTTTCGATCATTTCCCAGCGATGTCGCGGATCGAGGCTGTCGAGGTACTGAAGCTCGTCGGTGCCGATGATCTGAACTTTGTTGGGAAAAATCAGATTGAGGTAGCCGGCCATGGACGGGCGGCGGCTCTGCACGCCCACCGCCTGGATGGTGCGGTTCTCGCCACGCTGGCCGGCCAGCCAGCGCAGTTTCATGCGCTCACCGACCTGGTCGAACAGTTCGCGGACGGTGAGCTGCTGGTTCATCAGTATCGAGGTCGATCCGTTGGAGGGGCGGCGCGCTGTCGCGCCGGATCGCTCGCGACACCGGGCAGCGAGGGCGCCCGGTGTCGCCGGGGTGTTCTCAGTCTTCAGCCATGCGACGTGCGGACCGGTGATGGTCGGTCAGCTTGCTCTTGTACTTCCGTACCTGCATCTCCATGCGGTCGATCAGGGCATCGATGGCCGCGTACATGTCGCTGGCTTCGGCATCGGCGAACAGCTGCTTGCCGGGGACATTCAACTGGCATTCCACCTTGTGCGCCAGCTTGTCCACCGCCAGGACCAGATGGGCGCTGGTGGCCTGGTCGAACACGCGCACGATCCTGTCCATCTTGCCTACCGCATAGTCGCGCAAGGCCGGGGTGACGTCCATCTGGTGGCCGGTGACCTGTATCTGCATGGGTTTCCTCCTTGGCGCTGTTGGGCGACTCGCCCGGGAATTCATTGTAGCCATACCACGAATGACTGCCAGATGTCCGGGGCCGGTGCGTCCGCCCCTTGAATAACCGTTGCCTCACCACATCTTGCGGTCATCGGCGCCGGGCTGCGGCGCCCCAGGAAACAGGAGATCCCACCATGAGTCATTCCCGCTACCACTTCGGCCTTCCCGGCATCCGCGACGAGTTCCGGCAGGCCTTCGAGATGCTCAACCGGGTCGCCCAGTTGGATGAAGGCGACCAGTCCAATGTCGTCACCAGCCAGTGGGCGCCACGCGTGGATATCAAGGAGGAGAGCGAGCGTTTCCTGATCCAGGCCGACATCCCGGGCGTCGATCCCAAGGACATCGAGATCGCGATGGACAAGGGCGTGCTGTCGATCAAGGGCGAGCGCAACACCGAGTCCCGCGACAGCACGGAACGCTATACCCGCGTCGAGCGCGCACGCGGCGTGTTCTATCGCCGGTTTGCGCTGCCGGATACGGCGGACGCAGCGGGAATCCGCGCGACCGGCCGCCATGGCGTCCTGGAAATCAGCATTCCCAAGCGTCCGGAAAGCTCGCCACGCCGCATCGAAGTGGAGTGACGAGGGGCGCTGACGAAGGCGCGGCGCGCCAGGTTGGCAATGCCTGCGCGCCCCGCCTGATTGCGGTCGTTCCGATGGAACGACCGCACGTATCCAGTCGCCCCGCGTACAGGACGGATCTTCCGCCTTGTGTGAGATCATCAACGCATGCAATTCCATGACTATTACAAGGTGCTGGGCGTCGAACCGGGCGATGCGGAATCCGCGATAAAGCAGGCGTATCGCCGGCTGGCGCGCAAGTACCACCCGGATGTCAGCAAGGAGCCGGATGCGGAAGCACGCTTCAAGGCCATCAACGAGGCCTGGGAAGTGCTGCGCGACCGCGACCGGCGCTCCGCCTACGACGAGCTGCGCCGCAATTACCGTGATGGCCAGACCTTCCGCCCGCCCCCGGACTGGGCGGGCTTTTCCGGCGGTGCCGGCGCCGGCAGTGAGGGTGGCGGCGATTTCAGTGACTTTTTCGAGACGCTTTTCGGACAGCGGGGCGGATTCACGCACGGTGGCCCGTCGCGAGCCCCGCGTTCACTGCGTGCGACGATCCAGTTGACGCTCGAACAGGCCTTCGAGGGCGGGCTGCAACGGATCGGACTGAACGGGCGCAACTACGATGTACGAATTCCCGCGGGCATCACTGCGGGACAGAGCATCCGGCTCGCCGGACAGGCGCCAGGCGGCGGCGACATCCTGCTGGAAATATCGTTTGCACCGCATCCGGTCTTCGAGCTGGATGGCCGCGACACCAGCAGCGAGCTGCGGATACCGGCCTGGACGGCTGGCCTGGGTGGCGCGGTATCCGTGCCGACGCTGGGCGGGCCCGTGAACCTGCGTATTCCCGCGGGAACAGCCAGCGGGAAGCGCTTGCGCCTGAAAGGACGGGGCCTGCCAGGCACGCCGGCTGGTGACCACTATGTCCGTATCGCCGTCGAAGCGCCTGCGGCCGAATCGAAAGCCCAGCAACAGGCCTATCGGGGACTCGCAGCGGCGTTCGGCGTGGCGCTCGAATCCTGACGATCCTGCATCACTGCGCACTGGACAAACCCGGGCCGCCCGACGCCGACCGTGCGGGATTCGTGGCCGCGACCGGCCTCAACTGCGCACGGCGCGCACTTCGACGCGGCGCATCGAGCCATCGGGCACCGGCCAGTCGATGCTCTGTCCGACGGACAGGCCGAGCAGCGCCGCACCGATGGGCGAAAGGACCGAGATGCGGCCGGCATCGATGTCGGCATCCGGCGGGTTGACCAGGCGGACGGTATGCGTACGCCCGGTGTGCTGGTCGGTGTAGTCGATTTCCCGACCCACGGCGATGGCGTCATCGGGCAGCGCATCGTCGGCAACGATGCGCGCGCGCGACAGTTCGTCAAGCAGCCGCTCGGCCGTCGCGACGCTCTGGTTGCGTTCCACGGCATGTTCGGCCAGCGTTGTCAGTCGCGCATGTTCGCTGGTGGTGACGAGGATTTCCGGCATTCCGCCGGCATTCGGCTGGTTTGACTGGGGCATGGTGAACACTCCGTGTGCTGGGAACCGCGACAGACGCAATGGGTCGCCGCCAACGGTAGAAAGGGTGTGAAGCCGGACTGCGCAGCCGAACCTGAAGCTGGCTTGGATCGGGCGTTGAAGATGCTGCCCCGGTCGCGGCGACCGGAAGGGCGCGCCGGGGTCAGGAGCCTGCGACGAAGCGGCCTGCGTGATGCTGACGGTGGCGGCGGGCGGTGATCATGGGCTGATCATGGGTGCGACGGCGCCAGCGGTCAAGCCGTGCGCGAGTCGCCGGTGGGCTGGCCGTCAGTGGCTGTCGTGACGCAGGACCGTACGGCCGAAGGAATCGCCGGCGAGCATCATGTCGAACACCGCGGGCAGCCCGTCCAGGCCCGTCTCTCGCGTGACGATGGTATCGAGGTTGGCAGGCTTCCAGGGTCCGGCCAGCCGCTGCCAGATCTCGCGACGGATGCCGTAGGCGGTTCCGGCGGAGGCGATGCCGAGCAGACTGACGCCGCGGATGATGAACGGCATGACCGTCGTGTGCAGGGCATCGCCGCCCGCGAGGCCACAGCTGGCGATGTTGCCGTAAGGTTGGATGACCCGTGTCAGCCAGGCCAGCGTTTCGCCGCCGACGTTGTCGATGGCACCCGCCCAGGTCGCGGCCTCGAGCGCGCGCTGGCCCATCGCCAGGGTCTTGCGATCCAGGACCGAGACAGCGCCCAGCGCGGTCAGCTCGTCGAGCCGGTCGAACTTGCCGGTCAGCGCATGAGCGTCGAAGCCGGCCTTGGCGAGGATGGCGATGGCCAGCTGGCCAACGCCGCCGGTGGCGCCGGTAACGAGGATCGGACCCTGGGCCGGCGCCTGGCCGTTCTGTTCCATGCGATAGAGCGACAGCGCCGCCGTGAACCCGGCGGTTCCCAGCGCCATCGCTTCACGCAGGCTCAGGCCGACTGGCAGCGGAACCACCCAGTCGGCATCCAGTCGCAGGTACTCGCTGTAGCCGCCATCGCGATTCTCGGACAGGCCGCAGCCGGTCACCAGGACGGCATCGCCTTCGCGATAGCGCGGATCACGGGATTCGACGACGTGACCGGCGACGTCGATACCGCCGACCAGCGGAAACTGGCGCAGGATCTTGCCGCGGCCGGTACCGGCCAGTGCATCCTTGTAATTCACCGACGACCAGGCGCTGCGGATGGTGACGTTGCCCGGTGAAAGATCGTCCAGCCTGACCGCCTCGATCCCCGCGCGATAGCCTGCGGCATCGTTGTGGATGCGGAAACAGCGGAATGTTTCGGGTACGGAACTCATCGGGTTGCTCGTCGAATGCGGTGCAACCGGGAGCATCCCCGATGTCGTCGGCCTGGGCAAGCCCGAACCGGACGCGCCCCGAACGGTCCGACCCCCTATTGAGCGGTCGGAAGCAGCAGTTGCGGATCGAGGCGTACGTCGAACCAGTTCATGCCCCAGTGCATGTGTGGCCCGGTCGCCCGGCCAGTCGCACCGACGGCACCGATCACCTCTCCCTGCTCGACGCGATCGCCGACATTGCGGTCGAGGCGGCTGAGGTGGATGAAGGTCGACGAGATGCCGTGTCCGTGATCGATCGTCAGCGTGCCACCGGTGAGGTAGAGGTCGGCGTCCGCGAAGATCACCACGCCACCGGCAGGTGCTTTCAGCGGCGTGCCCGTAGGCACCGCGACGTCGAGACCGTAGTGGGGATTGCGCGGCGTGCCGTTGAGGATCCGCTGGCTGCCGAAGACACCGCTGACCCGACCCTGGACCGGCCAGATGAAACCGTGCAGGAAATCCGTACGGGCATCGTCGCGTTCGCGGGCCTCGGTGACGCGCGCCTGCTCGCGGGCGATGCGTTCGGCGAGCACCGGATCGGGCGTAACGGTCGACTGCGGCAGGCCATCGACGCGTTCGATGCGCCAGTCGCGCGCCTCGATGAGGACACGTTTGCGGCGCTTGCGGCCGTCGGGCAGGGTCGCCTCGACATGGTGTGCATCGCTGCTGTCGCGACCGGCGCCGAACACGAACCAGCCGTCCTCGGCGACGCGAACCTGGCGATCGCCAATGCGCACCTGGCTGCCCGGTGGCACGCGGCCGATGACCATCTCACCCTGGCGGATGGATTCTGGCAGCTCGATGGCCGGATCCGCGTGGGCCGACACGGCCGATAGCAGCGCGATGGCGGCGGTGGCGAGAACGTGCCGGCCGCGCATCAGCGTCCAGCCCCGGTAAAGGCGAGGCGCTCACCCGCCGGCATCGGCGAAAGCTTGCCGTCATGCCACGCGCGGTGGCCGTTGACCCAGGTTGAAACGACACGGCTGCGGAAGCGCTCGCCTTCGAAGGGCGACCAGCCGCAGCGACCGAGCACGATGTCGGCCGTGACCGGCGTGCCCCCTGCGGGATCGACCAGGACCAGATCGGCAGCGTAGCCTGGGCGCAACCAGCCCCGGTCGATCACGCCGAAGCGCGCGGCCGGTGCATGGCTGACGCGTTCGACCAGTGTAGGCAGGTCGAAGTGGCCGGCGTGGACATGCTCCAGCGCCGAGACCAGGGCGAACTGCACCAGCGGCAGCCCCGACGGCGAAGCCGGGTAGGCGCGGGATTTTTCCTCACGGGTGTGCGGGGCGTGGTCCGTCGCGAGGATGTCGATGCGGCCGTCGGCGACAGCCGCCAGCAGGGCGGCGCGGTCGGCCGCTCCCTTGATGGCCGGGTTGCACTGGATCAGCGTGCCCAGGCGCGCGTAATCCTCGTCGCAGAAGTGCAGGAAGTGCACGCAGGTTTCCGCGGTGATGCGCTTGCCGTGCATGGGGCCGGCCGCGAACAGGTCGAGCTCGTCGGCGGTGGAGATGTGCAGGACATGCAGCCGGGCGTCATGGCGACGGGCGAGGGAAAGCGCCAGGCGTGTGGAGGCGATGCAGGCCTCGCGGGAACGGATGCGCGGGTGCTCGCTGACCGGAATGGGCTGCTCGCCGTAGCGCTGGCGTGTCGCCTCCATGTTGGCCTGGATGGTTGGCGTGTCCTCGCAGTGGGTGATGATGACGGTCGGTGCGTGGGCGAAGATGCTCTCGAGGATGCGCGGATCGTCCACGAGCATGTTGCCCGTCGACGCACCCATGAACACCTTGACGCCGGGGGTCGTGGTCGCATCGATCGCCTTGATCGCCTCCAGGTTGTCGTTGCTGGCACCCATGTAGAAGCCGAAGTTGCCGAAGGCACGGCCCGTCGCGCGGGCGTACTTGTCGTCCAGCGCGGCGCGATCCAGCGTTGGCGGGTCGGTATTGGGCATGTCCATGAAGCTGGTGATGCCGCCGGCCACGGCCGCGGCACTCTCGCTGCCGATGTCGCCCTTGTGCGGGAAGCCGGGTTCGCGGAAATGCACCTGGTCGTCGATCATGCCCGGAAGCAGCCACAGACCGGTGGCATCGACGATGGTGTCGTCGGGTCGCGCCGACAGCTCGCCGGCCACTGCTTCGATCCGGCCCTCACTGACGCGCAGGTCACCGACGGTCTGGTGCCCGTCGCTGACCATGATGGCATTTTTTATCAGCCAGTTACGTTTCATTATTAGAGTGGATTCCAGAAGTTGGCATGGGGTCTGACGCGGGCGCGCCCGGTACCGGGTCGTGCCCGCCGGTGCAGAAAGGATGGCAGCGAGCGAGGCGCCGCAGCGTCAGCCAGCCACCCCGCAGGCTGCCGTGTCGGGCCAGGGCGACGCGCGCGTATTCGCTGCAGCTTGGGTGGAAACGGCAGCGGTTGCCCAGAAGAGGGCTGAGTGTGACGCGGTAGGCGCCGAGCAGGCGACGCAGCAGGCGGTTCAGCACAAGGCTCTCGCATTCCGGACCGCGACAGGAAGAAGGGGGGAGGTTGCCGCGGCGGTGCGCTTAGGCTATAACACGCGGCCGCTACGCCTCAAGGCAACAGGGATACCCATCATTTATGGCCAAGACCCCGGCCAAAGCCAAAAATACACCTGCCACCAAGGCCAAGCCTGCCGCGAAACCGGCGGCAAGGAAGGCGGCCGCCAAGTCGGCGCCGGCCAAGGCAAAGGTGGCCGCCAAAAAGCCGGCGGCCAAGCCGGCTGCCAAGAAGGCGGCTGTCGTGAAGAAGGCCGCGCCCGCCAAGAAGGTCAGCGCGAAGGCGGCAGCGCCAGCGAAGAAGGCGGTAGTGGCGAAAAAGCCCGCCGCGGCAGCCAAGCCGGTCGCCGCCAGGAAGGCGGCGCCGGTGAAAAACGCGACCGTCGCGAGCAAGGCCCCGGCAACCGTGGCCAAGGCGCCTGCGCAGGCCAAGTCCATGGCCGCAAAGGTCTCGGTGCCCAAGGGCGCCGTCGCCGTCGCCAAGGCCGGAACCGTCGTGGCGCGCGCCTTGCCGGTCAAGACCCGGCAGGACGAGCAGATGGCGCCGCGCCGGCGGGAAACCGTGACGGGTGACGTGCATCTGCCCGCTGGCTACAAGCCTGCCGCGAACGAGGAATACATGTCGCCGCTACAGTTGGAGTACTTCCGGCTGAAGCTGCTGACGTGGCGCGAGGACCTCATCGAGGAATCCAAGCAGACCATGGAAAACCTCCGCGATGAAGTGCGCGATGTCGGCGATGAAGCCGAACGGGCCGCGCGCGAGACGGAGAATTCCCTGGAACTGCGTACACGTGACCGCTACCGCAAGCTGCTGGCCCAGATCGACAAGGCACTGAAGCGGATCGAGGAGGGCGAGTACGGCTTCTGCGAGGAAACCGGCGAGCCCATTGGGCTGGAGCGACTGGAAGTCCGTCCAATCGCGCGCTTCTCGATCGACGCCCAGGAGCGTTGGGAGCTGCGCCAGAAACACATGGGCGAGTAGCCCGTCCGCCGCACCTCGCTGGTGCGAAAAAATGCCCGCTTCGGCGGGCATTTTCGTTTCTGCAGGTCGCCGGGCGACGGCGTAGCGGGTCGGTTGTCCCACCCTATTCGACTAAAGTCGAATGGCAGAATGTGTCGGCGATCATGTAACTGTTGCGACAGGGGGCAATGCCGGCCAGAAGCGGCTCGAATTGGGGACGGTGTCGCCCTGTTCCGGGGTGGTGCCGACCCGCGGGGACCTGGCAGGCGACACAGGGCAGGGGTCATCATGGACGACATTTTCTACACGAAAACGGATGCGGGTCGTAAGGAAATCAAGACAAGGCAACACAAGCTGCCAATGGGGCTGCGGTCGCTCCTGCTGGTGATCGACGGACAACGCAACGGTGAGCAGCTCAGGGCCGTGATCGTCGGCCTGAGGGCGCCGCCGGATTCACTGAAACAGCTGCGCGACCTGGGACTGATCGAACGGGCCGGTGCCTCGCCGGATTCGCCGGCCGCGACGGCGCCCCTCTCCGATACGGCGAACC
>CAZYHP010000064.1:0-3871 GCA_964647135.1 uncultured Rhodanobacteraceae bacterium
GGTGGACGATGTGGCGCACCGGGCCCTTGTAGGGCACGCGGCCTTCGATGCCTTCAGGCACCAGCTTGTCGGCCTCGGTGCTGTCCTGGAAATAGCGGTCCTTGCTGCCGGCCTGCATGGCGCCCAGCGAGCCCATGCCGCGGTAGAACTTGTAGGAGCGGCCCTGGTACAGCTCGATATCGCCCGGCGCTTCGTCGGTGCCGGCGAACAGTCCGCCGATCATGATCGTCGAGGCACCGGCGACCAGCGCCTTGGCGACGTCGCCGGAATAGCGGATGCCGCCATCGGCGATGATCGGCACGGCATCGCCGATGGCGTCGCGTACCATGGACACGGCGCTGACCTGCGGCACGCCGACACCGGCGACCATGCGCGTGGTGCAGATGGAGCCCGGACCGATGCCGACCTTGACGCCGTCGGCGCCGGCATCGACCAGCGCCCGCGCGGCGTCGCCGGTGACGATGTTGCCGCCGATGACCTGCACGTTCGGGAAGTGCTTCTTCACCCAGGCGACACGGTCGAGCACGCCCTGGGCGTGGCCGTGCGCGGTATCGACGATCAGCACGTCGACGCCCACTTCCACCAGCGCATTGACGCGCGCTTCGGTGTCTCCACCGACGCCGACCGCGGCACCGACCAGCAGCTGCTCGTCGGCATCCTTGGCGGCATTGGGGTTGTCGCGCGCCTTCTGGATGTCCTTGACGGTGATCAGCCCGCGCAACTCGAAGTCGTCGTTGACGACCAGCACCTTCTCGATGCGATGCCTGTGCAGCAGCCCGACCACTTCCTCGTCGGACGCGCCTTCCTTCACCGTGACCAGGCGATCCTTCTTGGTCATGATGTTCTTGACCGGATCGTCGAGCTTCTTCTCGAAGCGCATGTCGCGGCCGGTGACGATGCCGACCAGCTTGCCGCCTTCCACCACCGGCACGCCGGAGATGTTGCGTTCGCGGGTGAGCTTGAGCACTTCGCCGATGGTGGTGTGCGGGCCGACGGTGAACGGTTCGCGGATGACACCGGCCTCGAAGTTCTTCACCTGGCGGACTTCGCCCGCCTGCCGCTCGATGGACAGGTTCTTGTGGACGATGCCGATGCCACCGAACTGTGCCATGGCGATGGCCATGGAGCCTTCGGTCACCGAATCCATGGCGGCCGAGATCAGGGGCAGGTTGAGGCTCAGGCCGCGGGTGAGCCGCGTCTTGAGGGAAACGTCCTTGGGCAGGACGTTGGAATACGCGGGGACGAGCGAGACGTCATCGAACGTGAGCGCCTCAGCCAGGATACGCATGGACAGGCTCCGCGGCGGTTGGAGCTGGAGGATTATAGAGGCTTCCCCCACCGCCGTGCGCTGCAACACGCGCGCGGCCGCATGAAAAACCGCTATCCTGACCGGCGATGAAGACCGGCACCGTCCGCCTTTTCCAGACGCTGGACCATCCCTGCGGCTATTTCGATGACCGCAGCGCCCGCAATCTGGTCATCGATCCGCTCGATCCGCGTTTGTCGGCCGTTTATGGAACGTCGCTCTCCTGGGGCTTTCGCCGTGCCGGCGGCCACGTCTACAAGCCGAGCTGCCGAAGCTGCATGGCCTGCACGCCCTGCCGGGTGCCGGTGAAACTGTTCCAGCCCGACCGCAGCCAGCGTCGCTGCCTGAAGCGCAATGCCGACCTCGCCGTGTGCTGGCGCGATGCCGAGCCGGACGACGAAGCGCTGGCCCTGTACGAACGCTACCTGGCCTGGCGCCACCCCGGCGGCGGCATGGATGAACCAGGCGGGGACGATTTCCGCCGCTTCCTGATCGCGCCCTGGGGCGGGACCGAGTTCATGGAGCTGCGCCTGGACGGCCGCCTGATCGCCATGGCGGTGACCGACCGCAGCGCGAATGGCCTGTCGGCGGTCTATACCTGCTACAGCCCCGACCATGCCGACCGCAGCCTCGGCGCCTTGTGCATCCTCAAGCAGATCGAGCGCGCGGAGGAACTGGGACTGCCGCATGTCTACCTGGGTTACTGGATAGAGGACCACCCGAAGATGGATTACAAGATCCGCTACCGGCCGATCGAACTGCTGCGCCACGGGCACTGGTACCTGTTCGACGAGACCGAAGACCCTTCGCCGAACGGGGCCACCGAATGAATCGCACCACCCGCTACGCCTTCGCCGCCGTCATGGCCGCCACCGCCGCCCTTTCCCCGGCGCCCGCCGATGCCGTCGAAACGGTCGAACTGCGATTCGCCACCTTCAACGCCTCGCTGTTCGGCGACCGCGAAAACGCACTCGCCGAGCGCCTGCGGACACGCACCGACGAGCAACTGCGACTGGTCGCGGCGACCATCCAGGCGGTGCGACCGGATGTCCTGTTGATCAACGAGTTCGACTACGACCCCAGCGGCAAGTCGGTCGAGGATTTCCTGTTCAACTACCTGATGCGCCCGCAACACGGGCAGAACGCGATCCGCTACCGGTACCACTACGCCGGCCCGGTGAACACCGGCCTGGACAGCGGGCTGGATCTCGACCGCGACGGCCAGGTGGGGGGTCCGGGTGATGCCTGGGGCTTCGGCCGCTTCCCCGGCCAGTACGGCATGCTGGTGCTGTCGCGCTACCCGATCGACCCGGCCAAGGTGCGCAGCTTCCGCAAATTCCGCTGGGCCGACATGCCGGATGCCCTGCTGCCGACGCTGCCGGAGGGCGAAAGCTGGTACGACGCGCGCACGCTGCGGACGTTCCCGCTGTCGTCCAAGGCGCACTGGGACATTCCGGTCTGGACGCGCGCGGGCAGCATCCATTTCCTGGTCTCGCATCCGACGCCGCCGGTGTTCGATGGCGAGGAAGACCGCAACGGGCGTCGCAACCACGACGAAATCCGCCTGTGGGCGGACTATGTCTCCACCGATCCGGCGCGCAACGGTTACCTCTACGACGATGACGGCGTCAGTGGCGGGCTCGCAGCGGGCGACAACTTCGTGATCGCCGGCGACCTCAATGCCGACCCGAACGACGGCGACAGCCATCCCGGTGCGATCCGCCAGCTTCTTGACCATCCGCGTATCCAGGCGACACCGACGCCTTCCAGTACCGGTGCAGCCGAATCGGCGCATCGACTGGGCGGCGGCAATCTCGTCCAGGTCAGCGACCACGGACACGACACGGCCGTTTTCGGCGGCAACGCCGGCAACCTGCGCGTCGATTACGTGCTGCCCTCACACGGCCTGAACGTCCACGGGGCCGGCGTGTTCTGGCCGCTGTCGACCGAGCCGCACGCGGCCCTGCTCGATGCCAGCGACCATCGCCTGGTCTGGGTGGACGTGTCCGCCGAAGCGCTGCCGATGCCGGCACCTGTCCGCAAGCGCGGCGCGCGCTGAAACCTTGCGGATGCGTCGCGCTGGTCCGCGGTGAAGTCGCCACGAGGCGCCATCCCGGCACCCTCGACGCGCAACGAAAAAGCCGGCTTCTCAGCCGGCTTTTTCTTCTACACCCGATTGCCGGGAGCGGTCACTCGCGCGGCTTGAGCATGTCTTCCATCGACTTGTCGATGTTGGTGAACTTGTAACCGGGAATCCGGAACAACCAGCCGCCGGCCCGGTTGTTGATCGACTCGACCTCGTTGCGCAGCGCCGACAGGGTTTCACTGGTTCGCGACTCGACGTCAACGGTAGCCGTGGCAGGCGCCTCGCCATTCGCCTCCGCGCCGCCGGCATTGCCGCCCTCGCCCGCCTCGCCCTCGCCCGCCTCGCCATCGCTGGCGACGTCGGCAGCCGCGGCTTCGGCCTGCTCGCGCTCGATGTCGGCGGCGACGCGTTCGCGGGCCGCCTCCTCATCGAGGCTGGCGCTCAGGCGGATCCAGCCATCGCCCGATCCACCGTCATCG
>CAZYHP010000064.1:3971-16563 GCA_964647135.1 uncultured Rhodanobacteraceae bacterium
CTCATCGAGGCTGGCGCTCAGGCGGATCCAGCCATCGCCCGATCCACCGTCATCGGTGTCCGCTTCCTTCCAGCCTTCCAGGCGGATGCTCACGCCATCGAACAGGTCGTAGCGGGCGGTGTGCAGGACCGCTTCGCCGTGGGCATCCTCGGCGTCCTTGCGCACGTCCTCCAGATTCAGCCCCGAGAGCATCGAGCCCAGACCGTTGGCGACGAAGTCCGACTGCACCTCGCGACCGCGCGGTACGTCGGCCACCTTGAAGTTGGCGTCGCCGCTGTTTTCCTTGAACACGCGCAGGGCGTCGTTGCCCCGCGTCAGTTCGATCTCGCGGATGCGACTGGAACCGATGTCGACGACGGCCTTGTCCAGCCAGGCGCCGACGTCGCGGTCCGGCATCAGGTTGCCCGCGGCGAGCAGGCTTTGCGCCTCGCCGTTCATGCGCACGTAGGTGCCGGTGCTCTGCGCGCTGTTGCCGATGATGAGCGCATGGTCGACGCCCGGACCGGACACTTCGACGCGCATGCCCTGCGCACCTTCGGCCTCGACGTCCTCGACGCCCAGTTGCGCATAGCGCTCCGGGTTGGCGGTCTTCGCCTCGATCACGCGGGTCTGCGCAAGGTTCAACAGTGCCGTGCGCACCTTGCCGGCATCGGCGCGGTAGCCATCCCGTTCGCTGACGGTCCAGGACTCGCCATCTCGCCTGAGCGTCAACAGTGTCGTGCCGCCCGGCTGCACCAGGCGCAGCGTATCGACGTCGTTGATCTTCGCATCGAGCCCGGACAGCACGGGTTCACCGGCCAGGCTGCCTTCGGACTCCGGTGCGCGCTTCAGCACCAGCACCGTGGCCAGGATGATCGCCGCCAGCACGGCGGCGACGAGAACCATGAAACGCTTGTTGATCATGAGCGCACCTCCCTCTCAGCCTGCAGCGGCCGCAGCAACGCGGCGACGGCGCCACCAGATCACGCCGGACACCAGCGCCGTCAGCAGCACCGGCAGGAACCACACGTTGAGGAACTTCAGCCACGAACCGAGGCTGTCGATGTCGGCGTTGAGCTGCCGGCGCACATTGCGCAGTTCACTGCGAACCTCAAGCTGGCGGCCACGGAAACGCTCCAGCTCGGTGCGCTGTTCCGCCGACAGCACCAGTGCACCGGATTCGTTGCGACCGGTCTGCAGTTCGTTGAGCCGACGCTCGGTATCCGACAGTTCCTGCTGCAGTTGCTGCTCGGTTTCGCGGAAGCGTTCCTCGGCCTGGCGCTGCAGCGCCTGCACCGTCGTGAACGGGCGGCTCGACGTGGCACGGCCGCGGATGCCGATCAGCGCACTGGAGCCGCTGAGGATGTCGAGCCCGTTGATGAACAGGTCGCCGTTGTTCGCAAAGGCATTGGCGACCCGCTGGCCGAGGAAGTTCTGCACCTGCACCCAGAGGCGGTCGGTGAGCACGTCGGTGTCGGCGAAAATGACGACATTGCCCGGCTGCGCCGACTCGGCCAGATGGCGTTCGCCGGACCGGTCCGGATACGCGGTCTTGAAAACGCCGTGCAGGCGGCCGGCGAGCACGAAGCGCTCCGACTGCGGGCGGAAATCGTTGAACAGCTGCGCCGGGTCCGGCAGGAATTTCAGCCGTTCCGCGTCGACCAGCGCGGCTTCACCGCTGGACTGCACCAGCGGCACCAGCTCCAGGGCGCTGTCCTCGGCCAGGCTGATCACGCCGGCACTGGAGACGTTGAGCGTACTGAGCACGCCGGTGATCGGCTCGTCCTTGTTCAGCGCCTCTTCGCCCAGGCTGAGGATGCCCAGGTGGCGCACCGGCGGACGACCCTGCTGCACCGAGATCTGCGCCGCGTAACGGCCGTCGAGCACGACCTTGCTCTTGTCGTAGTTCACGCCCCAGGCGCCGAACAGGCGCGCGAGATCGGAGCTCTTGTCGGCGAACATCGCCGCCGTCGGGTTCTGCGGATCCGCGCCTTCGTTGTCCAGCTCGGCCAGCGGATCGACGAACACCAGCAGGCGCCCGCCACGCAGCACGAACTGGTCGATGCCGTACAGCGCCTCGTCGCCGAGGACCTTCGGATGCACCAGCACCAGCACGCCGATGTCCTCGGGAATGCTGCCCAGCGTCGCCGCGTCCAGCTTGCGCACGTCGAAGAACTGCTCGGCTTCCGACAGCACCATCCAGGGCTGCGGCATGGCGCGCGCCTGCGGATCGAACTGGCCCTCCATCGGCAGCGAAGTCACCAGGCCGATCGCCGGCTTCTTCGCCTGACCCAGCTCGTGGATCATCTTCGCCAGGTCGTACTCGAGGAAGTTTTCCTTGTCGAGCTGGAAGAACGGAATCACGGACTGGCCATCGGTCGAATTGGTACCGGCCAGGCCGAAGAACAGGTTTTCACCGGCTTGGCCCACCGGTGCCGGTGTCAGGCCGAAACCGGTGGCGCGGTCCTCCTCCTCGGAGAACGGCAGCGGGTCGACGACGCGCAGGTTGAGCTTGCCGCCGGACTTGGCGACCAGCTCCTCGAGCAGTTCGCGCACACGCGTTGCGTAGGTGCGCAGGCCCTGCGCCTGCGGGATCTCCGCGCTGACCTGGTCGGAGAAGAAGAAGTACAGGGACACCGGCTCGTCGAGGCCGCGGATGATCTCGACGGTGCCGTCAGACAGCGTGTACAGGTTGTTTTCGGTGAGATCCAGCCGGACCCCACGCAGCAGCAGGTTGCTGATCAGCAGCACGGCCAGCAGGAGGATGCCCAGCAGCACCAGGGTGCCCAGCGTGGCCGAACGACGGTTGAAGTTGATCATGTCGATGTCTCCTCAGTCGGCCTTCTTCATCTCGACGACGATGGCACTGGCATACAGCCAGGCGCCGATCATCAGCGCGAAATACACCAGGTCACGCAGGTCGATGACGCCCTTGCTGATGGCCTGGAAATGGGTGAGGAAACTGATCGAGGCGATGCCGTCGACGATCGCCTGCGGCGCCCAGGCGCTGAAGAAGTCGAGCACCAGCGGGTAGCCGGCCAGCAGCAGCAGGAAGCAGACGACGACGGTCAGGATGAAGGCGATGACCTGGTTGCGCGTCGCCGCCGACAGGCAGGAGCCGATGGCCAGGAAGGCACCGGCCATCAGCAGGCTGCCGACGTAGCCGGCGATGATGACGCCGTTGTCGGGATCGCCCAGGTAATTCACGGTGACCCAGACCGGGAAGGTCAGCAGCAGCGCGATGCCGATGAAGGCCCAGGCGGCGAGGAACTTGCCCAGTACCGCCTGCCAGGTGGTGACCGGCAGCGTCAGCAGCAGTTCGATGGTGCCGCTCTTGCGCTCCTCGGCCCACAGGCGCATCGCCACCGCCGGCACCAGGAACAGGTAGAGCCAGGGATGGAAGGAGAAGAACGCAGCCAGGTCCGCCTGGCCGCGTTCGAAGAAGCCGCCGAGGTAGAAACACATCGCCGATGCCATGATCAGGAAGATCGCGATGAACACGTATGCCACGGGTGTGGCGAAGTAGCCGGCCAGTTCGCGCCGGAAAATGCTGTAGGTGGCCGATTTCATGCGTGCGCCCTCTCGTCCTGGGCGGAAACGGTGATCTGACGGAAGACTTCGTCGAGGCGCCCGGATTCGAACGCCAGTTCGTCGACGGTGAAAGCGCGGCTGCGGATCAGCTCGCTGACCACCGGGAACAACGCCACGTCGGCGCGTGGGAAGGCGGTGATGCGGCCGTCACGGGCATCGATTTCCACCTGCGCCACTTCCGGCAGGCCACGCAGCGCCTCGACCACCTGCGGCGTGTCGCGCGTCGTCAGCGACACCGCACCGTGGTAGCGCGAACGCCGCTCGAGCTCTGCCGGCGTCGCATCGGCCCGCAGCTTGCCGCCGGCGATCACGATGGCGCGCGAACACAACGCATGCACTTCCTCGAGGATGTGCGTGGAGATGACGATGATCTTGTCCTTCGCCATGTCCTGGATAAGCGCTCGCACCTCGTGCTTCTGGTTCGGATCGAGACCATCGGTCGGCTCGTCGAGGATCAGCACCTGCGGGTCGTGCAGGATCGCCTGGGCCAGGCCGACGCGACGCTTGAAACCCTTCGACAGCGTTTCGATGCTCTGGTCGAGCACGCGCTGCAGGTTCAGGCGTGCCACCACTTCGTCGAGGCGCTTGCGGCGAAGATCACCGTCAAGGCCACGGATGTCGGCGACGAAGTCCAGGAATCCACGCGGCGTCATTTCACCGTAGGCCGGCGCGCCTTCCGGCAGATAGCCGATGCGGCGCTTGGCTTCCATCGGCTGCTCGATGACATCGAAGCCGGCGACCTTGATGCTGCCGGCTGTCGGTGCGAGGAAGCCGGCGACCATTTTCATGGTGGTCGACTTGCCGGCGCCGTTGGGGCCGAGGAAGCCCAGCACCTGTCCGGGCTCGACCCGGAAACTGATGTCATCCACGGCAACAAGATTGCCGTAGCGCTTGCTCAGGTTACGTATCTCGATCATGCGCTCTCCCCTGTCGAGGGCGGTCGGAGTGGGTGGTCAAGTTTGAGGCTGGCCTTGCAACCGGTCGGCGCGTGCGTGCGATGACACCAGGCTGCGCAGGACGCGCGCTTCGACCGGCCCGGAGGAAAAAAGTTCCGGACAACACGACGCGCCCGTTCGGGCGCGTCGGAATACCGCATCAGGCCGACCCGCGTCGCGGGCCGGCATCTGCCGCCGCTATTCGACAGGCAGGTAGATGTTGGTCTGCAGATCCCCTTCAAGCACGGCACTGTCGCCACTGCCGCCGGTGTCGTTGAGGAATTCCTCGACGATCGGACCACGGGTCTTGTAACCGTTGGCACCGGCCCAGGCGACCAGCATGTCGCGCTGGCGCGGCAGGTCCCAACGTGCGCCGGCGTAGTGGATCTTCAGGTGCTTGCCGCCATCGATGACGGCGAAGCTCACGCCTTCCGGCAGATCGGCTTCGACTTCCTTGATCGGCACCGCCGCGGTGAAGTCGTAGTTCTGGCCCCAGCGGTTGAGCACGGCGAGGCGCGGACCGGTGCGCGTCAGGCGCTTGATGTCGATGGTCGCGGTCAGCGTTTCGGTGAAACGCAGCACCGTCGGTTGCACGGAATACGGCAGGTTGGTGGCGGCCTGGCCGTGGATCGAGATGACGTTCAGCGGCTGCAGTTCGACTTCGATCGGCTTCGCCGTGGCGAAATCCTCGGAGTAGTCGACGTCCGGCAGCGACTCGATCTTCTCCTTGATCTTGCCCAGGGCGTACATCATGTCGTCGCCGATCTGGCCTTCCAGATACATGCCGCGGACGCGGCCGAACAGATCCCAGCCATAGTCGACGTCGACCTTGAAGGTGGCGTTCACCGTGCCACTGTCGGTTTCGGCGATGGTGAGGTCGGCGGTCTTGGTGTGGCCGCGCCACGGCGCGTTGAGGGTGTAGCTCACCCACTGGCCCGGCGAGACGTCTTCGATCTGCAGGCTGCCGTCGCCAATCCACGGGTCCTTCGCGCTGAACCAGCTCACGCGCGCGCCGGGGCCGGACAGCGCCGGCGTGAACTGGTAGGTCGTGTTCGGATCGCGCATGCCCCACGGCGACCACAGCGGGAACTGCTTGAACGAGCTGATCATGTCACTGACCTGGCCGATCGGATGGTGGATCTCCAGGTTGCGCACCACGCTCGCGCGGCTGGGCAGCAGAGCCATCAGCACCGCGAAAAAAATGACCGTGACGATCGCGGCCAGCAACAGTTCCTTGATTACACGCATGTAGTCCTACTCCGGTGGTGCGGTGCGACCCGGAATGGTACTGGCGCCAGCGTCCGTTGCCAACGGGCGCTGAATGGGAATATCGGCAGAGCGAGCAGGCCCAGCGTCGGTCACCGCCCTCCCGTTCAGACCAGGCCGAGCTCGAAGGCCTTCAGCACCGCACGGGTGCGGTCGCGAACCCCGAGCTTGGACAGGATGTTGGAAACATGGTTTTTCACTGTCCCTTCGGCCACATTCAAGGAGTTGGCGATCTCCCGGTTGCTGTAGCCGCCGGCCATCAGGCGGAGGATCTCGGTTTCCCGTTCAGTCAACGGGTCGGGCTGGTCCAGGCTGGCGAAACTGTTCTGCATCTTGTCCAGGCCCGACAGCAGGCGTTGCGAGACGGCCGGCCTGACCAGGGATCCGCCTTCGGCCACGGTCTTTACCGCCTCGACGAGTTGCTCCAGCGTCACATCCTTGAGCAGATAGCCGCGGGCACCGGCCTGCAGGCCCGCCAGCACCAGTTCGTCATCGTCGAACGTGGTCAGGATGATCGTCGGCGGCAACTGCTTGCGTTCCGCCAGGATGCGCAGCACATCCAGCCCGGACTTGCCGGGCATGCGCATGTCCAGCAGCACCACGTCCGGGCCGACCTGCGGGATCAGTTCGATCGCCTGTTCGCCGTCGGCCGCTTCGGCGACCACCTGGACGGCGTCGGACAGCTCGAGCAGGCTGCGGATGCCCTGGCGCACCAGGGTCTGGTCGTCAACCAGCAATACGGAAATCATGGTCCAGCCCCTCCCACGGGCAGAATGGCACGCAGGCGGAACCCCCGCCCGGGTGCACTGTCGATCATCAATTCGCCGCCAAAGCGGCGCAAACGCTCGGCCATGCCGGTCAGCCCGTTTCCGGCGACCGCCACTTCACAACCGGCCCCATCATCTTCGGCCCTGACTTCGATGGCGCCATCCTCCCGTCGACTAAAGGCCAGCCAGAGATTGTCGGCCTTGCCGTGGCGAACGGCATTGGTCAGCGCCTCCTGCGCCACGCGCAGCAGGATCTGTGCATGCTCGGCGCCATCGACGCGGATGTCATCAGGAAGCTGCACGTGCACCTTCACGCGCGGGACGCCTTCCACCAGCCGTGCCAGGGCTTCGGACAGGTCGATGCTGACGTCCTTGCGCAGCTCGCTGACGACATCGCGCACGTCGCTGAGCAGCAGGCGGGTCAATGACTGCGCCTGGCGCACGTGTGCGCGGGCATCGCCTTCGGTGCGGTGACTGGCCACTTCCAGGTTCAACGACAAGGCCGTGAGGTGATGGCCGAGCAGGTCGTGCAATTCGCGCGATATGCGCACGCGCTCGTTGGCGCGGCTGGATTCGGCCAGCAGTGCCCGCGTGGCTCGCAGCTCGGCGTTCAGGCGGCGCAGTTCGTCGTGCGCCTCGGCCTGGCGCTTGGCCACCAGTGAAGTAACGAAGGTGAAGCTGGAATAGCCGAAATACAGGCCCACCTGCAGAAACGCCTGGATCACCGTGAATTCCTCGTGCACCGCGAACACCGGCACCAGGATCAGGTTCTGCGCGATCAGCCAGGCCAGGCCGAATGCGGGCGGCAGCAGCCAGGGCAGCACGCCGGCGCTGACCAGCAGCAGGATGCCGCCGAGGCCGGTGCCGCTGTAATGGCTGATCACCGCCGGCGACACGCTCATGACCGCCAGCAGCAACAGACGCAGCAGGTCCGGTGTTGGTCGGTTCAGCTGTCGCGACACCAGCCAGTAGGCACCCCCGAAGGCCAGATAGGCCGCCAGCCAGGCCTGATAGTCGGCACTGCCGCGCCCCGGCTCGCCCGGAAAGAACAGGGGCAGGCCCACGCAAGCCCAGGTGAACAGCCCGGCGTAGCGCAGCAGGTCGGTCGCGGTGAGTCGCACATTCGGCATGGGCGCCCATCCTAAGGCCGCGCCCGCCGCCGTGCAGCCGCCAAAGGTCATGCCCCGCCTGTCGCCAGCGTGATGACCATCGGGCTAACGCCTCGCTCGCCAAGGATGGGATAATCACCCATCCCCTGCCTGCCGGGATGGCAGGCTCGCCCAGGAGCTGTGGATGAGCTTCATCTTCCGTGATGCTGTGCCCGAAGATCTGCCGGCCATCCTGGCTTTGAACCAGCAGGCCGGCGTATCCGTGGCCCCCATCGACCGCGGGATGCTGGACTGCCATTTTGCCAATGCCGCCTATTTCCGTGTCGCCGAATGCGACGGCGGCCTGGCCGGATTCCTCATCGGCTTCGATCACGAGGCGGGCACCGGCAATGCCGGATACCGTTGGCTCTGTGAGCGCCAGCCGGCCTTCGTCTACATCGACCGCATCGTCGTGGCGCCGGCATTCCGTGGTCACGGCCTCGGCCGCGTCCTCTATGCGGACATCATCAGCTTTGCCGAGGTCCGGGTACCGGTGCTGGCGTGCCAGATGTCGCTCGAACCCCATGACAACGCCTCCCTCATGTTCCATGCCTCGATGGGCTTCAAGGAAGTCGCGCAACTGTCCGTGCCGGAAGGCCGGATCGGCGTGATGGAGCGCGGGCTGTGCAGTTTCCCGTTCGTCCGCGACACCTATCTGTCCAGCGGGCGCGGTCTGCCCGACCTGCCGTGGCTGGCCCGCCGCGAGTTGCCGGATACGGAATGGCCCACCCGACGCGTGGGGTGCGGCTGATGGCGACCGTGATGGAAGCGGCCTGCGACCTGCGTGTCGGACAGGTGGGCGTGGCCACGCTGAAGCTGCGGCGCCTGGACCTCGACGACATCCAGGGCGAACTGGCCAGCAAGCTGGCGGCGGCGCCGCAACTGCTGACCCGGGCGCCGGTCATCGTCGACCTCAATGCCTTTTCGACCCTGCCCGATGTCGCCACGGCGCGCGCGGTGCTGGCGGCGGTCCGCGCCGGCGGCGTCCTGCCGGTGGGCCTGACCTACGGCTCCCCGGCGGTCGATGCGCTGGCCCAGGCGCTGGAACTGCCGCTGTTCAGCCGCTTCCGCAGCGCCTTCGAATCCGACAATCCGGCACCGGCGGCAGCCGCACCCGTTGCCAGCGCCGCCGCTGCAGCGCCTGCGCCTGTGGCGGCTGCGCCGCAAGCGACCGCTGGCGGCGGCGTGCGCGTCCATGAAGGCCACGTGCGCTCCGGCCAGCAGGTCTATGCGCGGGGCCAGGACCTGACCATCATCGGCACGGTCAGCACCGGCGCCGAGGTCATCGCCGATGGCAACATCCATATCTACGGCGCGCTGCGCGGCCGCGCCCTCGCCGGCGCCTCCGGCGATACCGCCGCGCGCGTGTTCTGCCGCGAATTCAGTGCCGAACTGGTGGCCGTCGCCGGCAACTACCGCGTCCTCGAGGACGCGCCGGCCGAGTTGCACGGCAAGGCGCTGGCCATCCGCCTGGACGGCGAGCGCCTGCTGTTCGACCCGCTATGATCCACCCGTCACCCAATCGTCATCGGCCGTCGTGCCGGGGAGAAGTCCATTGAGCGAAGTCATCGTCGTCACCTCCGGCAAGGGCGGAGTCGGCAAAACCACCACCTCCGCCTCGATCGCCATGGGTCTGGCCCGCCGCGGCCACAAGGTCGCCGTCATCGATTTCGACGTCGGCCTGCGCAACCTGGACCTGATCATGGGCTGCGAGCGTCGCGTCGTGTATGACTTCGTCAACGTGATCAACGGCGACTGCACGCTCAAGCAGGCGCTGATCAAGGACAAGCGCCAGGAAAACCTGTCGATCCTCGCCGCGTCGCAGACACGCGACAAGGATGCGCTGACCCAGGAGGGCGTCGAGCGCGTGCTCAACGACCTGCGCGAGGATTTCGACTTCATCATCTGCGATTCGCCGGCCGGCATCGAAAAAGGCGCCTACCTGGCGATGTATTTCGCCGATCGCGCGGTTGTCGTCGTCAACCCGGAAGTCTCGTCGGTGCGCGATTCCGACCGCATCCTCGGCCTGCTTGCGAGCAAGACCCGCAAGGCCGAAAGCGGCGACGGCAGGATCCACGAGCATCTTCTGCTCACCCGCTACAGCCCGAAGCGCGTCGCCGATGGCGACATGCTCAGTCTCAAGGACGTCGAGGAAATCCTCGGCATCCAGGTACTGGGCGTGATTCCGGAGTCGGAGGAGGTGCTGCAGTCGTCCAATTCCGGCAATCCAGTGATCCTGGATGCCGATTCCAACGCCGGCCAGGCCTACGACGACGCCGTCGCCCGCCTGCTCGGCGAAAACCGGCCGCTGCGTTTCATGGAAGCGGAAAAGAAGGGGCTGCTCAAGCGCCTGTTCGGAGGAGGTTGACGCCATGGGATTGCTCGACCTGTTCCGGAGCAAGCAGAAGAACACTGCCAATCTCGCCAAGCAGCGCCTGCAGATCATCATCGCGCAGGGCCGTGTCGAGCGCGGCGGGCCCGATTACCTGCCGATGCTCAAGCGCGAGCTGCTCGAAGTCATCCGCAAGTATGTCCACGTCGATCCGGAGGCGGTCGAAGTCAGCCTCGGCAGCGAAGGCGACCACGAGGTGCTGGAGATGAACGTGGTGCTGCCTGATCGCTCGGCCGGCAGTGCTGGCGCATGATCCGCACACGGACGGCGGCGCCGCAGCTGTCCTGACCGTTGCCGACATCGACGCCGGCCAGCTGGCCCGACTGTTGGCGGATTACGGGCTGACCCTGCAGGTCGTCGCCGACGGCGCCGCCATCCCGGGCAGTTACTGGGGCGAGCCGGAGGCCGGACTGATCGGCGGGCAGGTGTTCGCGCGCACCGATACACCGGTCCATTCCGTGCTCCACGAAGCCTGCCATCTGATCGTGCTGCCGCCCCATAGGCGCGCACAGGTACACACCAATGCCACCGATTCCATCGAAGAGGAAGACGCGACCTGCTTCCTGCAGATCGTGCTCGCCGACGGCCTCGACGGCGTTGGCAGCGAACGCCTGATGCGCGACATGGACAGCTGGGGCTACAGCTTCCGGCTTGGCAGCGCACAGGCGTGGTTTGAACAGGATGCCGGAAACGCCCGCGCCTGGCTTCAGCAGCGCGGCCTGCTTGCCTGCGGCGCCGACGCCGGGAGTGCCACCGAGGCGTAGCGCCGGAATCGTCCTTCCGCACCGCGTCTTGCCGGTGGAGCAACGGCTGTGCTGCAATCATCGAACATCCGGTAGCGCATGGAATCGCCTTGGAGAGCTCGATGACCGATATCCCCCGACCGTGGCTGGACAGCTATCCGCCCGGCATTCCGGCGACCATCGATCCGGATCGCTACACGTCGGTCAGTGCCGTCATGCAGGAAGCCTGCCGCGAGTTCCGCGACCGGCCCGCCTTCACGCAATTCGGGCATACCTACAGTTATGGCGAGATCGACCGCCTCAGCCGCGAATTCGCCGCCTACCTGACGACGCACCTGAAGTTGCAGCGCGGCGACCGCGTCGCGCTGATGATGCCGAACGTGCATGCCTATCCGATCGCGATTTTCGGCGTGCTCCGCGCCGGCCTGACCGTCGTCAACACCAATCCCCTCTACACCGCACGCGAGTTGAGGCACCAGCTCAGGGATTCCGGCGCCAAGGCGATTCTCGTCATGGAGAACTTCGCTTCGACCGTCGCCAAGGTCATCGACGAGACGGACATCCAGCAGGTCATCCTCACCAGCGCCGCCGAACTGGTTCCGGGACTCAAGGGCCGCCTGGTCGATTTCGTCGTCCGCTACGTCAAGCGCATGGTGCCGAGGCACGGCCTGCGCAACACCATCACCATGAAGGCCGCGATGCGGCTCGGCGCTGGCGCCGCCTACAGCGATCCCGAAGTCGATCGCGAGGACATCGCATTCCTGCAGTACACCGGTGGCACCACCGGTCTTGCCAAGGGCGCGATGCTGACCCATCGCAACATGATCGCCAACCTGCTGCAGGTGCGCGCCTGGCTGGGACATTCCTGTACGCCAGGCGAGGAGATCATCGTCACTGCGTTGCCGCTGTACCATATTTTCGCGCTGACGGCGAACTGCCTTGTGTTCATGCAGGTGGGGGGTCGCAACCTGCTGATCCTCAATCCACGCGACATGAAGGGGTTCGTCAAGGAACTGAAGCCCTGGAAGTTCACCGTGCTGACCGGCGTCAACACGCTGTTCAACGGCCTGCTGAATACCAAGGGCTTCGACCAGCTGGATTTCTCGAAGCTGCACCTGAGCCTGGGCGGCGGCATGGCCGTTCAGCGCAGCGTCGCCGAACGCTGGAAGAAGGTCACCGGCTGCACGCTGCTCGAAGCCTACGGCCTCACCGAAACGGCGCCGGCGGCATGCATCAACCCGATGGACCTTCCCGACTACAACGGTGCCATCGGCCTGCCGATTCCGTCGACCGACGCCTGCGTGCGCGACGAGAACGGCAACGACCTGCCGGTCGACGCGGTGGGCGAGCTGTGCATCCGCGGCCCGCAGGTGATGAAGGGCTACTGGCAGCGCCCCGAAGAAACCGCCCAGGTCCTGGATGCCGGCCGCTGGCTGCGTACCGGCGACATGTCTCGCATGGATGCGAACGGTTTCTTCTACATCGTCGATCGCAAGAAGGACATGATCCTGGTCTCCGGTTTCAACGTCTATCCGAACGAGGTCGAGGACGTCGTGGCCGCGCATCCGGGTGTGCTCGAGGTGGCAGCGGTAGGCGTCCCCGACAAGCACTCCGGCGAGAGCGTCAAACTCTTCGTCGTCCGCAAGGATCCGACGCTGAGCGTAGCGGCGCTGCTGGACTACTGCCGTGAGAATCTCACCGGCTACAAGCGCCCGCGCGACATCGAATTCCGGGATTCACTGCCGAAGACCAACGTCGGCAAGATCCTGCG
>CAZYHP010000065.1:0-16552 GCA_964647135.1 uncultured Rhodanobacteraceae bacterium
GGCCAAACCCCGGCCAAGTCCGCATGCCTGCAACTTTTTCATGAGCGCAGCGAGTCGGCCACGATCGTGGCCCGATTGGCCCCGCGCTGTCGTGGTCAAGCGGCTGCAGGTCGCGTTGACCTGCGGACGGGCGGCGTTCCCGTCCGGGGCGTCGGGCCCTTCCGCGAAGCGCTCAGTCCTCGAAATCGTCGGCAAACAGCAGGTCGTAGCCGGCCAGTTCCGCCAGCGCCGCGAGGTTGCCGCGGACGATGGCACGGCCGACATCACGGGCATGCGGGCCGAGATTGGCGGGTGTGTCGGTCGTCCTGTGGTAGTGCGGATACTGGGTGCCGCCGCGATGGATGCTGTGCGTGGCCGGACGACCCACGTTGAGATACGGCACGTGATCGGATCCGCCACAGCCGCTGGTGCTGGTGGTGACGATCAACTCCGGCGAGTAGGTCGCCATGGCGTCCGCCAGGACGCCCAGCAGGTCGGCGGCGCCCGTTGCGGAAGCGGTCCGCGTGCAGACATGCACGCCAAGGTCACTGGCGACCCAGCCGATCATGTCCATGTTGAGCATCGCCTGCACCTTGGCCAGGTCGCCGCTGGCCTTCAGGGACTCGGCATGACGCAGGCTGCCGTACAGGCCCTGCTCTTCGCCCGAGTAGCACATGAACAGTACGGTGCGCCGCGGACGGTACGGTGCCAGCACGCGCGCCGCCTCGATCACGCCGGCGCAGCCGGAGGCATTGTCGTCGGCCCCCGGTGTGTTGGCGGCATTGTCAGCGTTGTTGATCTCGTTGCGCGAGTCGTAGTGGGCGCCGATGATCACCCATTCATCGGGCGATTCGCTGCCCTCGATGCGACCGATCACGTTCGCCAAAGGTGCCGGTGTCGCGAACGGGAAGGAAAATACCGGTTCACTGACGGTCAATCCGCTGGCGGCGAACTGGGCCGCAATCCATTGGCGCGATGCGGGCAACTCCGTCGAATAGCTGGAGCGGTCCCATTGTGTCAGCGTGCTGACGGTATCGAACCATCGATCGCCACTTACCTTGCCGGCGAGATGGGCAATACCCGGATCGGACGCCGGCATGCCGGCCGGCCGGTCGAAACGATGCAGGCGCGCGATGGTGCTGTTCCGCGCCACCGGTTCGAACTCCGGGACGCCCAGGTGCGGGTTGATCACGCGCAGGCCTGCCGCTGAGAACGACACCGGGTGGTGCACCAGCTCGAAGGTGTCCGAGACCAGCAGCAAATCCTTTTCGGCCAGCGGTAGCCGGTGCTCGCCGCAACCGCGCGGGCGCAGCGCCAGGCGCCCGGGGTCGATGTTGTCGATCTCGCGCAATATCAGCGCCGCCGGTACGGCGTCGCGGATTGTGCTGACATCGCCGGCGAGCAGCAGCAGTTCACCGGCTTCCAGCCACCAGTCCGTGCCGGCGCTGCGCTTGAGCGCCTCGACCTGGTCAGCGCTGTCGACGGCGACCAGATCGACCAGCACGCCGCGGTCGGCGGCCGCCTGGGTCGATCCTGTGAGCAGGGCGGCAGCCATCGCCGCGGTTTTCCACGTGAACATGCGTCGCTTCCCTGTCGCTGCGGGCCGGCATAACCCGGACGCGAGTCTACTGCGCGGTCGACGCCGGATACACCTGTTTTCCATCCAGCCAGCTGGAGCGCACCACGCTCGCGCGCAACTGCGCCGGCGACGCTGCGAACACATCGCGATCGACGACGATGAAGTCGGCGCGCTTGCCGGGCGACAGGCTGCCGACCTCGTCCTCGGCGAAACCGGCCCAGGCGGCGCCGAGGGTGAAGCCGTGCAGGGCGGCATCCAGGTCGAGACGTTGCGAAGGCAGCCAGCCGCCTTCGGGCCGGCCGTCGGCGTCCTGGCGGGTCACCGCGGCATGCAGGCCATGGAAGGGATTGACCGCTTCCACCGGGAAGTCCGAACCGAAGGCCATGCGCGTATCGTGCGCCGCAAAGCGTTGCCAGGCATAGGCGCCGCGCAGGCGCGGACGGCCGACGCGCGCCTGCGCCCAGGGCATGTCGCTGGTCGCGTGCACGGGCTGCATGGAAGCGATCACGTGCTGCGCGGCAAAGCGCGCGATGTCGTCGGGATGGACGATCTGCGCGTGCTCGATGCGCGCGCGGCGCGCGGCACGGCCCTCTTCCGGCAGGGCGGCATAGGCGTCGAGCACCAGGCGGTTGCCGCGGTCGCCGATGGCGTGTGTCGCGACCTGGATGCCGCAGCGTCCGGCCTTGGCGATGGCGGCGTTCAGGCGATCGACCGGCGTCACCAGCAGGCCGCGGTTGCCGGGTTCGTCGGCGTAGTCGCGCAGCAGCGCGGCGCCGCGGCTGCCGAGCGCGCCATCCATGTACAGCTTGACCGCACGCATCTGCAGGCGGCCAGATGGATGCGCGTAGCGGCCGTTGTCGCACAGCCAGTCCAGGGTGGGGCCGTCGCCGTCGGCCATGGCGTAGATGCGGATGGGCAGGCGTCCGGCATCGGCGAGCTCGCGCATCAGCGCCAGGGTGTCCAGATCGACGCCGGCATCGTGGACGCCAGTCAGGCCCAGGCGGGCTGCCTCGTGGAGCGCCAGTTCCAGCGCCCGCCGACGCAGCGCGCGGTCCGGTTCGGGCATCGCCGCGTCGACCAGGGCCATGGCTGTGTCGATGAATACGCCGGTGGCACGGCCGTCAGCGTCGCGAAGTATCCGTCCGCCCTCCGGTTGCCAGTCGCCATCGAGTTCGCGGTGGACGCGTTCCAGGGCGGCGCTGTTCGCCCAGCCGGCGTGGCCGTCGACGCGACGCAGCCACACGGGTCGCTCCGGGAAGGCGGCGTCGAGATCGGCCGCGGTCGGGAATGCCGTGTCCGGCCAGCGGTTCTGGTCCCAGCCACGACCGGTGAGCCAGGCGCCAGCCGGCAGCTTCGATTCGAACTCACGCAGTCGCCGCACGATGTCTGCCTTGCTGTCGGCGCCGACCAGATCGGCGCTCAACAGTGCTGCACCCAGTCCGGCAAGGTGCCCGTGGGCGTCGATCAGACCGGGCAGGACATGGGCACCCTCGAGGTCGTGGCGAGGCGCGTTCGCGTGCCGGTCGATCAGTTCGACATCGCTGCCGAGGGCGGCAAGGCGACCGTCGTCATCGACCAGCATCGCTTCGACCTTCGGTTGCGCGGGGTCCAACGTGTGGATATGGCCGTTGTGGAACAGCGTGGCCGCCTCGGCACCGGATGCCAGCAGGAAGGCGAGGACGGCAGGGAGCGGCCTGTGCATCAGAGTTCTCCGTTGAGGGCCAGCAGCGCGCTGATGACGGCGACGCCGGCGGTTTCGGTGCGCAGGATGCGCCCGCGCAGACGCAGCGTTTGCCAGCCGGCACGCCGCAGAAGATCGAGCTCGACGCGATCGAAGCCGCCTTCCGGTCCGATGGCGATCGACACCTCGGCGCCCTTCGCCAGTGACAGATCGGATAGGGAAAGATCCCCCGCCGGATCCAGCACCAGGCGCGTCGCCGCTGCGCGGTCGCCTTCGGGATCACCGGCAGGATGGGCGAGCGCGAGCAGCGCCTGCGGCGCGCTGATGTCGGGGATGCGCGCGCGCCCGCATTGCTCGCAGGCACTGGTCACGACCTGGCGCCAGTGCGCCAGTCGCTTGCCGGCGCGATCACTGTCCAGCTTCACTTCACAGCGCTGGCTGGTCACCGGCTGCACGGCGGCAACACCCAGCTCGGTGGCTTTCTGCAGGATCCAGTCCATCTTTTCGCCACGCGCCAGTGCCTGCACCAGCGTGATGCGCAGTGCCGATTCGCTGGCAGCCGCCGCGGTTCGACCCAGGATCGCCGCACCCAGCGTCGAGCCGGCACCGGTCAGGCGGGCGGAATAATCGAAACCGTCGCCGTTGAACAGGGTCACCGCATCGCCGTCGCGCAGGCGCAGGACGCGCCCTAGATGCTGTCGGCTGGCCTCGGGTAGCGCGACGGTTGCCCCCGGTTCCAGTTTCAGGTCGACGAAGCTGCGGAACCAGCGCATCAGGCCACCATCCTGTCGACGCCGGTGGCAGTCACCTCGACCATGTGGCGGATCTCCTCGTCGCTGGCGCAGTACGGTGGCATGAAGTACACGATATCGCCCAACGGCCGCACCAGCACGCCGTTCTCGAGGCAATGCGCGTAGAGGCGGCGGCCCCGGCGGTCGCGGGCTGGGAAAGGCGTGCGGGCTTCGCGGTGGGCGACGACCTCGACGGCGGCGATCAGTCCGGTCTGCCGGACATCGGCGACATTCGGATGATCCCGCAAGGGTTCCAGTGCTGCGGCCAGCGTCGCGGCACGTGCCCGGATGCGTTCCAGCACGGGTTCGTCGCGGAAAATCCGCAGCGTCGCCAGCGCCGCACTGCAGGCGATCGGATTCCCTGTATAGGAATGCGAGTGCAGGAAGGCCTTGCCGGATTGCCAGTCGGCGTAGAAAGCGTCGTAGATTTCCCCCGTGGTGAGAACGGCCGCGAGCGGCAGGAAACCGCCAGTGAGGCCCTTGGACAGGCAGAGGAAATCGGGTGAGATGCCGGCCTGCTCGCAGGCGAACAATGTTCCTGTGCGACCGAAACCGACGGCGATCTCGTCGGCGATGAGGTGGACTTCGAAGGCATCACACAGATCACGCAGGCCGCGCAGATAGTCGGGAGGGTGCATACGCATGCCACCCGCGCACTGCACCAGCGGCTCGAGGATCACCGCCGCGACCTCGCCGGCATGGCGTTCCATCACTTCGCGCAGTTCCACCAACCGCCGCTGCGCGCATTGCACCGGTGATTCACCCGGCTCGGCCAGGTAGGCGTCTGGCGAAGGCGCCCACAGCGGCTCGACGAGCAGCGGCCGATAAGGCTCGCGATACAGGCCCAGATCGGTGACCGACAGGGCGCCCAGCGTTTCACCGTGGTAGCCGCCGGTCAGGGCGATGAAGCGACTGCGTGGCTGGCCACGGTTCAACCAGCAGTGCAGGCTCATTTTCAGGGCGACTTCGATGGCGCTGGAGCCGTTGTCGGCATAGAACACCCGTTCCAGCCCCGGTGGCGTGACGGCGACCAGCTGCTCGGCCAGTTCCACCGCCGGTTCGTGGCTGAAACCGGCCAGCAGCACGTGGTCGAGCCGGTCCAGTTGCGCCTTGATCGCGGCGACGATGGCCGGATGGCGGTGGCCGAACAGGTTCACCCACCACGAGCTGATGCCGTCGAAATAGCGGCGGCCATCGAAATCGGTCAGCCAGGCACCCTCGGCGCTGGCGATCGGGATCGGCGGGAGTGCTTCGTGGTCGCGCATCTGGCTGCAGGGATGCCAGAGCACCGCCAGGTCGCGAGCGGCGAGGGCGGCATTGCCGCCGGTGGCGGGCACCTGCTTTGTTATCATCGCGGCAGCTTGGAATCCGAGGTGGGCGTAATGGCGCGGGATCGTAACATTCAGACCACGGGCGGTCGTCGCCGGTCGGTGCACTCCGGTTTCACCCTGATCGAGATCCTCGTGGTCGTGGTGATCCTCGGCATTCTCGCCGCGGTCGTGGTGCCGAACCTGATGGATCAGCCCGACAAGGCCGCCGAGGTGCGCGCGCGCCAGGACATCCAGTCGCTGATGACTGCGCTGGATATGTACAAGCTGGACAATTTTACCTATCCCAGCACGCAGCAGGGCCTGGAAGCCTTGATCCAGCGGCCGGGCGGATCGCCGGCGGCGCCGAACTGGAAGCAGGGGGGCTACCTGCGCCAGGCGCAGATTCCCCGCGATCCCTGGGGCAATGCCTACCAGTACCTGTCGCCGGGACGAAGCGGACCCTACGAGGTCTACTCGCTGGGGGCCGACGGGCAGCCGGGCGGCGATGGCCGCAATGGTGACATCGGCAGCTGGGATCTCCAGAAGAGCTGAACCTGGAAGCCGGAGCCCGATCGTGCGTGCGCCGCGTGCCGGCTTCACCCTGATCGAGGTGCTGGTGGTGGTCGTCGTGCTGGCGGTCATCGTCGGCGCGGTGGTCATGTCCGTCACCGGCATGGACGCGCGCCGTGCCGACCGCGAGGCCGAGCGTCTGTACCTGCTGCTGCAGCTGGCCTGCGAACACGCCGAACTCAATGGTCGTGAAGTGGGCCTGCACCTGGCTGCACGCGGCTATGGATTCAGCCTCACCGCGCAGGACCGCTGGGCGCCGTTCACCCCGGGTCACCGTCTGGCGGAACGCCATGTCGACGGCTCGGTGCTGGACGTGCCTTCGGCCGCGTTGCCCGAGACGCCGGATTTCGAGCGGGCGCCGCAGGCGACGTGCTGGCCGACCGGCGAGCTGTCGCCGCTGGACATCCGCGTCATCCACGCCGGGCTGGCCCGTGCGCGCGTGCGGACGGGCGCCGACGCAAGGCCCCTGCTCGAAACAAGCGACGATGGCAGGAACTGGCGCAGCGCAGGCGTGCGCCCGTGATTACGCGCCGCACACAGCGGGGATTTTCGCTGCTCGAGGTGCTGGTGGCGTTGGCGGTGCTGGCGCTTGCGCTGTTCGCGCTCTCTCGCACCGCCTCGGTCACCGTGCAGGCGGCGGCGCATCGCGAAGAGGCGCTGCTTGCCAGCCTGGTGGCCGGCAATGTGCTGGCGGAAATCCGTCTCGCCGAGGTGAGTCCGGCGCCGGGACGCCGTGAAGGCCAGCAGCGACAGGGCGGTCGCGAGTTCTACTGGCGCGCCAACATCGCCGACAGCGACGTGCCCGGTGTCCGCCGCATCGATATCGCGGTCGCACTGGACCCGGCGCGCGACGACAGTCGTGTCCGCCTGACCGGTTTCGCGGGCCAGCCATGAGCACCCCTGCGCGCCGGCCGACTGCACGACCTGTGATGACGTCGCCTCAACGGCGTCATCGATCCACCGGCTTCACGCTGGTCGAGCTGCTGGTCGCACTGGTGATTTTCTCGACCATGGCGGTGATCGCGTATTCCGGCCTGTCCGCCGTCACCACCACTCACGAGCGGCTGAGCGAGCGCGAAGCCACGCTGGCCGACATCGGCCGCGCGCTGTCGCTGATCGAACGCGACCTGCGCAGCCTGGCGCCGCGCCGTGTGTGGGCCGGCAACGCGCCGTTGCCGCCGCTGTGGGGCGAGGGTCCCATGCTCGAAGTGAGCACATTCGGACGTGGCCGCGTGCTCGGGCCTGATCTCGGTCTGGTCGAGCGCATCGGTTATCTCGCCGATGGCGATGCCCTGTACCGGCAGCGATGGCCGGCACCCGACCGGCTGCCGGCGGCGCGGCCCGACCAGCAGCGCCTGCTCGCCGAGGTCGACCAGGTGCGCTGGCGATACCTAGACCTGCAAGGGCGCTGGCAGGACCGCTGGCCGGTACCGGGTTCGGCCGACGTCGATGCCTGGCCGCGTGCGGTGGAGTTGGTGCTCGTCCATGCACGGCTGGGCGAACTGCGCCGCCTGATCGAACTGCCCGAGGCCCCGCAGCCGTGACCGGCCCGACCTTCACGCGACAACGCGGCGTCGCCTTGCTGGCCGCCGTCCTGGTGGTGGCGCTGGCGACGATCCTGATAGCCGGGCTGCTGGATCGCGGCCGCATCGGCCAGGCGCGCGCGTTGCAGTATTCGCGAACCGCCCAGGCCTACGCCTACCAGCAGGGCCTGGAGCTGTGGGCGGCGCGCCTGCTGCGCGACGATGTCGCCAGCGGCAGCGGCACCGACCACCTTGCCGAAGCCTGGGCGCAGCCAATGCCGCCGGTCGATATCCCGGAAGGGCGCATCTTCGGCGCCATGCGCGACCTCGATGGCTGTTTCAATCTCAACGCGCTGTGGTCGCCGGCTGACGACCAGGGCGCACGCGTGGCGCGCGCGCGATTCGAACGCCTGCTGCTGGCGCTGGAGCTGGATGCGACGCTGCTCGATGCTGTCGTCGATTGGCTGGACAGCGATGACCTCGCCGAAACGGGCGGCGGTGAAACGGCACGATACGTCGCGCTGGATCCGCCACGGCGCCCGGCCAATGGCCCCTTTGCGCACGCGTCGGAATTGCGTTCGGTGCTGGGGATCGACGGTGATCGCTATGGACGCCTCGCGCCGCATGTCTGCGCACGGCCGGACCGGGATGCGCAGATCAACGTCAACACCGCTTCGCCCGCGGTGCTCGCGAGCCTCGCCGACGGCATCGGCATGGCGCTGGCCCGACGCCTGCATCGCGACGGCCGGGCCAGCTACGATTCGCCGGCGGACCTGATCCGCGAACTGGGCGATGCCGGCATCCAGGTGGCGCCGGGGGAAGCGCCCTTCCTGCGCACCAGCAGTCGCTACTTCGTGGCGGAAGCGGAGATCCAGCAGGGTGAAATCAGCGTCCGCCTGTACAGCCTGATCGATCGCCACCAGGGCATCCGCGTGCTGGCGCGATCGCAGGGGCGCTACTGAGTTCGCGGCGATGCTGGATACGCTGGCCACCATCGCGAAGGGTCGCTGGACCTTTGCGCGCGCCCATGCACACGCGGGCGGATCGCCTCGCGATCCGGCAGCAGGGCCGTGCGACCGGACACGGCAAGATCGATGCCAGCCAGCTCAAGCCCGGCGGCAATGGTCCGGTACGGCCTTGTCAGGCGTTCATGGGACGGCGTCACCGGCTATGCTTGCGCAATGAGTGCAACAAGACTGCTGATCGATCTGGACTCCGGCCAGGGCTGGCTGGCACGCGGTGTTGCCGGCAGCACCTGGCGTCGCGGCGACGCCTTGCCTGCCGATGTCCAGGTGATCGGCGTCGTTCCGGCGGAAAACGTGGCGTTGCATCGCCTGCGCGTGCCGACCCGTCGTGCCGCCGACCTGCGTCAGGCCGTGCCTTTCGCGCTCGAGGAGAAGCTGGCCGAACCGGTGGAGCAGCTGCATTTCGCGCTCGGCCAGCGTGACGGCGAGGAGATCGATGTCGCGGTCGTCGCGCGCCGCGATATGCAGGACTGGTTGCAGCGCGAAGGCCCGGTGCCGCTGTCGGACGCCGTCGCGCTGGTGGCCGACGCACAGCTGCTGCCGCGCGCCGCCGATGCGATCCATCTCGCGCAGATCGGCGAGCGGCTGCTGGTGGCGTTGCCGGATGCTGCACACGTGATTCCGGTCGCGCAATGGCAGCAATGGCGTGCACTGTTGCCGCCGATGCCCTTGCGCATCCTGGGCAGCGATGGCGCGTTCCATGTCGGCGACAGTCCCACGCCGGTCGCGCTGCCCACCTTCCTTCGCTTTGCCGGTGCCAGCGTCGAATCCGCGCCCAATCTTCGCCAGGGCGCATTCGCGGCCACGGTGCAGCGTGGCGCCCAGGTGCGACAGTGGCGGTGGGCCGCTGTCCTCGCCGCCGTCGCGCTGCTGCTGGTCCTTGCCGATGCGGCCACTGGGTACCTGATCGAACGCAGCCAGCGTGCGCAGTTGCAGGCGCAGATCGCGCAGGTATTCGAGCAGGCGCTGCCAGGCCAGCGCATGACGGCGGACCCGGCGGCACAGCTGGCTTCTGAAGCGGGTCGAGGCGGGTCCGGCTCCGTCGCAGCGAATCCTCTCGCGCGGCTCGCGGAAGTGGCACCGCTGATCACCCAGGGCAGCCGATACCGCGTGTACGCCATCGACTACCGCGGCGATGCCATCGAGCTGGAAGTGCTGGCCGCGGATGTCGGACAGCTGGACGCCTTGCGCGAGACGATCGCGGCACGCGGCATGGCCGTCGCCGTGACCGGTGTCGATCCCCACGACGAAGGCGTTCGCGGACGCTTGCGTCTGGGCGGGGCCGGCTCATGAGTGGCCTTCGCAGCTGGTGGCAGGGGCGCGACGCGCGCGAGCGCCAGATCCTCCTCATCGGCGGCGTGCTGGTGGTGCTGATGCTCGGCTGGGCGTTGCTCTACAAGCCGCTGGCCGATGCGCGCAGCCGCCTTGCCCAGGGCAACCAGCGCCTGGCGGCCGATCTGGTCACCATGCGTTCCGACGCGGCTCGCCTCGCGGGTGGTGGCGTCGAGGATGGCGCGCGTGAACGCGCCGGCCGCTCGCTGCTGGCGCTGGTCGATGCCGGCATCCGTGACATCGGCCTGTCCGCCGGCCTCAAGCGCATCGAGCCGGCCGGGGAGGGTCGCGTCCGCCTGCGACTCGAGGCCGTCCCCTTCGATCCGCTGGCCGCCTGGCTGGAAACGCTGGCGCAGCGGCACGACATCGTCGTCGCGGAACTGGCTGCCACGGCCACCGAATATGTCGGCCAGGTCGATATCCAGCTTGTCCTGCGCGAACCCTGATCGCGCTACACCGTCGCACCCTGTCGAGGTCATCGCATGCGTCTGATCCGTCGTCTGCTGTTGTTGCTGATCGTGCTGGCCGTCGTTGCGCTGGCGGTGGCCTGGTACCTGCCGGCGAGCTTCGCCTACCGCCACTTCGGGCATCACCTCGGCCCGTCGGTGGTATTGCAGGACCTCGGTGGCAGCGTTCGCCAGGGGCGAGCCGGGCAGGTGCTGGTCAACGGCTATCCGGTGGGCGCGCTGGAGTGGAACCTGTCCGTACCGGGCCTGTTGCGCGGTGACGTCGGTGGCGACTGGAACCTGCAGAGCGCTGCCTGGAACGCCCGTGGCACCACGGCGCGCATGGCCGACGGCCGACTGCGCGTCACCGACATGCACATGCAGCTGCCGGCGCTGTTGCTGCAGCCGGTCATCGATATTCCGGCACTCAATTTCCTCGGCACCGTCGATGTCGAACTGGACACGCTGCTGCTGCGCGGCCTGATCATCGACGAGGCGCGCGGACGCGCGCGCTGGGTCGACGCCGGCGTCACCGGCCAGGCGCAGGCACAGTTCGGACCGATCAACGCGCATTTCGCCACCAGCGCGCCGGGCCACGTGATCGGCGAGGTGCAGGACGAAGCCGGTGCACTGGAAGTGGACGGCCAGTTCGAGCTGACCGGTGTCACTTATCACGCCGAGGTCATACTGCGCAGCCGCAGCCCGGCCGATCCGGTCGCACAGATGCTCCATTACGTCGGCCAGGCACTGCCCGATGGCGGCTCGCTGCTGGTGATCGATGGTGAACTCAAGCGCCAGGGCGACGGGGTTCGTCGGTGAGCGACCACCGCCAGATCATTTCGCGCGCACTGCCGCTGGCCCGGGCAGCCGCGCAGACGGCCGCGTCGCGCATCCTGCCGCACTTCCGGCGTGCCGACCTGCAGGTCGACGGCAAGGCCGATGAGACGCCGGTCACCGAGGCCGATCGCGGTGCCGAGCGCGTGATCCGCGATTACCTCAGCCAGGCCTTTCCCGAGCACGCCATCTGGGGCGAGGAATTCGGGGGTGATGCCGACGCCGGCGGCTGGCTGTGGCTGGTCGATCCGCTGGACGGCACCAAGAGTTTCGTGCGCGGCAACCCGGTGTTCTCGACGCAGATCGCGCTCTGGCACGATGGCGTGCCGATGCTCGGCGTGTCGCATGTCCCGGTCGGTGGCGAAAGCGCCTGGGCATGTCGCGGCGATGGCGCGTTCATCGACGGCGAGCGCGTGCATGCGTCGTTGACGACGACCATCGACACGGCGGCGATCTCGCTGGGCAACATCAAGACCCTGGCTGCCGGACCGGCCTGGCCGGCGCTTGCCGGGATCGTCCGGCGGGCATGGCGAACGCGCGGCTATGGCGACTACCTGCATTACCACATGTTGGCGCGCGGCAGTCTGGATGCGGTGATCGAATCGGACGTGCACGTGCTCGACGTGGCGGCGCTGTGCCTGATCGTCGAGGAGGCCGGCGGCGTTTTCACCGATCTCGAGGGTGATCCGGTGCATCGCGGGACGCGCAGCGTGCTCGCCGCGGCGACGCCGGCGCTGCACGCGGAACTGCTGCGCAGCCTCGCCGTGGCCTAGTCCGCTGCCGACCACCGCACGAAGGCGGATTCGGACGACGCGCCGCCGCATTCGCCGGTCACGCGGGCTGGTTACAATGCCGGCATGCGCAAGCTTCCCCTCATCCATGCACGCCGTGCGCTCGATCCCAGTGGACGATTTGCGGTCGAGGAAATCGACCTCGAGTTCGGCAATGGCGAGCGCCGTACCTTCGAACGCCTGAGATCCGGCGGCCTCGGTGCCGTGATCATCGTGCCCATGGCCGATGACGAGACCGTCCTGCTGGTGCGCGAATACGCGGCCGGCCTGCATCGTTACGAACTGGGATTGCCGAAGGGGCGCATCGACGAGGGCGAGACGCCGGATCTCGCCGCCGATCGCGAGCTCAAGGAAGAGATCGGCCTGGGCGCACGGCGTCTGACCACGCTGGTGCCGCTGGCGCTGGCACCGTCCTACATGGCGCATCGCACGCACGTGGTGCTGGCGCAGGATCTCTATCCGGAAAAGCTGGAAGGCGACGAACCGGAGGAACTGGAAGTCGTGCGCTGGCCCCTTGCCGACATCAACGAACTGCTCAACCAGCCGGATTTCAGCGAGGGACGATCGTTCGCAGCGCTGTGCATCGTCCGCGAATACCTGGCCGGACGCTGGCGGCCGGGCCCGCAATGAACCCGGCCGACCTGGCGTCCGAAGCCTGCCGCCTTGCCCGGGCGGCGGGCGAGACGATCCTTGCCGTCTACCGGCGCGATTTCGATGTCGCGATCAAGGACGACCATTCGCCGCTGACCGAAGCGGACCTGGCTTCGCACCGCCTGCTTGTCGCCGGCCTGCCGGCGATAGAGCCCGGGCTGCCTGTCGTCTCGGAGGAATCCGCGGTGCAGGTGCCCGCCGCCGAGCGGCTGCGCTGGCCGCGCTACTGGCTGGTCGACCCGCTCGATGGCACGCGCGAGTTCATCAAGCGCAACGACGAGTTCACCGTGAACATCGCATTGGTCGAGAACGGCCGGCCGGTGTTCGGCGTCGTCTATGCGCCCGCGCTGGACGAACTGGCCTGGGCGGTACGCGGCCACGGCGCCTGGATCGAGCATGCCGGGTCACGCAGCGCGCTGGTCGGTCGCCCAACGCCCGAGGTGCCCGTCGTCTGCGTCAGCCGCTCGCATGCCAGCGCGCGCACGCAGGCGCTGCTCGACCACCTCGGTGCCTACGAACCGATGGCAGCCGGATCGGCGCTGAAGTTCATCCGCCTGGCGCAGGGCAGGGCGGATTTCTATCCGCGCCTGGGCCCGACCAGCGAGTGGGATACCGCCGCCGGGCAATGCGTGCTCGAGGAAGCGGGCGGTCGCCTGGTCGACTTCGCCGGCGTGCCATTCCACTACAACCGCGGCGAAAGCCTGCTCAACCCGGGTTTCCTCGCCGCCGCCGATGCGCGCGTGGACTGGGCGGAACGGCTGCGCGCGGTACTGCCCGCCGACGTGCAGGCATGAAGCGCGACATCGGCGAGCTGCTGAAGATCATGGCGCAGCTGCGCGACCGCGACAGCGGCTGTCCCTGGGACATCGAGCAGGACTTCGCCAGCATCGCGCCGTACACGATCGAGGAGGCCTACGAAGTCGCCGACGCCATCGATCGTGGCGATTTTCCGGCCTTGCGCGACGAACTCGGTGACCTGCTGCTGCAGGTCGTCTTCCACGCGCGGATGGCGGAAGAGGCCGGGCATTTCGATTTCGGTGAAGTCGTTGCGGCGATCTGCGACAAGATGTGGCGTCGACACCCGCATGTGTTCGGCGATACGCAAGTGACCGATGCGGCGGCGCAGACTGAGCTGTGGGAAGCACTCAAGCGCCGCGAGCGCGGTGACGATGGCGATGCCAGCGCACTGGCCGGCGTGGCACGCGGCCTGCCGGAATGGCAGCGTGCGCTGAAGCTGCAGCTGCGCGCGGCGCGCACCGGCTTCGACTGGCCGGACGCGCACGCGGTGCTGGACAAGCTTCGCGAGGAGATCGGCGAAGTCGCTGCCGAGGTCGATGCCGGCGAAGCGCCGGGATCGCCGCGACTGCTGGATGAAGTCGGCGACCTGCTGTTCGTGGCCGTCAATCTGGCGCGCAAGACCGGTGTCGACGTGTCGGCGGCGATGCGTCACGCCAACCGGAAGTTCGAACGGCGCTTCCGGGCCATGGAAGCGCTTGCCGATGAGGAAGGCCGGCCGCTGGCCGAGCGCAGCCTGGACGACCAGGAAACACTCTGGCAGCGGATCAAGCGTTAATGGATGCGCTACCGCCCGTCAGCGCGAACGCTGGCGGGTGCGGGGATTGAGCAGGTCGACAGGTGCGCTTGCTACCGATGCTTGCTGCCGCGTCGCCATGCGGTAGCTGATCGGCACGGTGACCGTTGAAGGCACCGGTTGGCCATTGATGCGGTCCGGCTTGAATGTCCATTCGGCGACGGCGGCCTTTGCGCCGCTGTCCAGCAGCGAATGGCCGCTGGACTGCAGGATCTCGATGTCTTCCGCCTTGCCCTCCGGGCTGACCCTGACGCGAAGCGAGACCTCACCCTGCTGGCGCCGGCTCACGGCCTGCGGCGGGTAGCGCAGGGCCGAACGCTCGACCACCGGGCCCATGCCGGCGTACTGGATCTCGACTGGCGCACCACCCCCATCATCGGCGCCCATCCGCACCTCGATCTGCAAGTGCGTCGCCAGCGTGACGGCGTTGCCGTTGGCATCGAGAACCGGATCGAAGCGCCACGCCGGCACCACCCGGCGGACTTCGCGCAACAGGCGGGCGTCGAGGGCGTCTTCGGGAACCACCAGGCGTGAGATGCGCCCTTCGCGGTCGATGTCCGCCTCGGCGGTGAGGGTCGTGCGCTGCACGGCGTGACGCGCGGCCCAGGCCGGAAAGAGATCCCGTGCGACGGTGCCTACCCGCGTCTCGCCACCGATGCGGGCAGCGGTGTCCGCGCGTCCCAGGCGGACATCGCTGCGCACCGCCGTCGAGTACCAGGCGATGGCCTGATCCTGTTGCCCGGCGTCCCACAGGCCCAGCGCATAGGCCAGCGGTATCCAGTCCGGATGACCGTCGACGGTCGATGCGGCGTCGTACCAGTGCGCCAGGGCGCAGGTCGCGTCACCCGCCGCCATGCAGGCGTGGCCGCGGGCCCATGCCAGGCGCCGCGAGAGAACGGGATCGTGCGCAGCCTCGGCGGCGACCTTCTCGAACCGTGCTTCCGGATCGCGACCGTTCTGCGCAGCGAGGATGCCCAGATCGATACCCGCTGCAATGTCGCCATCGTTCCGGTATCGCGCCTGCAATGTCTGTTCGAGCGCGCGGCGGCCGGCTTGGTCGTAGGTCAGCATTCTCGGCACGTTCATGGCATCGACATCGAGGAAGTCGACGCCGGCCGGCGGCGGGCCCACGCAATCGGCAATATCGGCAGGGCGGCAATCGGTTGCCGCCGCCTGCGCCACCGACATCAAGCCGGCTGCCAGCCAGCCGTTCCGGACAAGCCCCATGAAATCCTCTCGAGTGACGGGCAAATGCTCCAAATGGAGGATGCATTGTGGCCTTGCTGCCAGGACAGCGCAAACATCCGGGGCGCAGCCTCCTGCCGGTCCGGTCCATGTCTGTCGCAGAGCGCGGGTCAACCGGAATCCACGCCAAACGGCGCTTTGCCCGGATGCGCCGCCCTGCGCATCCGGGCAGGCAGGCCAGTACACTATGCGGCTCGCTTTTCGACGACACGCCGACCATGGAACTGAATCCGCTGTTTTCCGCCCTCGACGACCTCAAGGCGCGCGTCGACGCGCTCAGGGGGTATCTTTGACTACGATCTGAAGAAGGAGCGGCTGGAGGAAGTCACCCGCGAACTCGAGGATCCCGGCATCTGGAACACGCCGGAAAAGGCGCAGGACCTGGGCCGCGAACGCGCCCGCCTCGCACAGGTGGTCGAAGGCCTGGACAGTTTCGGCAACGGCATCAACGACAGCCGCGAGCTGCTCGAACTGATTGCCGAAGAAGGCGACGAGGGCAGCCTGGACTCGATCCATGCCGACATCGCGCGTCTCGGCCAGGGCGTGGAGAAGCTGGAATTCCAGCGCATGTTCTCCGGCCAGATGGACACCGCGAACGCATTCGTGGACATCCAGGCCGGTGCCGGCGGAACCGAAGCGCAGGACTGGGCGGAAATGCTGCTGCGCATGTACCTGCGCTGGTGCGAGTCGCGCGGCTGGAAGACCGAGTTGGTCGAAGCCAGCGGCGGCGACGTGGCCGGCATCAAGTCGGCGACGATCCGCGTCGAGGGCGACTACGCCTACGGCTGGCTGAAGACGGAGACGGGCGTGCACCGCCTGGTCCGCAAGAGTCCCTTCGATTCCGATAATCGCCGGCACACCAGCTTCACATCGGTGTTCGTGTCGCCCGAAGTCGATGACAAGATCGATATCGAGATCAATCCCGCCGACCTGAAGACCGACGTCTACCGTTCATCCGGTGCCGGCGGCCAGCACGTCAACAAGACCGAGTCGGCGGTGCGCATCACGCACGTGCCCAGCGGCATCGTGGTGGCCTGCCAGACCGAGCGCAGCCAGCACGCCAATCGCGACCGCGCCATGAAGATGCTCGCCAGCAAGCTGTACGAGCTGGAGATGATGAAGCGCAACGCCGAGAAGAGTGCGGTGGAAGCCAGCAAGTCCGACATCGGCTGGGGCAGCCAGATCCGCAACTACGTGCTCGACC
>CAZYHP010000066.1:0-16534 GCA_964647135.1 uncultured Rhodanobacteraceae bacterium
ATCGGGCCGGAGGTGTAGGCACCGGCGCCGGCGACGAAGGCGCCGCGCGGACGCAGCGTCGAGAACTCATAGCCGATGCCGCACCCGGCCTTCAGCGTCAGCCCGGCCTCGTGGACCTTTTCGAGGATGCCGTCCATCGAATCCTCGATGGTGCCGGAGACCGTGCAGTTGATCGTGCTGGTCGCCGGCTTGTGCGCCTGGGCGCCGGCATTGGAGGTGATGCGACCGGCGGGGATCGCCCCGCGGCGCAGGGCCCACAGGAAGCGCTCGGCCCAGTAGGCCTGCTTCTCGCTGCCCTCCTCGGCCTCCGCAAGTGCCTTCGCGACGCGCTGGTAGGTCTCGTCGATGCTGCCGTCCAGCGGCTCGCCCTGCTTGCGCTTGAGCCGGTATTTCTTGTCCCAGATATCCCAGGATGCGGGCTGCATGGGGACAGTTCGCGGCGTGGCGACGGCTTCCAAGCGGACGGTGCTCATGTCGGGGCAGGCTCCCTGTAATCAAAGACAATGCTTTAGCTTGTTCTCACAACTTCTAGTGGCAGCGTGAGGGGAGGGCCACTAGATGTTGGGGCGGAAAGGGACATTACGCCGCTCGTCCTGCAACGTCAACGTCAGGCACGTAGGGCGCGGGCCGCGTCCGGCTTGAAGTGCCGCACAGCGACGCCACCATGGCAATGGAAACTGACCCGGCAGACCGACGTTCCGGAACCTTGCGCCAGGCCACCGGGTCCGTGCAGCCTGATTTCATTTGCCCGCCAGGATCGCCATGACCGCCAAACGCCCCCGACTTCCCACTCTGGCCTTCGCCCTCGTTGCCGCCGGCTTTGGCTGGCTGGGTGCGGCGCTGCACGACGACCGCGCCCCGGCGCCGCTGCAGGGACTGGTCGCCGCGCCCGCGCATGCCGCCGGCCTGCCGGCCAGCATCGATGGCCAGCCGCTGCCCTCGCTGGCGCCGATGCTCGAACGGGTGATGCCCGCCGTGGTCAACGTCTACACCGCCAGCCGCGTGCAGGTCCGCCAGTCGCCGATGTTCGACGACCCGTTTTTCCGGCACTTCTTCGGCATTCCGGACATGCCGCGCGAGCGCATCGAGCGATCGCTGGGTTCTGGCGTGATCGTCGACGCCGCCCGCGGCCTGATCGTCACCAACCACCATGTCATCGAGGGCGCCGATGACATCTCGATCACCCTGTCCGATGGCCGCACGTTGACCGCCGAGCGTGTCGGTGCCGATCCCGGCACCGACCTCGCCATCGTCAAGGTGCCGGCGGAAAGCCTTGTCGCGCTGCCGCTGGCCGGCACGGACGAGCTGCGGGTCGGCGATTTCGTCGTCGCCGTGGGCAACCCCTTCGGCCTCGGCCAGACGGTCACCTCCGGCATCGTGTCGGCGCTGGGACGCAGCGGCCTGCGCGGCGTCGGCTACCAGAACTTCATCCAGACCGACGCCTCGATCAATCCCGGCAACTCCGGCGGCGCCCTGGTCAACCTGCGTGGCGAACTGGTCGGCATCAACACGGCGATCTATTCACGCAGCGGCGACAGTGCCGGCATCGGCTTCGCCATTCCCGCCTGGCTGGCACGCGACGTCATGCAGCAGCTCGTCGAACACGGTGTCGTCCAGCGCGGCAGCCTCGGCATCGATGTGCAGGACATCGACGACTCCCTGGCCAGCACCCTTGGCGTCCGCGCCGGACGTGGCGTCGTCGTCACCCGTGTCGGCACCGACAGCGCCGGTGCACGCGCCGGTCTCCAGGTCGGCGACGTCATCACGTCGGTGGACGGGCAGGCGGTGAACACCGTGCGCGACCTGCGCAACATCGAAGGCCTGCTGCCGGTGCAGCAGGATCTCCCGGTATCGGTACTGCGCGACACCCGCCAGCGCGAGTTGAGTCTGCGCCTGGTGGCGACGCTGGGCGAACTGCTGGGCGACAACCTCGATGCCCGGCTCGGTGGCGCGCGCTTCGTGCCGGTGCCGGAACCGTACGTTGCCAACGGCATCACCGGCGCCGCGATCAGTGCGACGAACGGTCGCGCTGCACGCGCCGGCCTGCGCCGCGGAGACGTGGTGGTGCGCGTCAACGACACCGAGATCGCCAACCTGGAAGCACTGCGCGATGTGCTCGCCGGCAAGCCGCCGCTGCTCAACCTGACGATCCTGCGCGGCAACCGGCTTTACCAGGTCGCGATGCCCTGAAGGATGGGCCCCGGCGACGCGGTCACAGGCCGCAGTCGCCGACGCCCAGCGGTCGGGTGAGCCGCTGCAGTTCGACGCGGCCGCTGCCCCAGGCCGGTTCGTGTCCGCGGTAGCGCAGGACGGCGTGTTCGCAGTCGGGGAAATCGATTTCGACGCGTCCCCATTCATCGACCTGCAACACGCCGCCTGCGCCACGATCGAAATTCGGCCCCCGCACACGCTGCACGCGTTCGAAGCGCGCACGGCCGAGAAAATCGATGCGGCCACCGGCCTGCAGCCACACCGGCTCGCCGTGACCGGGGTCGTAGCCCATCAGGACCAGATGGGCGCTGCCATCGGCAGCGATGTTCAGGGCGGCGCCCTGCCCGGGTCGCTGCGGGTCGTACCAGCTGCCGCTCAGGGCGGCGATGCCGCCGGCACTCGACGACTCGGCGTCCCCGCAGTGTTGGCCGGCGACACCACGCGCCTGCGCCAGCCGTCGTTCGCCGCGCCCGAAGCCGGCGCCGGCGTTGAAGCGCAGGCGGGCCGCGCCGCAGTCGTCAAACACCATTCGCAGGGAACCCCAGGGCCGGAAGCGCGCCTGCGTCGGATCGAAGTCCTCGCCGAAACCGCCACCCTGGAGGCTGTGCACCTCGTCGAAAGCGATGCCGTCGCCCTCGACCCGACCGCTGCCGATCAGCCAGAACTGATCGCCGGGCCCGCCGGCGGCCGGAAAGGTCAGGCCGTAGATCAGTGCCGTTCCGCCGTCGAGCAGCTCCAGCGACCACTGTTCGCCGGGATGGGCGGCGTCGATCCAGTCGCCGCTGAAGCGGGCATCCAGCTGGCCGACGCGCGGCCCGGACGCATCCGGACCCGCGGCATCGATGTCGGGCTCGAGCTGCGGATCGATGCGACATTCGCCCATCGGGTCGCCGGCCTCGACGCGCTCCAGACAGCGCGCCTGCAGGTCGACGGCGTCGGGCGCCGCAGCGTCGGCGGCAGCCGTCCAGGCGCGCAGGCTGTCCCAGGCGGCTTCGATTTCCGCGCCAGCCAGGCCGCAGCCCGCCGGCTCTTCGGTCGCCGCCACCGCCGAAACCAGGCGCGAGGCCGGCCAGTGCATGCGCAGCCAGGCCTGGTGCGCCACACCGGTGGTCTCGTCGCTCTGGCCATGCAGGCTGATGACCCGGCTGCCGCTGCCAGGGCGCAAGCCCGAAGCGAGGCGGAACTCCAGCGCGGCAAAGGCATCGGCGCGGACCCGGCGCACCGCTGCGTTCAAGTCCGCGTCACCGTAATCGACGCCGTCATTCCCGACGGCCAGCCTGCCCGCCAGCTTGCCGCGATCACGCAGGAGGTCACTCAGACCCAGCGTGGCATAAGCCAGCTGTGGCAGGACCGCGGCATCGTCACCCAGGCCCGTGCGTGCCTTGAGGCGATCCAGTCGTGACTGCTGCAGGGCGTCGCGATCCGCCGCGGCGACGTCCAGGCCCAGGCATGCGCCGGCGCGGCCGACGATATCCGCCAGGCCGGCGGCGCTGATACCGCTGGCATCCAGCAACCAGGGCTGGTCGGACGCGGCGGGCAGCTCGCCATCGGCCACACCGGCGCAGATCGCGTCATAGACCACGCGCAGGTCCAGAGCCGCGTCCCAGCGGCGATAGCCGGCAGCGAGCGGGCACAGGGCGAGCACGCCGTCGACGTCCAGTCGCGGGTCCTGCGCCATCTGCAAGGCGATGTAGCCGCCCATCGCCGTGCCGTAGGTGAAGATCGCGCCGGGTGCGCCGACGTCGCTGCGGAAGCGCTCGACCAGCTCCACGTTGTCCTGTGCACTGGCGAACACCGCCCAACCCGTCTGGCTGTAGCCGGAAGCCACCACGGCATAGCCCTGCTGCAGCTGCAGTTCCGCCAGTGGCCCCAGGTCGGGCGCCGTCTCGCGTTCGAAGCTCAGGTCGTGCTGATAGACCACCAGGCCATCACCGGCACGCCAGCCTTCCGGCACCGACATGCGATAGACCGCCCCGGAAGGCGTCTGTCCCAACCGCTCCCACGCCGCCTGGACACCGGCAGCGCTCAGCGCCAGTGGTGCCGACAAGGCCAGACTGAGGGCGAAACGACGGGACACGAGGGACATCCGGTCAAAGTGAAGCGACGGTTTACCGCGTTTCACGGTTGCGCGCCACCTTGACGGACGTGGCGGTTAAGCCTCGCGGCGCACAGGTACAATCACGCCGATGAATGAAGACGCCTCGACCCGCCCGCTGCCGCACCGTGCACTCGATGCCCTGGCCGGCATCGTGGAAGCGGCCCTGGACCGTCTGCTGCGACTGGACGCCGGCTCACCGGACCTGCTGCAGCGCCTGGAGGGCCGCGAGCTGCGCCTGCGCCTGCGCGGCGCCCCGCGCGGGATCCGCCTGCGCATCGCCGCCGGTCGCGTGCGTCCGGTGCCCGATCATGACGGCGAGGCCGATCTCGGCCTGGCGCTCGAGCCAGCCGGGCTGGTGACCTGGCTCGGCACACCCGGCGCCGACCGCGGCCTGCCGAGCGGCGTGCGCATCGACGGCGATCTGGAGCTGGCGAGGCTGCTGGAAAACGCGTTACGCGATTTCGATCCCGACTGGGAAATGCCCTTCGTCGATGTGTTCGGCCACACGCTGGGACCGCAGATCGCCCGCGGCCTGGGTGGCGCGCTGGCGTGGGCGCGCCGGCAGGCCGGCGAGCTGGCCGCCAGCGGCGCCGAGTTCCTGACCGAGGAAGCGCGCGTGATCACGCCACGCAGCGAAATCGATGCCTTCGGCGAAGCCGTGGACCGCCTGCGCGACGATGTCGAGCGCCTGGCCGCACGCGTCGGTCGCATCGAACGCGGATTGCCGCGTCCATGAGCAACCGCCGGGCGGCATCCGGTGCCCTGCGCCTGCTGCGGGTGGCACTGCGCTTCCGCCTCGACGCACTGCTCGGCGAGCGCCAGCGGCCCTGGCCGCTGCGGTTGCTGAAGCCGCTGGTCGGCAAGGCACGCCCGGATATCGACACACTGCCGGCCGGCCAGCGCGCGCGCCTGGCGCTGGAGCACCTCGGTCCGATCTTCGTGAAATTCGGGCAGATCCTGTCGACGCGACGCGACCTGCTGCCGCCGGCCGTCGCCGACGAACTGGCAGCGCTGCAGGATCGCGTCGCCCCGTTCCCCGGCGACCAGGCGCGTTGCGAAGTGGAACGGGCGCTCGGCAAACCGGTTTCGCAACTGTTCGCCGCCTTCGATGAAACCGCGCTGGCGGCGGCGTCCATCGCCCAGGTCCATCCGGCGCGCCTGCACGATGGCAGCGAGGTGGTGGTCAAGGTGCTGCGCCCCGCCGTGCATGCGCAGGTGCAGCGCGACATGGAATTGCTGCACGCGATCGCCCGCGTGGTCGAGCAACGCCATCCGCGCGCCGAGAAGATCCGGCCGCGCGAAGTCGTGGCGGAAGTCGAGGCGACGCTTGCGAACGAGCTGGACCTGCAGCACGAAGGCGCCAACGCCAGTGCCATCGGCCGGATCTGGAACGCCGGCAATGATGTCGCGGTGCCGCGCGTGCACTGGGCGCTGAGCAGCGAGACAGTGCTGACGCTTGAGCGCATGCACGGCATCCCGATCGCCGATGGCGCCGCGCTGGAGGCGGCCGGCATCGACAAGCCGGCGCTGGCACGGCGGCTGATCGAACTGTTCTACACGCAGGTATTCCGCGACAACCTGTTCCATGCCGACCTGCATCCGGGCAACCTGCTGGTACAGCCGCGCGAGGGCGCAGCGCCGCGCATCGTGCTGCTCGACTTCGGCATGGTCGGCACCTTGTCGCCGGCCGACCAGCGCTATCTGGCCGAGAACTTCATGGCCATGTTCACGCTGAACTACCGCCGCGTCGCCGAACTGCACCTGGAGGCCGGGTGGATGCCGCGGCACATCCGCGTCGAGGCGCTGGAAGCCGGCGTGCGCGCGGTCTGCGAACCGTACTTCACGCGGCCGCTGTCGCAGATCAATCTCGGCGAAGTGCTGTTCAAGCTGTTCCGCATGGCGCAGCGATATCAGCTGACGCTGCAGCCGCAGCTGATCCTGCTGCAGAAGACACTGCTCAATGTCGAAGGCCTGAGCCGCTGGCTGGATCCGCAGATCGACATCTGGTCGGTGGCGCAGCCGGTGCTGGGCGACATCATGCGCCAGCAATACGGCCGCGTCGGGTCCCTGCTGCGGGCGGCGAAGATCCGCATGCCGGACTGGATGGAACAGGCGGTGGCCTTGCCGCGACTGGCCCGCGAGACGCTGGAGAGTCAGCGCGAACAGCTGGCGATGCTGGCGGTCACGCAGGCGCAGGCACAGCAGCAGCGCCAGTCGCTGCTGCGCCGCCAGGTCCTGGCGATCTGCGGCGCCGGATTGCTGGTGGCGGCAGCGGTATTGCAGGCCGGCGAAAGCCCTGGCCCGACCTGGAACGGGCTGCCCATCCTGCCGCTGGCGGCGCTGGCGGCAGGCCTGGTCGCCATCGGCCGCGCCCTGCGCCGGCGCGGCGACTGAGGCGGCCGGCACACCTGCACAGTGCCGGCCGGGCTATGATCGGCCCATGATCGATCCGTCGCCCGCGATCACCCTCGCCCTTGCGGAAGCCGACCAGCCGGCCGGCCGCGAACGTTTCCTCGGACTGGTCTACAACGACCTGATGCGCATCGCGCGGGCCGAACTCAACCGGCATCGCCGCGGCGCCACGCTCGACACCTGCGCGCTGGTCAACGAGGCCTATCTCAAGCTCTTCGAAGGCGCCGGCCTGGACTACGAGAACCGGCGGCACTTCTACGCCACCGCGGCGCGCGCCATGCGCCAGGTGGTGATCGACCATGCCCGCGCACGCCTGGCCGAACGTCGTGGTGGCGGCGCCGAGCATGTGGCGCTGGATGCGCTCGAAGGCCAGCCGTTGCCGGTGGATGCGCAGGCCGAACAGCTGCTCGCCATCGACAAGGCGCTGGAAAAACTCGCCGGCCTGGACGAACGCCTGGTCAAGGTCGTCGAACTGCGTTTCTTCGCCGGCCTCGAAGTCAAAGACATCGCCGAACTGCTGGGTGTGTCCGAGCCGACCATCAAGCGCGACACGCGGGCCGCCAAGGCCTTCCTGCACCAGCAGCTCGCACTCGGCGCCTGAGGCGCGGCGCCTTATGGCTTGAACATCAACGGCGGCGGTCGCGGAGGATTTCGCGCGCCGCGTTGTGCCCGGGCGCGCCGGTGACCCCGCCGCCCGGATGCGTGCCGGCACCGCACTGGTACAGGCCGGCGATCGGCGTGCGGTAGTCGGCATGGCCCAGCATCGGTCGTGCCGAGAACAGCTGGTTGAGCGACAGCGCACCGTGGAAGATGTCGCCGCCCACCAGGCCGAAGGTCCGTTCGAGATCCAGCGGGCTGTTGATCTGCCGGCCGATCACCGACGCTTTGAAGTTCGGCGCGTAATCGTTGACGGTGTCGATGATGAGGTCGGCGACCGCCTCGCGGTGTTCGTCCCAGCTCGAGCCATCCGGCAGTTGCGGCGCGAACTGCTGGCAGAACAGGCTGGCGACATGCGCGCCGGGCGGTGCCAGCGAATCGTCCAGCGTCGACGGAATCAGCATCTCGACGATCGGCTTTCGCGACCAGCCGTGCGCGCGCGCATCCAGGTACGCGCGATCCATGTAGTCGAGACTGGGCGCCAGGATGATGCCGGCGCCGTGGTGGTCGGCGGCGACCTTGCCGGGCAGCGCGCGGAAATCCGGCAGCTCGCTGAGCGCGACATTCATGCGAAACGTGCCTGAACCACATTTCCACTGCCCGATACGGTTGCGGAAGTCGGCGGGCAATGCCTGCGGATCCACCAGCTGCTGGAACAACAGCCGCGGATTGAGATTCGAAACCACGCGCGAGGCGCGCAGCGTTTCACCGCGGTCGGTGACGACGCCGGCAGCCCGGCCGCGCTCGACGATGACTTCGCGTACGCCGGTGCCGGTGCGGATATCGACGCCGCGCGCGCTGCAGCTGCGCGCCATCGCCTGGGTGATCGCGCCCATGCCGCCGATGGCGTGGCCCCAGGCGCCCTTGCGTCCGTTGACCTCGCCGAAGACGTGGTGCAGCAGCACGTACGCGGACCCCGGCGTATACGGGCTGGCGTAGTTGCCAACGATGCCGTCGAAGCCGAACACCGCCTTCACCGCATCGCTTTCGAACCAGCGTTCCAGATACTCGGCCGCCGAGAGCGTGAACAGATCCAACAGTTCGCGCTGCCCATCCAGGCCCAACGGGCGCAGCCGCTTCGCCAGCTTCGCCGACTTCAACAGCTGCGGCAGCGCCTGCAGCCAGCCGCCCTCGACGACATTCGGCGGTGTTTCCAGCACCAGCGCGCGCAGGACATCGGCGATGGCTTCGAGACGTTCGCCGTAGGCCGCGAGGCGTTCGCCGTCGCGGCGCGAGAACTTCGCGAATTCCGAAGCCGTGCGCTCACCGCCGACTTTCAGGTAGCGCTCGTCCGGCAACGGCAGGAAATTCGCCAGCGGCCGTTCGACGATGCGCAGTCCGTGCTGGTGCAGCTGCAGGTCATCGATCACCTTCGGCTGCAGCAGCGACACCGTGTACGACGCCACCGAATTGCGGAAGCCCGGATGGAATTCCTCGGTCACCGCGGCGCCCCCCACGACATCGCGACGCTCGACCACGGTGACCTTCAGGCCTGCGGCCGCGAGATAGGCGGCGCAAACCAGGCCGTTGTGCCCGGCGCCGATGACAACGACATCGCTCATGAACGCATCCGTCAGGGTGCAATGGTTTTTTTCGCGGCACGTCCGCGACGCGCGGGCGCCGCCTTGCTCGCGGGCCGTGCGGCACGGACATGGATCATCCGGCTCCCGGCGCCGTCCTGGACCAGCTCGCGCAGCTCATAGCGCTGCGGATGGGCGCGGAACAGGTCGCTCAGTTTCTTGAAACCGTAGAGGCGCGGATCGAACTCCGGACGGACCTTCGTGAGATAGCCGCCGACCGGGCCGAGGTGCGCCCAGCCGTCGTCGTCATCGGATTCGCTGATGGCGCGCTCGATGAGGTCGAAGGGCACCGGCGCCTTCTGCGTGGCAGGTCTGGCAGTGGGCAGGTCCGCTGCCGCCGGCGTGGCGTCGCCGTCGCTTTCACTGGATGTCGCGGCAGCCGGCGCCTCGCGGCCTGCCGTCAGCAGTTCCGTGTAGATGAACTTGTCGCAGGCGGCGACGAAGGGCGCCGGCGTCTTGCGCTCGCCGAAACCGAGAACGAGCAGGCCTTCCTCGCGCAGGCGCTGCGCCAGGCGCGTGAAGTCGCTGTCGCTGGACACCAGGCAGAAACCACCAAATCGCCGCGTGTACATCAGGTCCATCGCGTCGATGATCATCGCGCTGTCGGTGGCGTTCTTGCCGGTCGTGTAGGCGAATTGCTGCACCGGCGCCAGCGAGTGATCGAGCAGCACCTTCTTCCATCCGGCATGGCGCTGTGAGGTCCAGTCGCCGTACAGACGGCGAACGCTGGCGATGCCGAAGCGCGCGACCTCCGCCAGCACGCCCTCGATCACCGCAGGTGAGGCGTTGTCGGCATCGACCAGCAGGGCCAGCCGCAGCTGGCCCGCGGCAAGGTCGTCGGTATCGCTGCGATCGGCGGGCATGCCCAGATGCTAGCACCAGCGCGCGGCGGCGAAATCCGGCGCGTTGCCAGGATCGCCGGACGCGCCGCGCGTCGTGGGCATCGCGTCTACACTGCCCGACCGTTGCGCCGGACCGGCCGCGCGCACGCCTGCCAGGGTTCGACCCGACGCCATGGACTGCGCCCATCCGCCTCTGACGCTCGTGTTCGATGACGCTGACCTGATCGCCGTGGACAAGCCGGCCGGACTGGCCGTGCACCGCAGCCGCATGGTCGCGCGCGACGAGGACTACCTGGTGGACCGTTTGCGCTCGCAGGTCGAGGGCGGCCTGTTCCTGGCCAATCGCCTGGACCGCGCCACCAGCGGACTGGTGCTGGTCGCCCGCTCACGCGAGGTCGCCAGCGCGCTGGGTGAGCAGCTGATGTCACGCAGCGTCGACAAGACCTATCTGGCCGTGGTGCGCGGCTGGCCGGACGAGGCCGGCGACATCGACTATCCGCTCAGCGTCGGCGGCATGACCGGTGAGCGCAAACCGGCGCTGACCCGCTGGCGTCGCCTCGCCACCGTCGAAGTGCCGATCGCGCTGGGCCGCTATCCGCAGCAACGCTATGCGCTGCTGGAACTGTCGCCACAGACGGGCCGCTACCGGCAGTTGCGTCGGCATCTCCATCACATCCACCACCCGATCATCGGCGACAGCACGCTCGGCCGGGGCGAACACAACCGGCTGTTCCGGCAGCATTTCGCCTGCCACCGGATGCTCCTGCATGCCTGGAAACTGGCGCTGGACCACCCGGTGCACGGCGGCCGGCTGTCGCTGCAGGCACCGCTGGATGCCACGTGGACTGCGTTGCTGGCGCGCTTCGGCTGGACGTCGGCCGTGGCGGGGACCCACGACGCCCGTCCGTGAGCGGCCTGGCGGCGGCGGCGCGGGCGCGCGTCAGGCCATCGATCCGGTGCCATGCGGGCCGTGGGATGGGGATGCAGACGCGACTTCACGCGTCATGGCTGCGCAGGACCGGCACGGGGCGAAGTGCCCGTCGACGCCCTTTGCTGCGACACTTTCCCGTTGCCGTGGGGCCGTTCCGGGGACGCGCCCCAACGGCACTGTCGCGCGGGCGGTTCCGAATGCAGACAACGGGCGGCATGGCAGGTCGCGTATCATGCGCGGTCATGTCCGCCTGTCCTGTTCTTTCCGACTTGACCGCGCGCAGGGTGCCCGCCGTGCCCGGCCGCAACCGGCGCCGCGTGCCCGGCGGTGCGCCGCCATGAGTGGCGCTGCGCTGGACATCGCCCCGGGCATCGCCATTCCCGAGTCCGAACTGGCCGAGCGGTTCGTCACCGCCTCCGGCCCGGGCGGCCAGAACGTCAACAAGGTCGCCAGTGCGGTGGAGCTCCGCTTCGATATACGCACCTCGCCCTCGCTGCCGGATGCATTGCGCGAACGCCTGCTGATGCGCCGCGACCGCCGCCTGACCGACGACGGGGTGCTGGTGATCCAGGCGCAGCGTTTCCGCGACCAGTCGCGCAACCGCGAAGATGCCCGCCTGCGCCTGGCCGATTTCATCCGCGCCGGCCTGCATGTACCGAAGGCCCGCATCGCCACGCGGCCGACCCGCGCCTCGCAGCGGCGGCGCGTCGACAGCAAGGTCGAACGTGGCGCCATCAAACGCAATCGCACCAAACCGCGAGTGGATGACTGACGAATGAGTTCGAAGCTGCCGATGCCCTACGCGCCTCCGCTGCCGCCACAGGCGCCGCGCGTGCGCGCCCCCATCTCCGGCCGGCTGGGTGCGGGGTGGCTGCGCCTGTCCGGCTGGCGCATGGTCGATACGTTTCCGGACGTGCCCAAGGCCGTGGTGATCGCCGCGCCGCATTCCAGCAACATGGATGCCCTGCACGGACTGGCGGTCAAGCAGGTGCTTGGTCTCGACGCGCGTTTCCTGGCGAAACGGCAGCTGTTCTGGTGGCCGCTGGGATCGATCCTCCGTCATTTCGGCATCATCCCCATCGACCGCGGCAGCGGCGGCAGCGCGCTGATCGACAGTGCCGTGAGACGCTTTGCGGAGAACGAACGTTTCTGGCTGGGTGTTGCGCCGGAGGGAACGCGCAAGGACGTGCCCCGCTGGAAGACCGGATTCTGGCGCATCGCGAAATCCGCCGGTGTCCCGATCATTCCCGCCTATTTCCATTATCCCGACAAGCGCATCGGAGTCGGGCCGATGCTCTGGCCCGGCGACGACATGGAATCGGACATCGCGACGTTGCGTGCCTTCTACGAGCCATGGCGCGGCGCGCGCGGCAAGTCGGCGGTCAACGCAAACTGACCGGCGGGACCGGCGCGCAACGCGCGCTTCGTCCAGGACAGCGCTGCGGTATCTTGTTCGTCCGCGCAGCGGCAACCTGCACGCCGCTCCGGCACGGATGCCCACACGGAGACCAGGGATGGACGCAGCAGAGCGTATCGGCACGCACCCGCTTGACGTGGAACTGGACGACACGCCGATGCTGCATTGGCTGGCGCCGACGTTTCACCTGCTGGCCCGGCGTTTCGTCCAGATCGCGCCTTTCGCTGCGGCGGTGGTCCTGCTGACCTGGCTGACGCCACACATGAGGCTGGCCGGACCGTTCGACGACAGCTGGCGCAGCGTCTTCGACGATGTCCTGCACCATGTCCTGCTGACCGGCATCGTGATGAGCGGTTACGCGGTGCTGGCGCGCAACGAAGGGCAGCCCTGGGGCGTCGGCGCATTGCTGCCGCCGCGCGCGGCGCTGATCCGACTGGCCATCGTGACCGCTGCGTGGGCGGCGTTCTCCTGGGTCATCGGCTGGCTGCTCAGCGAGCTCCTGACCAGCAGCTTCGTGTTGCACCTCCTCGCCCGGATGCTGATGCGCTTCGATGTCTACGGCGTCTACCTGTTCATCCTGATCCTCGCGCCGCTGGCGTTCATGCTGGCGAGCACCGGTGTCATGGCACACATCGCCGCGGTACGCGGCAACGAGCCGATCCCCGAGCTGTTCGTACAAAGCTTCCGCGTGGTCTTCGGGCAGCCGGGGCGGTTCGTGAAATCGTCGCTGGTGTTGGCGGGCGTCCTGGTCCTGGTCCTCCACAGCCTCATCAAGCTGATGGGCGACAGCCTGATCGGGATGGCCGGCCGGAACGCGACCGCGGTCGTCCTGATCCTTGTCGCTGCCTTCTCGCTGATCTCCCTGCCCTGGTGGTTCGTGATGGAACGCGCCCTGCGTCCGCAGTTGGGCGTCGAGGACGACCTGGACCCGGTGAACGTCGACGGCGCTTCGGAACACGCGGAGTCCGGGATGGCCGCAAGCGCGGAGGCCGTGGTTGTTGCGGCGTCCGCGCGCACTGCGAACGCGCCGACTGATGGGGCGACGAAACCGCTCGTGGCAGCGGCAGTGGCGCCTTCCGCCGCCGATGCGGCGCGGGCGCGCGTCAGCGCGCTGGTCGAAGCCGGCGAGACCGACGGCGCCGCGCGCGATCTCGTCGAACAGCTGCGCCAGCGACGTCTGGGTCGAGAGGAGTTTCTCGCTGGCCTCGAAGCGCTGCCGCTGGACGCCGCCCTGCTGCCGGAACTGGCGGCGCTGGCGTCGCAATGGCAATCGTCGGGCCGCAGCGATGACCTGGCCTGGCTGGTGCGCGTCGGCCTCAAGCGGGATCGGGGTTTCCTGATGGATCGCCCGGATGCGGCGCTGGCGATCGCGCAGCAGTTGGCGGCGGCGGACCAGCCGCAGCTGGCCGGCCACCTGCTGCTGGCCTTCGTCAATCGACATCGTGACCATGCCTCGCATCGCGACGCCGGACTGCGCCTGGCGCGACTGCTGGCCTTCCACCTCGACAACGTCGATGGCGCACGGCAGTTGCTCGACAGGCTGGGACTGGCCTATCCCGACGACGTCGACCTGGCAAGGCTGCGCACCCAGTTGCCCTGAGAGGCAGCGGAAACAGCGTGCCTGGCGGCGCCTGGGCGCGACACTCAGTTCGCCACCATGCGCAGGCTGCGGTAGCTGACCGCTTCGGCGAGGTGCGCGCGGTCGACGCGCTCGATGCCGGCAAGATCTGCGATCGTGCGGGCGACACGGATCAGGCGATGGCAGGCGCGCGCTGACAGGTCAAGCCGTTCCGCCGCCTGTTCCAGCAGGGCCGCGGCACCCGCATCGAGTACCGCATCGCGACGCATGGCCGCGGTGCCGAGTCGCGCATTGGCGACGCCGCCCCGCGCCAGTTGCCGTTCGCGCGCGGCACTGACGCGTTCGCGGACGGCGGCGGACGCTTCGGCCTGCGTCATCGGCGCCAGCAACTCCTGCTGCGGCAGCCGTGGCACTTCCACATGCAGGTCGATGCGATCCAGCAGCGGGCCGGACACGCGCCCACGGTATCGCGCGATCGCGTCGCCGGAACAGCGGCATCGGCCGGAGGGATCGCCGGCATAACCGCAGGGACAGGGATTCATCGCGGCGACCAGCTGGAACGCCGCCGGGAATTCCGCCTGCCGCGCCGCCCGCGAAATGACGATGCGACCGGACTCCAGCGGTTCGCGCAGCACTTCCAGCGCCTGCCGGTTCCATTCCGGCAACTCGTCGAGAAACAGAACGCCGTGGTGCGCGAGGGAGATTTCGCCGGGACGCGGGTGGCTGCCGCCACCGACCAGCGCGACGGCCGACGCGGTGTGATGGGGCGAGCGATACGGCGGCTGCCGAAAGCGTGCGTGGCCGCGCGCCGGGCGTCCTGCCACGGACGCGATGGCCGCCACCTCCAGGGCCGCCTCTTCGCCCAAAGGCGGCAGGATGCCGGGCAGGCACGATGCCAGCAGCGTCTTGCCGCTGCCTGGCGGACCGATCATCAGCAGGTTGTGGCCGCCGGCCGCCGCGATTTCCAGGGCGCGGCGCGCACGCAGCTGGCCGCGCACCTCGGCCAGGTCGGTGGTGGCCGGTGTGCCCTCATCGACTGTGGCCGGTATCTCGACGGATGCCGCTTCGGGTAATCCATGCCCATCACGCAAGTAGCGGCAGACCGCCAGCAGACTGTCCGCGGCGCGCGCCTCGGTCCGGCGCACCAGTGCGACTTCGCCGGCGTTGCCATCGGGAACGATCAGCGTGCGACCCTCGGCACCGCAGCGGATCGCCGCCGGCAGCACGCCCTGCACCGGGCGCAATGCGCCGGACAGCGCCAGTTCGCCGAGGAACTCATGCCCATCCAGGCGATCGCGGGGAATCTGGCCACTGGCCGCCAGGATGCCCAGCGCAATGGCGAGGTCGAAACGGCAACCGTCCTTGGGCAGGTCGGCCGGAGCCAGGTTCACGGTGACGCGACCGGCGGGAAACTCGAGCCGGGCGTTCTGGATGGCGGCGCGGACGCGGTCGCGGCTTTCCTTTACCGCGGTTTCTGCCAGGCCAACGATCGTCGTGCTGGGCAGCCCGCCACTGAGGTGGACTTCCACCGCCACCGCCGGGGCCTGGACGCCGAGCTGCGCCCGGCTGGCGACGACGGCCAGGCCCATGCGCTCAGCCGGCGCCGCGCAGGCGCGACAGTTCCGCCTCCAGCGAATCGACGCGGGCGCGCAGCTGGTCAAGCTGTTCCCGTGCGTGCAGCAGCACCTGGCGCTGCACCTCGTAGTCGTCGTTGTTGACCAGGTCCAGGCGGTTCAGCTGCGCGCCGATGGCGGCGCGCAGGTTGCGGCGCAGGTCGTCCGCGCCCTCCTTCAGGCCTGGCGGAAGCAACTCGCCGATACGCTGGCTCAGGGCTTCGATTTGGTCGGGACGGATCATGGCAGCCTCGCTTGGAAGGGCATCGTGCGGGAAAGAGAGGGCCACGGTCGTTGGCGCCGTGGCTAGAATGGCCTGGGAATTTTCCGATATCCGCGCAGGACAGGCACACGATGAAGATGGTGACGGCCGTGATCAAGCCCTTCAAGCTCGACGACGTGCGCGAGGCGTTGTCGGAAATCGGCGTGCAGGGCATCACCGTCGGTGAGGTGAAGGGCTTCGGGCGCCAGAAGGGCCACACCGAACTGTATCGCGGCGCCGAGTACGTCATCGATTTCCTGCCGAAGATCAAGCTGGAAATCGCCATTCCCGACGAACTCGCCGAGCGCGTGGTGGAAACCATCATCCAGGCTGCGCGCACCGGCAAGATCGGCGACGGCAAGATATTCGTGACGCCGCTGGAGCGCGTCGTGCGCATCCGCACCGGTGAAGAGGATATCGACGCCCTCTAGGACCCGACAGACCGGTGCACGCCGCTCAGAGCGTATCCCAACGGTGCCGCAGCCATTCCGCACCGACCGGGTCAGCACAGGCTTCCAGTGCCGCCACATGGTCGTCGACCAGTGCCGCCCACACCTGGCTGAGGCGGCGACGGCGAGCGCGCTCGCCACGTGCGAACTCGCTGACGATGCCGTCGACCACGACCTGCGCGCGCGCCAGGGCGGCGAGTGCGTTCTGCGGCTGATCCAGGCGGAGGCCGCAGCGGGCCTCGATCCAGAACGCCCGCCAGCGCTCGCCGGCGCCCAGTGCCTGCAGTTGTGATGTCGCCGCGGCACTGATTTCAACGGCGCTGCCGACCTCGTCGAGGTCCAGCAAGGCCGCCGCCGCTTCCACTTGCGCCAGGGCCTTGCCGGCGGGACTGCCGAGCGCGCCGGCGATGTCCGCGGCCTCGCGGGCACAGGCCAGCGCCGCGTCGGGGCGCTGCTGTGCGCGCCGCAGGCGTGCCTGCTCGG
>CAZYHP010000067.1:0-16526 GCA_964647135.1 uncultured Rhodanobacteraceae bacterium
GAGCGCGTGAACACCTTCATGCCTTCCATCACCGGCGTGGCGCAGGCGGGCATCGGCTTCGGCGATTTCTCGACCTCGACCAGGCACATGCGGCAGTTGGCGGCGATCGGCAGCTTCTTGTGGTAGCAGAAGCGCGGCACCGGGACGCCGATCTGGTCGGATGCCTCGATGATCATGCTGCCCTTGGGAACGGCGACCGTCTTGCCGTCGATCTCGAGGTTCACCAGGTCCTGGGGCTGCGGATTCGGTTGCGTGCTCATGCCGCCACTCCCAGCTTGTCGGCGACCATGGAACGTTTATGGGTCACGAAATACTCGAACTCATGCCAGTAGTGGCGCAGGAAGCCCTGGACCGGCCAGGCTGCCGCTTCGCCGAATGCGCAGATGGTGTGGCCTTCGATCTGTCCGGCCGCCTCGCGCAGCATGCCCACGTCTTCGATGCTCGCCTTGCCGTCGACGATGCGCGTGAGCATGCGGTACATCCAGCCGGTGCCTTCGCGGCAGGGTGTGCACTGGCCACAGGATTCCGCGTAATAGAAGCGCGCAATCCGCTGGCAGGCGCGGACCATGCAGGTGGTCTCGTCCATGACGATGACCGCGCCCGAACCGAGGCCGGAACCGGCCTTCTGGATCGAGTCGTAATCCATCGTGCATTCCAGCATCACTTCCGCAGGCAGCACGGGCATCGACGAGCCGCCGGGAATCACCGCCTTCAGCGCGTGGCCATTGCGCACGCCACCGGCCATTTCCAGCAGTTCGCGGAACGGCGTGCCGAGACGCACTTCGTAGTTGCCGGGGCGATTCACATGCCCGGACACCGAGAAGGCCTTCGGGCCGCCGTTGTTCGGCTTGCCGAGGTTGAGGAACCACTCCGCACCGTTGCGAAGGATCGCCGGCACCGACGCATATGTCTCCGTGTTGTTGATCGTCGTCGGTCGACCGTAGAGACCGAAGTTCGCCGGGAAGGGTGGCTTGAAGCGCGGCTGGCCCTTCTTGCCTTCCAGCGACTCCATCAGCGCGGTTTCCTCGCCGCAGATGTAGGCGCCCGCGCCCAGTGCACCGTAGATGTCGACATCGACACCCGAACCCAGGACGTCCCTGCCCAGCCAGCCATGCCTGTATGCATCGGCCAACGCCTGTTCGAAGTGCTCGAACGGCTCGTGGTGGAACTCGCCGCGCAGGTAGTTGTAGGCAACCGTCGAACCTGTCGCATAGCAGGCGATGGCCAGGCCCTCGACGACGGCATGCGGATTGAAACGCAGGATGTCGCGGTCCTTGCAGGTTCCCGGCTCGGACTCGTCTGAATTGCAGAGGATGTACTTCTGCCCCGGCGCCGTGCGCGGCATGAACGACCATTTGAGGCCGGTCGGAAAACCGGCACCGCCGCGGCCACGCAGGCCACTGGCCTTGACCTGGTCGACGATCGCGGCCGGATCCATCTTTTCGGTCAGCACCTTGCGCCAGGCCTGGTAACCGCCGGCCTTGAGGTAATTCTCGTAGCTCCACGGCGTGTCGTAGTGCAACGTCGTGTAGACGACGTTGTGCTCCTGCGGCGGCGGGCCGACGGGACCGGTGGACTCGTGATGCGCCATGTCGATTCTCACTTCAATCCGTCGAGGATCTCATCGACCTTTTCGGGCGTGAGTTTCTCGTGGTAGTGGCCATTGACCACCATCATCGGCGCACCACAGCACGCGGCCAGGCACTCTTCCTCTTTCTTGAGGTAGACGCGGCCGTCGGCGCTGCTGCCACCGAGCTTGACGCCCAGCTTGTTCTCGCAATGGCGGACGATGTCCTCGGCGCCATTGAGCCAGCAGGAAATGTTGGTGCAGATGGCGACGTTGTTGCGACCGACCGGCTCGAGCTCGAACATCGAGTAGAAGCTGGCGATCTCGTAAGCCCACACCGGCGGCAGGTCCAGGTACCTGGCCACCGCGGCGATCAGTGCGTCGCTGAGCCAGCCGCCGTTCTGCTGCTGCGCCGCGAACAAGGCCTGGATCACCGCCGAACGCTTGCGGTCAGGCGGGAACTTGGTCAGCCAGTGGTCGATGTGTGCGCGCGTCTGTTCGCTGAGGACGACGGCCGGATCGACATCCTTGACCGCCTCGAAATTGCCGGTTGCCTTCATGCCAGTTCTCCCGGGCACCCTGCTTCCAGGTCCCGCGCCGATCGTTGCGCGTTCATCGATCCACCTCGCCGAACACGATGTCGTAGGTGCCGATCATCGCCACCACGTCGGACAGCATGTGGCCGCGGACGACGGCGTCCATCGAAGACAGGTGTGCGAATCCAGGCGGACGCAGCTTCAGACGGAACGGCTTGTTGGCACCATCGGAAATCAGGTACGCACCGAATTCGCCCTTCGGCGCCTCGACCGCGCAATACACCTCGCCAGGCGGGACCGAGTAGCCCTCGGAGAACAGCTTGAAGTGGTGGATCATCGCTTCCATGTCGTTCTTCATTTCCATGCGCGACGGCGGAGCGACCTTGTAGTTGTCCACCATCACCGGACCTGGATTTGCGCGCAGCCAGTCCACGCATTGCCTGATGATGCGGTTCGACTCGCGCATCTCCGCGACGCGGACGAGGTAGCGGTCGTAGCAGTCACCATTGGCGCCAACGGGAATGTCGAAATCAACGCGATCATAGGCAGCGTAGGGCTGCTTCTTGCGCAGGTCCCACTCGACGCCGGAACCGCGCAGCATGCAGCCGGTCATGCCCCAGGCCAGCGCCATCTCCGGCGACACCACGCCGATGTTCACGGTGCGCTGCTTCCAGATGCGGTTGTCGGTCAGCAGCGTCTCGTATTCGTCGACGCGCTTCGGGAATTCCTGCGTGAACGACTCGATGAAATCGAGCAGCGAACCTTCGCGGTTCGAGTTGAGCCGCTTCAGTTCCTTGGCGTTGCGCCACGGCGATTCGCGGTACTGCGGCATCGTCCCCGGCAGGTCGCGGTAGACACCGCCCGGCCGGTAATAGGTCGCGTGCATGCGCGAGCCACTCACCGCCTCGTAGCAGTCGATCAGTTCCTCGCGCTCGCGGAAGGCATACAGGAAGATCGCCATCGCACCCAGGTCCAGCCCGTTCGAGCCGATCCACATCAGGTGGTTGAGGATGCGCGTGATCTCATCGAACATCGTACGGATGTACTGGGCGCGGACCGGCACCTCGATGCCCATCAGCGACTCGATGGCACGCACGTAAGCGTGCTCGTTGCACATCATCGACACGTAGTCGAGGCGGTCCATGTAGCCGATCGACTGGTTGAACGGCTTGGACTCGGCCAGTTTTTCGGTGCCGCGATGCAGCAGGCCGACATGCGGGTCGGCGCGCTGGACGACCTCGCCCTCCATCTCCAGCACCAGGCGCAGCACACCGTGCGCGGCCGGATGCTGCGGGCCGAAGTTCATCGTGTAGCTCTGGATTTCCATGTCAGCCCTGCCCTGCCCGGCGCTGCGTCTGCTCGGCCGAAGCGGTGGAATAGCGCGAATCCTCGCGAAGGACGCGTGGCACGCCGACGCGCGGCTGCACGGAGCTGACCGGTTCGTAGACGACACGACCCTTTTCGGCGTCGTAGCGGACCTCGACATTGCCGATCAGCGGGAAGTCCTTGCGGAACGGATGGCCGATGAAGCCGTAGTCGGTCAGCAGGCGGCGCAGGTCAGGATGGCCTTCGAAGACCATGCCGTACAGGTCGAAGGCCTCGCGCTCGAACCAGTTCACGCCGGGCCAGATCGACGTCAACGACGGCACGATCGGCAGTTCGTCATCCGGCGCGTAGCAGCGGATGCGCAGGCGCTGGTTGCGGCTGATCGACAGCAGCTGGGCAACGACGGCAAAACGGCGCGGCTGGTTGGCGCTTTCGGGTCGGTCTTCCCAGCGGAAACGCCCGGGGCCGGTGCCTTCGACGCCGCGGGAAAAGCCACCGGAGCTGACGTCCGACACATCCCACTCGCCGGCGCCATAGCCAAGATAATCGACACCACACAGGTCGATCAGCTGTTCGAAACCGAACTGGTCGCGCAACGAGCGCGCCACGGCAAGCCAGTCCTGATGCCCCGCTTCCAGCGTCACCTGGCCCACGGCCTCGATCACGCCGACACGATCCTGGAAATGGGCGGCCAGGCGCTCGGCCAGGCTCGCGTTCGCTTCGCTCACGTCCGTGCTCCTCAGCGCTTGAAGTTGTTGCTGCGGCGGATCTTCTTCTGCAGCTGGAGGATGCCGTACACCAGCGCTTCGGCGGTGGGCGGGCAGCCCGGCACATACACGTCGACCGGCACGATGCGGTCACAACCGCGCACGACCGAGTAGGAGTAGTGGTAGTAGCCGCCGCCATTCGCACACGAACCCATGGATATGACCCATTTCGGTTCGGGCATCTGGTCGTAGACCTTGCGCAGTGCAGGGGCCATCTTGTTGACCAGCGTACCGGCGACGATCATGACGTCGGACTGCCGCGGCGACGGACGGAACACCACACCATACTGGTCCAGGTCGATGCGCGAGGCACCGGCATGCATCATCTCGACGCCACAGCAGGCGAGGCCGAACGTCACCGGCCACAGCGAACCGGTCCGCGCCCAGTTGACCAGCGCGTCGAGCGTCGTCGTCGTGTAGCCCTCTTCAGCCAGACGCCCATCCGGACGCAGGATGTCGTCGACGATGCCGTTGGGCTCGGGGTTGCGCCAGAACGAGGTGCTGACCTCTGCATCGGGCGTGCGGTACGGGGTCATTCCCATTCCAGCGCTCCCTTCTTCCATTCGTAGATGAAACCGATCACGAGAATGCCGAGGAACACCGCCATCGCGATGATGGCTTCGATACCGAGGGCATCGAAGACCAGCGCCCACGGGAACAGGAAGGCGATTTCGAGATCGAAGACGATGAACAGGATAGCGATCAGGTAATAGCGCACGTCGAAGCGCGAGCGCGCATCCTCGAAGGCCTCGAAGCCACATTCATAGGGCGAACCCTTTTCGGCTTCCGGCTTCTTCGGCGCGATCAGCTGGCCGATCGCCAGCAATGCCAGTCCCAGGCCGGTGGACACACCCAGGAACACCAGTATCGGAAAATATTCGTTTAGCACGTCAACCTCCGTGCCGGCGGGGCCGACACATCAGCACTGGCCATCCTGGCCGGGTGTCCTGTCCTCCAATGACAGGACAAATCGAAACCCTTTCACTGCCGGACCGTGCAGCACGCCGCACGCCAAGCCCGGCCATCCCGAAGTGCCTCGAGGCACTCCGGACATCGCGTCGTCGCGCCCCCAGGGCAGCGGATCGAGACGCTCTTTATGAAGCCGCCGCCTTGTCGGCGGCGTCTTCTGCAACTGGTGCGGATGGTGGGACTCGAACCCACACAGCTTGCGCCACTACCCCCTCAAGATAGCGTGTCTACCAATTCCACCACATCCGCATTTTTCAGACATTCAGCAGGATTACCGGGTCTCGGGCTCGGGCGCCGGTTCTTCGACCACCGGTGCCACCGGCACTTCGTCAGCCGGGGAAGCCGCCGCGGGCGCCACCGGGACGTCGGCGCCTGCGGCCGGAGCTGCTGCCGGGGCGGCCGGCACTTCGACGCCGGACATCACGCCGAGATCTTCGCTGACCGTGGTGTTGACCAGGCCCGAACGCTGCACATACATGGCCATGCCGAGGGTCAGCACGAAGAAGCTGATCGCCAGCCACTTGGTCGCCTTCGTCAGGAAGGAGGCCGCACCGCGGGCGCCGAAGACCGTCGCCGACGCACCGGCGCCGAATCCCGAACCGGCCGAAGCGCCGGCACCACGCTGGATGAGGATGAAGCCGATCATGAAGACCGCCAGCACCACATACAGCACCATCATCAGAGTGAAAATCATGTCCGTTCCAGTAACCTGATCCAGCTCAATCCTGTGCGGCACCGGCAATGGCAGCGAAGTCTGCCGCGACCAGCGATGCGCCACCGATCAGCGCGCCGTCGATGTCGGCCTGGCCGAACAACCCCGCGGCATTGCCGGGCTTGACGCTGCCGCCGTACAGGATCCTCAGCGAAGCGGCGATTCTAGCATCCTGCCCGGCGACTTCGCTACGCAGGAACGCATGAACAGCCTGTGCCTGTTCGGGACTGGCCGTGAGCCCGGTCCCGATCGCCCAGACCGGCTCGTAGGCCACCACCGCGCGCTCCAGGGCTTCCACCCCCGCTGCCGCGACCACCGCAGCCAGCTGGCGCCCGACCACCATTTCGGTCCTGCCGCCCTCGCGTTCAGCGAGACTCTCGCCGACACACAGCACGGGTACCAGTCCTGCCGCCTGCGCGGCCATGAACTTCCGGCCGACAAGGGCATCGTCTTCGCCATGCAACTGCCGACGCTCGGAATGGCCCACGAGGACATGCGTGCAACCGGCTTCCGCCAGCATCGCCCCGGAGACTTCGCCGGTATAGGCGCCACTTCCGTGCTCGCTGAGGTCCTGTGCACCCACAGTAGCCGCGGAGGACTGCAGCTGCGCAGCGACACCCGCCAACAGCGTGAAGGGCGGGAAGACCATCACATCCAGGTCCGGGCGTGCCGTCACGATGGCCGCGCAGGCATGGGCCAACTCGCCCGCCAGCACTTGATCGCCATGCATCTTCCAGTTTCCGGCGATGATCTTCCTGCGCATCTCCGCACCCTCGAATCGTCGGGCGCGAAGGTTACAGACTGGCGAGAGGAAAGGGAACGTCGGATCGGCATGGTTCGTCCATTTGATCCGTCTTGTCGTCAAGGGTCAGTGGAAAATCCTCGGTTCCTGCTCCGTCCAGGATTCAGCCGGTCGTCCCGGCCGCCCGCAGCCGATCGACAGCCGCGATCTGCGCGACACCGCGCCCGGTGCGCGCCCTACACTCGGACTTGAAAACAAGCCTGGAGAGCCCCCGTTGTCGAACCCGCCGCAACGCCGACCCCTGGCACTGGTGACCGGCGCGTCCGCCGGGATCGGTGCCGCCTTTGCCCGTGAGCTGGCCGCCCGCGGCTACGACCTGGTACTGACCGCCCGTCGCCGCGAGCGCCTGGAAACCCTCGCAGGGGAACTGGCGGCGACGCATGGCAGCCACTCGACCATCCTCGTCGCTGACCTTGACCGCCCGGAGGCGCCGGAACGGATCGCACGTGAACTGGACGATCGCGGCCTCTGGATAGACTTGCTGGTCAACAATGCCGGCTACGGCATTCCGGGCCATCTTCGCGACCAGGACTGGCCGGTGCATCGGGATTTCCTGCAGATCATGGTGTCGGCGCCTGTCGAACTGGCATGGAGACTGTTGCCCGGCATGCTCGAGCGCGGCCACGGCCGCATCGTCAACATCGCCTCGGTGGCGGGCCTGATTCCGGGCACCGCCGGGCATACGCTCTACGCCGCCGCGAAATCGTTCCTGGTGAAGTTTTCGCAGTCGCTGGCGCTGGAGTACCGCGACCGGGGCGTGAACACCTGCGCCGTCTGCGCCGGTTTCACGCTGTCGGAATTCCACGACGTCAATGGCGCACGGCCACTGATGAACCGGATGCCGAAATGGATCTGGCTCCAGGCCGACCGAGTTGCCCGTGACGCCCTCGACGCCGTAGAACGCGGCAGGATCGTGCAGATCAGCGGCCTGCTCTACAAGACGATCTACATGATGACCAAGTATCTGCCCGACTGGCTGCTGCTGCGCATGTCGGCCCGGCGCTCACGGCATTTCCGCGTGCAGGTCGCACCGCCACAGCCGAACCCGCCATCGCAACGGCAGCCGGACTGACAGCGGCCCTGCCCTGTTGCCGGCGCCCGCTCAGGTGGCCGGCAACAGGCGACCTTCGCGCAGCTCGAGCACACGCTGCGCGCGTCCCGCCAGGCTGCGGTCGTGCGTGACCAGCACGATGGCGGTGCCGATCTCGCGATTCAATTCCAGCATCAACTCGTAGACGCCCCCCGCATTGCGGGCGTCCAGATTGCCGGTCGGCTCGTCGCCCAGCACGCAGGCCGGGCGCGTTACCAGCGCCCGCGCGACTGCCGCCCGTTGGCGCTCACCGCCGGACAGCTCGCCCGGCTTGTGTTCCAGGCGCCCACCCAGTCCGACCCGCTCCAGCAGGCCCTGAGCCCGTCGCTTTGCGCTGGTCACATCGCTGCCACCGATCACCAGCGGCATGGCGACGTTCTCCAGTGCCGTGAACTCGGGCAGCAGATGGTGGAACTGGTAGATGAAACCAAGCGCGCGGTTGCGCAGGCGACCACGCGCGGCATCGCCCAGTCGCGTCATCGGCTCGCCCATCACCTCCACGTCGCCGGCGCTGGGTGTATCAAGGCCGCCGAGCAGGTGCAGCAGCGTGCTCTTGCCGGAACCGGAGGCGCCAACGATGGCGACCGTTTCCCCGGCGCGCACCTCGAAGTCGACACCCCGCAGGACTTCGGTGCGGATGGCCCCCTCGGCATAGGTCATCGACAGGCCGCGACAGGCCAGGACGGTTGTGCCGGTCATCGGAAGATCACTCATAGCGCAGGGCCGCCGCAGGATCGACGCGCGAGGCGCGCCAGGCCGGATACAGCGTCGCCAGCGCCGCAAGGATCAAGGCCACGACCGTCGTGGCGATGATGTCCCCGGCCTGCGGATCGGAGGGCAGCGTGCTGATGTAGTAGATGTCCGGCGACAGGAACTGGCGGTCCAGCAGGCCTTCGAGCCAGCGCACCAGGCGCTCGACGTTGAAGGCCAGCGCCAGACCGCCGAGCACGCCGAGCAATGTTCCGAAGATCCCGATGATCGAACCCTGCACCATGAAGACCGCCATTACCTCGCGCGGACTCAGCCCCAACGTGCGCAGGATGGCGATGTCGGCCTGCTTGTCGGTGACCAGCATCACCAGGCTGGAAACGAGATTGAAGGCGGCCACCGCGACGATCAGCGACAGGATGATGAACATCACCATCTTCTCCATGCGCACGGCTTCGAAGAAATTGGCGTTTTCCTGGCTCCAGTCGCGTACGCGATAGAGGCCTCCAAGCTGGTCGGCAAGATCGCGCGCCACGTGCCAGGCCTGGAACAGATCGGTCAACTTCAATCGAACGCCAGTGACCTGGTCACCCATCCGGTAAAGTCGCTGCGCATCCTGCAGATGGATCATGGCCAGGCCACGGTCGTATTCCTGCATGCCTGCCTCGAAGACGGCGACAACCGTGAAGCTGCGCAAGGTCGGCATGGCGCCAACCGGCGTCGCGCGCACTTCCGGTGCATACACCGTGACGCGGTCGCCGACCTGGGCACCGAGCACCCAGGCCAGTTCCTGTCCGAGCACGATGCCGAATTCGCCGGCTTTCAGATCGGCGAACCGCCCGTGCTTGATCTGGTCGGCGATCTGCGAAACGGACGGCTCTGTCGCTGGATCGATGCCGCGGATGATGGCCCCGGCCACCTGCTGGCCCTGCAGCATGGCTTCGCGTTCGATGTAGGGCGCGGACCCGATGACCCGGCCGTCACGCTGGGTCACGTCCAACGCCATGCGCCACTCGTCACCCCCCAGACCGCTGCCGACACCGGAGATGGTCGCGTGCGAGATCATGCCGAGAATGCGGGCGCGCAGTTCCTTCTCGAAGCCGTTCATCACCGACACGACGGTGATCAGGGCAGCCACGCCCAGCGCGATGCCCAGCACGGACGCCGCCGATATGAAGGAGATGAATCCGTTGCGCCGTTTGGCGCGCGTGTAGCGCAAGCCGATGCACAAGGCCAAGGGTCGAAACATGCGGCAGACGTTCCGGGATCGGGGGGCGGCAGCTTAACGGAAACGTGGCCGCACGCCCTACTTTGCCGGTTCTTCGCGTCGACGTGTTTCCCGGCCCAGGCGGATGCGCAACCGCCGCAGGTCATCCGGATCGGCGCTGTCGGGCCAGAGCAGGACGCGAAACAAGCGATCCGCTGCGCGAAGTCGCAGGGCAGCCAGCGGACCGAACAGCCGCGCTTCAATCAGGACGGCCGCGTGCTCCTTCCCGTCTTCAAGCGCAATTCGCCAGCTGCCGTCCCCCGCCCATGCAACCGCCGTCCAGTGCGTCCGCTGCAGTCGACGGATGACGAACAGCGTGCATCCCGCGTAGACGACCAGTGCCGCAAGCCGAGCGGCGAGCGGCCAGGCGGCGAATGCCAGGGCGACGCCTGCCGCGATCACCAGCACCGTCGACAGCGTCCGCTGCCAACGGGATGGGCGATATTCAACCCGGATGGATGGCGCGGAGGGCATTGATTTCCGCCGCCAGCCCGGCATCCCCGGGATGCTGGTGACCCAGGCACCAGCGCCAGAGCTGGTCGTCCTCACAATCCAGCAGCCGCTCGAAGCCTGCCAGCGCGTCGGCGTCGCCTTCGGCGATCAGCGCATCCAGGCGCGCGTTGAACAGCGCGTCCAGCTCTTTCATGCCGCGCCGGCAGCGCCAGCGCAGCCGGCCGATGTCAACGTTCATGGGCGACTCCGGTGTTTCTTGCCTTGCCGGGGAACGGCCTGTGCGTCAGTCCGGCCACGTCGGCATGTTCCGGGCATTCGCAGCAACAGGCACACTGATCGAGGGCCGCCTGCCCTGAACACTGTGCCGTCTCAAACCGTCCATTCCGGGACGAAGCATTGCGCGCCCTCGCATCAGCGGAAAGATGCTTCGACATCCGTCAAGGTTGCGTCGAGGCTGGCGACAACGGGCTGCCGCCGGGAAGCCCGGCTGCGGGCCCGGCGTGAAACCGGTCCCGCATTGCAGGTTCGAGGTCAGGCGCCCTGCCGCTCCACCAGCAGCTGCTTGATCTCACCGATCGCCTCGGCCGGATTCAGGCCCTTGGGACAGGTGTTCGTGCAGTTCATGATGGTGTGGCAACGGTACAGGCGGAACGGATCTTCCAGCTGGTCCAGGCGCTCGCCGGTGGCCTCGTCGCGGCTGTCGACGATCCAGCGGTAGGCCTGCAGCAGCACGGCGGGGCCGAGATAGCGGTCGGAGTTCCACCAGTAGCTCGGGCACGCGGTCGAGCAGCTGGCGCAGAGGATGCACTCGTAGAGGCCGTCGAGCTTCTTGCGATCTTCGGGCGACTGCAGGCGTTCGCGCCCGGAGGGTGCCGGCGTTTCCGTCTTCAGCCATGGCTGGATGGAGGCGTACTGTGCGTAGAAATGCGTCAGGTCGGGCACCAGATCCTTCACCACCGGCATGTGCGGCAGCGGATAGATCTTCACTTCGCCCTTGATTTCTTCCAGCGCCTTCGTGCAGGCCAGCGTGTTGCGGCCGTCGATGTTCATCGAGCAGGAACCGCAGATGCCCTCGCGACACGAGCGACGGAAGGTCAGCGTCGGGTCGATCTCGTTCTTGATCTTGATCAACGCGTCAAGGACCATGGGACCGCAGCTGTCCATGTCGATCTCGTAGACATCGGTGCGCGGGTTCGCATCGATGTCCGGATCCCAGCGGTAGACCTTGAAGGTGCGGACGTTGGTGGCGCCGGTGGGCGCGCGCCAGGTCTTGCCCTGGGTGATCCGGGAATTCTTGGGCAGCGAAAACTCAGCCATGGCTCAATCCTTGCATCTGGCTAGGCAGGCACGCGGCACGCATCAGTAGACGCGCGCCTTGGGCGGAACGGTGTCGACTTCGTCGCTTCCGGTCTGGAGATGCACGGGCCGGAAATCGATGGTGGTCTTGCCCTTCCCGTCGATCCAGCACAGCGTGTGCTTCATCCAGTTGGCGTCATCGCGCTGCGGATAGTCCTCGTGCGCGTGCGCACCGCGGGACTCCTTGCGGTTCTCCGCGCAGACCATGGTGACCACGGCCTGGCCGAGCAGGTTCTGCAGCTCCATCGTCTCGATGAGGTCGGAGTTCCAGATCAGCGACCGATCGGCGACGCGGACATCCTGGAAACTGTCGAACACCCGGCCGATGTTGCCGACCCCTTCGCTGAGCGACCTGGAGGTGCGGAAGACGGCCGCGTCGTTCTGCATGGTCCGCTGCATGTCCAGGCGGATCTCGGCCGTGGAGCGGCTGCCGTTGGCATGTCGCAGGTGGTCGAGGTTGTCGAGTGCCTTGTCGCAGGCCGAAGCCGGCAACGGTTTGTGCGGGGCCGACGGCTTCAGCGTGGCGGCGCAACGATTGGCGACCGCACGACCAAACACCACCAGGTCGAGCAGCGAGTTCGAGCCCAGCCGGTTGGCGCCGTGCACCGACACACACGCGGCCTCGCCGATGGCATACAGGCCCGGCACCACCGCATCCGGGTTGCCGTCGCGCAGCTGCACGACTTCGCCGTGGAAGTTGGTGGGGATGCCGCCCATGTTGTAGTGCACCGTCGGCAGCACCGGGATCGGCTGGCGCGTGGTGTCGACGCCGGCGAAAATCTTCGCGGTTTCGGAAATGCCCGGCAGGCGTTCGTGGATCACTTCCGCACCCAGGTGGGTCAGGTCGAGGAGGATGTGATCCTTGTGCGGACCGCAGCCGCGACCTTCGCGGATCTCGATCGTCATCGCACGGCTGACCATGTCGCGCGGCGCCAGGTCCTTGACGCTGGGCGCGTAGCGCTCCATGAAGCGCTCGCCGCTGGCATTGCGCAGGATGCCGCCTTCGCCACGCACGCCTTCGGTGATCAGGCAGCCGGCACCGTAGATGCCGGTCGGATGGAACTGCACGAATTCCATGTCCTGCAACGCCAGGCCGGCGCGCAACGCCATGCCGCCGCCGTCACCGGTGCAGGTGTGTGCGGAGGTGCAGGAGAAATAGGCACGGCCATAGCCACCGGTCGCCAGCACCACGCCCTGGGCGCGGAACAGGTGCAGCTCGCCGGTCGCCATTTCCAGCGCCAATACGCCTCGGCAGGCGCCTTCCTCGTCCATGATCAGGTCGAGGGCGAAAAATTCCACGAAGAACTGTGCATCGTGCGCCAGCGACTGCTGGTAGAGCGCGTGCAGCATGGCGTGGCCGGTGCGGTCGGCGGCGGCGCAGGTGCGCTGGGCCGGCGGACCTTCGCCGAAGCGCGTCGTCATGCCACCAAACGGACGCTGGTAGATGCGGCCGTCTTCGGTGCGCGAGAACGGCAAGCCATAGTGCTCCAGTTCGACGATGGCCGGGATCGCCTCCTTGCACATGTAGGCGATGGCGTCCTGGTCGCCCAGCCAGTCGGAACCCTTGACGGTGTCGTAGAAGTGGTAACGCCAGTCGTCCTCGCCCATGTTGCCCAGCGCAGCGGCGACGCCGCCCTGCGCGGCAACGGTATGCGAGCGGGTCGGAAACACCTTGCTCAGGCAGGCGGTGTTGAAACCCTTCTGTGCCAGGCCGAACGTGGCGCGCAGGCCGGCACCACCGGCACCGACCACCACCATGTCGAAGTAATGCTCGTGGATCTTGTAGGCGTCCATGCGATCAGTTGCCCAGTGCAATGCGGATGACGGCCAGTGCGGCCAACACGGCGCCGGCGACGGCGGCGAACTTCACGAGGATCTGGAGGGCGACCTCCATCCAGCGCGTGTGCACGTAGTCCTCGATCACGACCTGAAGCCCGAGTTGCGTATGCCAGAACAGCGCGACGATGTAGGCGATCAGCAGCATGCCGGTGACCGGTTCCGCGAGGCGGGCGCGCACGACGAAAGCGTCCTGCCCGATCAGTCCGAGAATCAGCCACACCAGCCAGAGCGTCAGGGGCACCAGCGCCACCGCCGTCAGCCGCTGGACCCAGAAATGTCGGGTTCCGGAACGCGCCGAACCCAGACCCTTGACGCGCTTCAGCGGCGTCAGCATGCGCTTGCCCGCAGTAGCCATCACAGACCTCCCCGTGCCAGGAACCAGACCAGTGCGGTCAGCACGACAGAGCCGATCACGACGATCCAGCCGGTGGTCTGCGTGCGCTCGCGCTCGAAGCCCCAGCCCATGTCCCACAACAGGTGGCGAAGACCGCTCATCAGGTGGAACATCATCGCCAGCGTCCAGCCGAACAGCGCCAGCTTGCCCAGCGGCGAACTGATGCAGGCGACGAAGCGCTGATACGAGTCACCGCCGGCGGCGACCGCCATCAACCACCAGACCAGGACGACCGCACCCGCCGAGAGTGCGACGCCGCTGGCACGGTGCAGGATGGACAGGGCCATGCTCAATGGCCATCGATACACCTGGAGGTGCGGCGACAAGGGACGCTCGCGCATGGGCAATACTCCGGCAGGAAGACACGCCCATGTTCGGCAGCACCGGCGGGCGAGCCTGGATCGTCAAAAATCGATACAGCGACCGTTCTTTTCCCAGTCCCCGAAGCGTGTGGGCTCCGGGCCTTTTCGGCCACCGAACTCCTTGGGCCGTTCTTCGACCACCTTCCCGGACTCGTTGGACGATTCCGGCTGGTTCTGTTCGCTGGACGGTGACGGGTGCATTTTCGGCGCTGGAAAAATCCCGTCTAGCCTACCTTTCGCGGCGATTTACCGCAAGGCAACATGCCTGACGGGCAGGCTGGACAGTGTGATCGGACCGGCAGAACGAGCAGGCGAGGAGCGCTGCCGAGTCGATGGGCCGCAGCCGTCCTCGACAACGATCGCGCGCCGGCCGTCAGTGATCCAGGCGGCGACGGCGAAGCGATCCGCTGTTGTCGAAGGCACGACCCGGTCATCATTGATCCAGCCTGGAATGCTAGTCTCGACAGCATGCATACACGTCTTCCCGACAGCGAAATCCTGCAGCTGACCGGCACCGACGCCGCGACCTTCGCGCAGGCGCAGTTCATGAACAATGTCAATGCACTGGCCGATGGGGACTGGCAGTGGAATGGCTGGCTGACGCCGAAGGGCCGCCTGGTTGCATTCTTCGCCCTCGCCCGCTTCGACGCGCAGACCTTCCTGGTCTGGCTGCCCGCCGGCGGCGCGGCGTCACTGGCGAGTGCGCTGCGGCGCTATGTTTTCCGCGCCAAGGTCGTGATCACCGACAACCCGGCATGGCATGCCATCGCCTCCTTCACGCCACCGGCTGGCGGTCCCGATGATCTGGTGATCGAACTGGCGGGTACCGGCGGCGAAGGCAATGGCGTGGACGACGGCAATGGCCATAGCGACCACCGTTTCCTGTGGCTGAGTCGTGCCGACGCGGGCGTGGCCGTCGATGAGGCACTGGTCCAGCGCTGGCGCCTGGCCGACCTTCGTCTTGGCGTGCCGTACATCAGTCCCGGCCTCGGCAACAGCGAGCAGTTCGTGCCGCAGTGGCTGTCGCTGGAAAGACTGCAGGCGTTCGACCTGAAAAAGGGCTGCTACCCCGGGCAGGAAATCGTCGCCCGGATGCACTTCCTCGGCCAGAGCAAGCGCGCGGCCTTCCTGATAACGGGCGACGGCGATGCCCCGCCACCGATGCAGCGGATTGTCGACGACACGGGGGCAACGGCCGGCGAGGTCGTCTGGAGCCAGCCGGGCGACAGCGGTTGGTCCGCACTGGCGGTCCTGTCCAAGGATCGGCAGAACGGCGCCCTCCGCCGCGAAGGCGGATGGCACATCCAGGTATCGACCTGAGGCGTTTTTCGATCTTCCCGGCGCACCTGCCCCGCAGACGCCAACGATCGGCACTTGCACCGGGAACGAGTTGAGTTATAGTTCGTACGACTCAATACGTACTAACTCACCTTGGGACTGCCCGCATGCCGATCCGCCGCAATGCCGTAATCACCGTTCTCGCTGGTTTCGCCCTTTTCCTGAGCCTGAACGCGAGTGCCGGCACGTTCATCATTACTGAAGACGAACTCGACGCCGACATCTTCCCGCAGGTCGCCGAATCGATCCGCGTCAATCTCGATGGCCCCGACGCCCCCCAGGGCTTGACCAGTGCCAAGAAGCGCGACGTGCTGCGCACCCTTGAGCGTCTCGAGGAACTGTTGGCAAACAATCCGGATCGCACCAGCGCGATCCGCAGCGCCCAGGCACGGATCAACGCCGCCCTCGCCCCGACCGTGGCGCGCAATGACAACAAGTCCGAAGTCATCTGCCGCCGCGTCAACAAGGTCGGCAGCAACATCCCGACGACCCAGTGCCGCACCCGCGAAGAGATGGAGCGTGAAAAGCAGCTCGCCGACGAGGAACTGCAGCGGATGCAGCAGGGCCGCGCCCTCCGCGACTGACGGTACCGACCGTCATCGCCGCCAGCGACGCCTGGACATGAACAACCGCGCCATCGGCCCTTGCACGGGTCGGTGGGCGCCCCCATACTGGAAACACTGAACGGGGGCGACCTGGCTTCGACGGGGGTTGCAACACCGCTTGGTGCATGCCGAGGTCGTCACTCACCTCGTAAAGCAAGTGACAACACTTTAGTTGCCAACGACGACAACTACGCACTGGCCGCTTAAGGCCTAAGCCCCTGACCCACTCGTGCCTGTGCCTGTGGAGTCGGGGTCACTGTCACAGGACCGCCCGGGGCTGCCGCCTGTCGGCACCGGGTTAAACAAAGCAGGCTGGTCCGACGGTGCGCTTGGCGTGCTGTGTTGCCGGCGGATGAGATCAAACAGCACGACAAGCATGTAGTACCGAGGGTCGAGCGCTTTCGGACGCGGGTTCGATTCCCGCCGCCTCCACCA
>CAZYHP010000068.1:0-13854 GCA_964647135.1 uncultured Rhodanobacteraceae bacterium
TGCTGGATTCCCGCCTTCGCGGGAATGACGAAAGGAAAGCGTCGGCGCGCCGTGGGCGTCGGACCGCGCCTCGGATATGGATGCCTGCCTATCTGGATGTCGGATGGGCGTCGGGTTGCCGCGGCGCTTCGACGAAAGGGAAGCGTGGGCGCCCTGTTTGCGTGATCGCCATAAGCGAACGCCCCGGAGTGGATCGGGGCGTTCGGTGGGTGGAAGGGGTGGGCTCAGCTGGAAGTGGGGGCGCTGGCGCGGTCGAGGCTGGCGAGGTCGTCGGCGTCGAGCTGCAGGGCGACGGCGCGGGCGAAGCTGTCGACGTGGCTGGGCTTGGTGGCGCCGGCGATGGGCGCGGTGACGCCTTCGCGGGCGATGAGCCAGGCCAGCGCGATGTCGGCCAGTTGGGCGCCGTGTTTTTCGGCGATGGTATCCATGGCCGCAAGAATCGCCATGCCACGCGGATTCAGGTATTTGCGACCCACCCCGCCGCCGCGCACGCTCTGGTCGAGGTCGGCCTCGCTGCGGTATTTTCCGGTGAGGAAGCCGGAGGCGAGGCTGGAATAGGTGACGACACCCAGGCCTTCACGGAGGCAGAGGTCGCGCAGTGCGCCGTCGTAATCCTCGCGGTCGTACAGGTTGTATCCGGGCTGCAGCACAGAATACGCAGGCAGGCTGTTTTCGCGGGCGGCGTCCAGCGCTTCGCCAAGCTGCGCGGCATTGACGTTGGACGCGCCGATAGCGCGGATCTTTCCGGCCTTGATCAACGCGTCATAAGCGCCGAGCGTTTCGGCGATGGGCGTCGCCGCATCGGGGAAGTGCGAGAAATACACGTCGACGGCTTCGACGCCCAGGCGGCGCAGCGAGTCGTCCACCGCCTCGTTGAGCCAGCGTGGCGACAGTCCCTTGTGCGCGGTCTCGCCCATATCGCCGCCGCCCTTGGTGAAGATCTTCACGCGATCACGCATGCCTGGCCGCGCTTTCAGCCAGCGCCCGATGATCGTTTCCGATTCGCCACCGTTGTTGCCCGCCGCCCAGCGCGAGTACACATCGGCGGTGTCGATGGCGTCGAAGCCGTGGTCGACGAAGGCATCCAGTACCGTGAAGCTCGCGGCTTCATCCAGCGTCCAACCGAACACGTTTCCGCCCAGCACCACGGGCGCGATCGAAACGCTGGATTTGCCCAGCGACCGTTGCGCCAGTTTGCCGTTGCGCACAGCGCTTCCGGCTGCGCCCATACGCGCAGCGTCGGACTGTGCGAGCAGGGGTGCCGCTGCCGTGGCGGACGCCGCGGCGGCCATCGCCAGCAGGAAGTGTCGTCTTTGCATGGGAGCGCTCCTTTCGTGCAGGGGGTGGACCTCACGGTAATGGGTGTGACGCGGCGCCGCTTGCCTGCCGACCGCCGCTGACGTCACCCCGGCATGATGCGGGTGGCACCGGCAGCAGTCAAAAAGATCCCCAGGCATGAATGCACCGGTTCAAGTCCTGTCAAGGCTGCCGCGTGCGGGGGTCCCTACACTGGCCACTTGCCCGCCACCGGTTCCCTGCCCATGTCCGTGACCTGCCGACTGTTGCTGTCCTGCGTGTTGCTCTGGATCGCCATGCCCGTCTTGGCGGTACCGACGACCGCCGAACTCGACCAGGCGCTGCAGAGGGTGGAGCGTGCGGCCGACCTCCAGGCAACCCAGAAGGATGCCGCGCGCCAGAAGCTGGAGCAGGCGCGCGAGGCCCTGAAGTCCGCCGCCGAAGTCCGCGAACGTCTGGGCGAACGCAAGGCATCGCTGGCCGCCGTTCCCGAACAGGAGCGCGCGTTGCAACGCAGTCTCGCCGTCGACAACGATGGCGATCTGCAGGGCTGGCTGGCACGACTCCCGGCCGAAGCCGACCCGGATGCGCTGGAACTGCTGCTCGACCAGGAGCGGCGCACGATTGCCGGGCTTCGCGCCGAACAGGAGCGCATCGCCGCCGATCTTGCGCGACTGCTGTCCCAGCCGGGTCAGGTCGGCGAAAGCCAGGCGGCACTGCGGCAGCAGATCGACAGCCTGTCCTCGCCGCAGGGTGCCGTCGCCGGCGAAAGCGAGGCGGTCGTCGAGGTACGGCGCCTGAAGCGCGAAGCGGACCTCGAACTGCTTCACGCCCAGCTTGAAGAGAGCACTCTCGCGCAGGAGGCCAGCCGGTCCGAACAGTCGCTGCTGGAACTGCGCTTGCGTGAGGTGCGCCATCGCCTCGCGCGCCACGAGCTGCGCCTGCCGGTGCTTCAGGAACGCATTACCGCACGCGCACGTGCCGCACTGGGGGCGCGTCTTGAGGCGCTGCGCGAGCAGCGTGGGCAGTTGCAGGGCGCCAACAGCCTGGGCGCTGAAATGGCGCAGGGCAACCTCGAGTTGGGAGAAGAGTTGCTCGCCGCCAGCGAAACCCTTGATCGCGAGCGCGCCGAAGCCACCAGCGCCGGGCAGGCGACCGAGCAGCTGCGCTCAGCGCTGCGCGATACACGCACGCGGCTGGAACTCGGCGGCGGAAGCGCACAGGTCGGCCAGTGGCTGTGGCAGGAGCGCATCCGCCTGCCCGCCCAGCCGCGCTTGCGCGCCCAGGTCGCTGAGCTGCGCTCGACGCTGGCGGACCTGCGCGTGCGCCTGATCGAGGTCAACGAACAGCAGCGGTCGCTGGGCGATGTCGATGCCGCCCTCGCCGCGATGTTCACCGACTTCCACCGCAATGCCGACGAACCCGGCCTGATCGAAAGCGATCGCGGTACCGCCCGCCTGCTGCTGGTGCAGCGCAGTGATTTGCTGGCACAACTGGATTCATTGCTGCGGCGCCGGATCTCCACGCTGGAGCAGATGGAGACGGCGCTGGTGGCGCAGCGCGCCGATGCGCAGTCGCTGCAGAACGTGCTCGACCGCAACCTGTTGTGGACGCCCAGCCACGCGCCGGTGTCGGCGTCGTGGCTGTCGCGGGTGCCGGACGGCATCCAGGACCTGATCAAGCCCTCACGGCTGGCGATGACGGCCGACCTGGTGCGCCGCTCGTTCCTGCAGCGGCCCACGGACTATGTCTTGAGTTTCGCTGCCGTGCTGGTGTTGCTGCTCCTGCGCCGGAGCGCGCCGGCGCGCCTGGAGGCGCTGGGTGCGCCCACGCGGCAACTGCGCCATGACCGCTTCCGCTACACGCTGGTCGCGCTGGCGGTCACGCTGCTGGCGGCGCTGCCGCTGCCGGCTGCACTGTTCCTGTTCGGCCGGCTGCTGCAGAACGTCGGCGCGGCCGGCAAGTTCAGCGATTCGCTGGGCATTGCGCTGGCCATGACCTCGGTGCCGGCGCTGTTGTTCGCCTGGCTGCGTTGGCTGGTGATCGACAAGGGGGTCGCACACGCACACTTCCGTTGGACGCGCGCGCGCCGGCAGGCCATCGAACAAGGGCTGCGCTGGAGCGCGCCGCTGGCGCTGGTCGCGATCTTCGTCATTGCGCTGGCCTTCGCGCGCAACCAGGCGCTGGCCATCGATGTGCAGGCGCGGGTGGCGATCATCGCGCTGGCGCTGCTCGGTGCCTGGTGGGGTTGGCGGTCGCTGGACGCCGATCGCGTCTGGTCGCCGCGCGGCGTCGACACGATGGCGTCGCCGATGCGGCGGGTGGCGCGTCTTCTGCTGCCGGCACTCTGCGTGGTCATTGCCGGGCTGGCGCTGCTGGGCTATGTCTATTCGGCGGCGGTGCTGGTGCGCGCGCTGGTGTCGTCGATCAGCGTGATCGTGATCGTCGCCACGCTGGTCGCGACGCTCGCGCGCTGGTTCCTCGTCAGCGAGCGTCGCCTGGCGCTGCATCGCCGCGAGCAGAAGCGGCAGGCGCAGGACGACGAGCAGGCACTGCTCGTCGAAGCGGAAGCCGACATCACCCTGGAAACCGTCAATGCGCACACGCGGCGCATCCTGCGCGCGCTGCGCCTCAGCCTGCTGGGCATCGGACTGGTCTGGGTCTGGAGCGACGTGCTGCCGGCCTTCGCGCGCCTGGATGACGTCATCGTATGGAGCTTCAATGAAACCGGCGCCGACGGCAGTGTCGTCGACATGCCGGTCAGCCTGCTGGCGCTGCTGGGAGGTGCGCTGGTGCTGGTGCTGACGACCATCGCGGCGCGCAATCTCCCTGGCCTCATGGAACTCGGGCTGCTGTCGCGCAGCCGGATCGATGCCGCGTCGCGCTACGCCATCACCAGCCTGTTCCGCTACGCCATCGTGATTGTCGGCGTGATGATCGGCCTGGGCCTGTTCGGCCTGCGCTGGAGCCAGCTGCAATGGATGGCCGCGGCGCTGACGGTCGGCCTGGGTTTCGGCCTGCAGGAGATCTTCGCCAACTTCGTGTCCGGCCTGATCCTGCTGTTCGAACGTCCCTTCCGCGTCGGCGACACGATCACGGTCGGCGGCCAGACCGGCACGGTCACGCGCATCCGCACGCGCGCGACGACGCTGCGGGATGGCGAGGGCCGCGAGATCTTCATTCCGAACAAGTCGTTCATCACCGGCGAGCTGACCAACTGGTCGCTCAGCGACAACCCGACGACGGCGGTCATCGAATACGGCGTCGCCTATGGCAGCGACATCCCGATCGTGCACGAGGCCGCCCTGCAGGCGGCGGACGAGAATCCTCGCGTCCTGCGCGAACCGGCGCCGGTCAGCGCGTTCAAGAGTTTCGAAGGCAATGTGATGACCTTCGAGCTGAAGGTGTTCCTCGCGTCGCTTGGCGACCGCGTGCCGGTGCGCAGCGAACTGGCCCTGCGCCTGACGTCGCTGCTGCACGAACGTGGCGTGAAGATGTCGCCCTCGCAGATGGACATCAACATCCGCTCGCTGCCTGCCGCGCAGTCGCTCGCGGACGCGGGCGACTGAGTACCGCAATCGGGCGCGCGGACGCCGCCGCCGTGGTCGGCGACCTGGGCAGGCATCGACGCCGGAACCGGAAGCCGGGGGAAGGAAGGTTCGAAGCGCGCCCGTCGCCAGCGGCGCTCGGACCGCCGCAGCCGGTCGTCCGCGCGTGGCGGCATCGGCGATACTGGCGCTTCGTCCACGCAGGGGAATGCGTATGAATCGCCTGACCGCCCTGGCCCTGGCCTTGCTGGCGCCGGTCGCCTTCGCACAGATCGATCCGGCGCCCGACCGCCCTGCCGGTGAAGGCGAGGGTCCGTATCCGCAACTGATCCTGCGCGGCGTCACCGTCGTCAACGGCACCGGCGCGCCGGCGAACGGGCCGCTGGACATCGTCATCCGCGGCAACCGCATCGAGCGCATCGCCGGCGTCGGCTATCCCGGCGTGCACATCGACCCGGACCGCCGTCCGAAGCTGGAAGACGGCGGTCGCGAGATCGACCTGGAAGGCCACTACGTGCTGCCCGGTTTCGTCGACATGCATGGTCACATCGGTGGCGCCGAACAGGGCACGCCGGCCGAGTACGTCTACAAGCTGTGGCTGGGCCACGGCGTCACCACCATTCGCGAACCGGGCTGCGGCAACGGCCTGGACTGGTGCGTGTCGGAACAGAAGCGCAGCGCCGCGAACCGCATCTCCGCGCCACGCATCCATCCCTATGCGTTCTTCGGCATGGGCCGCAACGGTCCGTTCACCACGCCGGAACAGGCGCGGGAGTGGGTGCGCGATGTCGCGCGTCGTGGTGGCGAAGGCGTCAAGTTCTTCGGCTACCGCCCGGACATCATGCAGGCGGCGATCGAGGAAGCCCGCGAGCGTGGACTGCGCACGATGACGCACCACGCGCAGATGGACGTGCGCCGCGTCAACGTGCTCACCAGCGCACGCTGGGGGCTGACCTCGATGGAACACTGGTACGGCTTGCCCGAAGCGCTGTTCGAGGACCGGACCGTGCAGGACTATCCCGCCGACTACAACTACGGCGATGAGCAGCACCGCTTCGAGAACGCCGGCCGCCTGTGGCGGCAGGCCGCGCGGCCGGGCAGCGGGAAGTGGAAGGCCGTGCGCGACGAACTGATCGCTCTGGACTTCACGCTCGACCCGACCTTCACCATCTACCAGGCAACCCGCGACTACATGCGCGCGCGCACGGCGGAATGGCACCAGGACTACACGCTGCCGTCGCTGTGGCGCTTCTTCCAGCCCAATCGCCGGGCGCATGGCTCGTTCTGGTTCCGCTGGGGCAGCGAACAGGAAAGCGCCTGGCGCGACAACTACCGGCTGTGGATGGCGTTCGTCGCGGACTACAAGAACCACGGCGGCCGCGTCACCACCGGTTCCGATTCCGGCTACATCTACAAGACCTACGGCTTCGGTTACATCGAGGAACTGGAGCTGCTGCGCGAGGCCGGCTTCCATCCGCTGGAAGTGATCCGCTCGGCGACGCTGTCGGGCGCCGAGGCGCTGGGCGTCGCCGACCAGGTCGGTTCGGTCGAAGCCGGCAAGCTCGCCGACCTGGTTGTCGTCGCCGAGAATCCGCTCGAAGACCTGAAGGTGCTGTTCGGCACCGGCGCCGTGCGCGTCAGCGACGACAACGAGCCCGTCCGCGTCGGCGGCGTGCGCTACACGATCAAGGACGGCATCGTCTACGACGCCAGGCAGCTGCTTGCGGACGTGCGCGCCATCGTCAGCGAGGCCAGGCGTCGCGAAGGCATCGAGCGGCTGCCGGACATCGAGTGGGCCAAGTAGGGCAGGCGCTTTCCAGAGGTCATTGCGCGCCGCCGCGACTGCCGGGCGCGCAGGTTGTCTTCGCCGCCCCCTGCGCATGCCGTGGCCCCTGCCAATGCGCAAGGCGGCGGCCGTTGATCCGCAGGGCAGGTGTCCGCTGCGAACTAATCGAGGGGATGGCTCGATTCCAGATCAAAAACGGCGTGCAACGCTTCCATGTGCGCGCGAAGATCGCCCTGCAGGATTGCGACCGGCGGATCCAGCGAAAGCGTCCATATCGGCCAGTCGGGATCGGACACCTCGACGAGACGAAGCCTGCCGTCGTCGTCGCATTCGCCGGGTACCAGCCAGCTTGCCAGCTGCCCGCGGTCCAGGAGCCGCTCGCCGTTGGTGCCGGTGTTGGCGTCGAAGGTCTGGAATCGCACCGGCTCGCCCTTCGCGAATGCCGAAGACGGCGCGTGCGACGTGAGCAGGGCGAGGCAGTCTGGACGTCGGGCCAATGCGTGCAAGTCTCCGGCGGGAAGAATCTCCAGTTGCTCGCGCAGCGTTGCGGCCTCCGCGGACAGCAACAGGTCGCGCCAGAGGGGATGCAGGCTGTGGCCGAGTTCGCGCTCCAGCGCCGCCAGCCCTGCCGTCGAGGCGGGTGACGTTCCGGATTCCCGGGTTTCTCCATCTCCCAGCCTGGCGATGAGGCTGGTCAGCAACGCGTCGTTCGAAAGCCGTCCCGCTTCGGCGGTCGCCTTGGCGTACTCGTTCCAAAGCGCCTGTGCGGAGTACGACGGTGCCACGAAGGCCATCACGACGTCGCGCACCATCGGCACGGCGGCGGCGGCCAGAAAGCAGCCGATCCACAGCGCGGAAATCAATGCGACATGGCGCCGGGCCATCGGCACCGCACGGACCTGCGTCAATGCCTGCTCAGCCAGGACGCACTGCGCGGTAAGCACGGGCGGCGCCGCGGAATCTTTGCGCACGACGGCCAATGCCTGCTCCATTTCCGCCGTTTCACTGCGCGGTGGCGCATCGGCGCGCGTCTGGCGCAGTGCGCTCAGAAGGCGATGGTCGCGCGTCGCGTTGCGCAGGTTGCCGTAGGGCACCAGTGCCAGCAGCAACAGCCACCAGGCATCCAGCTGCCAGGCCAGGGCCGCCAGCGCGGCAATGGCGAGTATGTCGAAGACCTTGCGCACGCTGATCGCGCGTTCCGGCAGCAGCAGGTGCAGCAGATGGCCGCCGTCCAGCGGCAGGATCGGCAACAGGTTGAACAGGTTGATCGCCAGCAGCATCAGGCCCGCCAGCAGCACCCAGCCGTCGGCCATCGTCGATCCGGTGAGCAACAACAGGCAACCGAGCACCACGCCCGGCAGCGGTCCGAGCAGGCTCACCCAGGCGCGCGCATGCGCCGAAGGCGATTGTTCGTGGCCGATCGTCACGCCGCCGACCATCGGCAGCATCAGCATCTGCACATTGCGATAGCCGAAGGCGCGCATCGCCGCCCAATGGCCGGCTTCGTGGAAGGCGATCACCGCCAGCAGCAGCGCCGCGAAGCCGGGCGACCAGAACCACGCGCCCAGTGCGGCGAATGCCAGCGCGCTCAGCAGGAAAAAGCCCCACTGCACGCTGGAACGCGGCGAGTGGTGGGCGACCTGGCGCTGATGACGCCAGTAGGTCACGGCGCGCGCAATCGGCACCACGCTGTCGCCGTCCGTCGCCGCCACCGTCGCCTGCGAACGCAGTCCCGAGCGCAGCAGGGCCAATGCACGGCCCAGGCTCAGCCTTAGGCCGCCATCCGCATGAGGCTTCAGTTCGCCGAGTTGAAGGCCGCCGGCAACCACGGTCAGTTCGTAGTCCTGCAGGCGCGCCACTGTCGTCGCCAGATCCACCCATGGCATCGTCGTTCCGGACTTTGCCTGGACGAGTTCGCGATGCGCTTCCAGCTGCGCAGCCAATGACGGGTCGTTCACCACCTGCGTCACCGAAACCCCCGGATCCGGTGACAGCGGCTGCAGCATCCAGGGCGCCGTGAACAGCAGACGGCCATCAGCGGCCTGGCTGACCAGATGGATGCGGCAGCGATGCGGCTCCTGCGCGGAGAAGGGCGCGATCACCTGCGCCAGCACCGTGCGGTCCTCGCTCACGAAGACGCGCATCAGGCGCGGTCCGGGCGTTCCCTCGGGCTCTTTCCGGACCACCACCCAGCCGAGCGCTTCGAAGCCCAGTGGCGCCAGCAAGCCTTCACTGTGCTCAAACAGCGGCGCGAACGACTCCGGCGGCTGCATCCGCGCCATGCCGAGCAACCGCACCCGCGCCGGAAACGGTGAAGCCAGCACCGAGCGCAGCAGCTGCACCACCACCAGCCCCGCGAACAGCGCCAAAATACCCAGCAGTGAGACGAATCCCATCACAAAGACTCCCTGAGGGGACGGATCTTACTTGCCAACGGCTGCTCCTGGACATTGCGACCGCCGGGTTTTGACAGTGCCGTGAAGGGGAAGATCGGAAAATGCTGGAATTCAACGTGTCGACCAACGGCCATTGGCTATCGATTGTCGGCCGTCGGCGCGGGCTGGGTGTGACCTCGGCAGGATTCTTCGGACTCGTCGGCGATGGCAACGCCCGCCAGACGATCCGCTTCCAGCAGCGAAGCTGCGCCGGCCTTCTGCTGCCTGGTCGATGCCGTCGTGCGGATGCGGAAGTCCTGATGCCGATGGTGGGCCGTGTTGGATTCGAACCAACGACCAATGGATTAAAAGTCCACTGCTCTACCGGCTGAGCTAACGGCCCATCGGGGACGTTCCGGGCGCGGCGGAGGAGAATCGCGCCGGTCGCGCACGGGGCGCCGCCTGGAACAGGGGCGCGATTGTAGCCGATAACACGCCGTGGACGAACCCGTGGCGCGGATCGCCGGTGAACCCGATTGCGGAGCATCGCCGAACTCGACCACGGCCAGGGTGGGGTGGGCGCGCGGCTATCCTTCCAGCCACGCATGGCCGGCCGGTGAGCGCCGGCTTGATGTGGATCAACCGCGGTACTCGCTGCCTGGACGGCGCTGGCACTACCATTGCCGTCATGACACGACGTTATTTCGGTACCGACGGCATCCGCGGCCGCGTCGGCCAGTGGCCGATCACCGCCGAGTTCATGCTCAAGCTGGGCTGGGCCGCCGGTCGCGTGCTCGCGCGCGGCGGCAGCACGCCGCTGATCGTGATCGGCAAGGACACGCGCATTTCCGGTTACATGTTCGAATCGGCGCTGGAAGCCGGCCTGGTGGCGGCGGGCGCCGACGTGCGCCTGCTCGGTCCGGTGCCGACGCCGGCGGTGGCCTACCTGACGCAGTCGCTGCGGGCCGATGCCGGCATCGTGATTTCGGCCTCGCACAATCCGTTTTACGACAATGGCGTGAAGTTCTTCTCCGCCGCCGGCGAAAAGCTCCCGGACGAGGTCGAGACGGCCATCGAGGCGGAGCTGGACCAGCCGTTCACCACGGTGGATTCGGAACGGCTGGGTCGTGCGCGTCGCGTCGACGATGCGGTCGGTCGCTACTGCGAATTCGTCAAGCGTTCGGTTCGCGACGACCTCAGCCTGCGCGGCCTGCGCATCGTGCTGGACTGCGCGCATGGCGCGAACTATGTCGCCGGCCCGCGCGTGCTGCGCGAGCTTGGCGGCACGCTGGTCACCCTCGGCGACGCGCCGGATGGTCTGAACATCAACCGCGAGGTCGGTTCGACGCGACCGCAGGCGTTGATCGAAAAGGTCCTTGCCGAAGGCGCCGACCTGGGCATCGCCTTCGACGGTGACGGCGACCGCGTGCAGATGGTCGATGCCGAAGGCCACCTCGTCGACGGCGACGACATCCTTTACATCCTTGCGCAGCAGTGGCGCCAAGCCGGCAGCCTGAAAGGCCCGGTCGTCGGTACGCTGATGAGCAACTACGGCCTGCAGCAGGCGTTCGCCAGCGCCGGCATCGAATTCCTGCGCGCGCAGGTCGGCGACCGCTACGTCCACCGCATGCTGGTGGAGCGCGGCGGGCGCGTGGGTGGCGAAGCCTCCGGCCACATCCTGTGCCTGGATCGCGCCAGCACGGGTGATGCGCTGGTGTCGGCGCTGGCGGTGCTGGAAGCGCTGGCCGACAGCGGCCAGACGCTGGCGCAGGCACGCGCCGGCTGGCACCGCTATCCCCAGACCACCGTCAACGTGCCGGTCAGCGGCAACGCCCGCGCTGTCGTCGAATCTGAGGCCGTGCAGGCCGTGCGTCGCCATGTCGAGGCGCGCCTGGATGGCCTCGGCCGCGTCGTGCTGCGCCCCTCCGGCACCGAGCCGGTCATCCGCGTCACCATCGAGGCCGAAGACGCGGCCGTTGTCCAGTCCGCGGTCGCCGAACTGGCCGCCGCCGTCGAATCTGCCGTTTGAGGACCGTTCCAATGAGCACCGTCTACGTCCCCACCCTCGACATCCGCCGCTACGCCACGGATCGCGACAACTTCGTGCGCGAGCTGGGGCAGGCCTACGAGCAGTTCGGTTTCTGCGGCATCAGCGGCCATGGCCTGTCGACCGGGTTGCTGGACGGTGTCTACGATGTCTTCCAGCGTTTCTTCGCGCTGCCCACCGACGTGAAGATGCAATACCACGTGCCGGGCGGTGGAGGTGCGCGCGGCTACACGCCCTTCAAGGTCGAGACCGCGAAGGACTCACAGCATCCGGACCTGAAGGAGTTCTGGCACATCGGCCGCGAGATCGCGCGCGATTCGAAGTATGCCGACGTCATGCCGCCGAACCAGTGGCCCACCGAAGTCGAGGGCTTCCGCGAGTTCGGCTACGGCCTGTACGAGGCGCTGGACCAGCTCGGCGCGCGCGTGCTGCGTGCGCTGGCGCTGTACATCGGCCTGCCGGAGCACTGGTTCGACGACAAGATCGACCACGGCAATTCCATCCTGCGGCCGATCCATTATCCGCCGATCGAAACCGAGAACGTGCCGAACGTGCGTGCCGGTGCGCACGAGGACATCAATTTCATCACGCTGCTGGTGGGTGCCAGCGCCGCCGGCCTGGAACTGCTGGGCAAGGATGGCAAGTGGCTGCCGATCACCACGCAGGGCGATGCCATCGTCGTCAACATCGGCGACATGCTGCAGCGCCTGACCAACCACGTGTATCCGTCGACGACGCACCGCGTGGTGAACCCGCAGGGCGACGCGGCGCGCAAGCCGCGTTACTCGATTCCCTTCTTCCTGCACCCGAATCCGGATTTCCTGATCGAGACCTTGCCGTCCTGCATCACGCCGGAGAATCCGAACCGCTACCCGCAGCCGATCACCGCGCACGAATACCTGCTGGAGCGCCTGCGCGAGATCCGCCTGATCTGATCGCGCGACGTCCGATCCGGACGCGTGAACCGCGGATGCCGGTGATCGCATGCGTCGCCGGCGTCACTCGAACGGATGGGCGAAGATGCCGTCCGCCTGCAGGACCACGACCGGCGTGGTGCGGTCGTTCCAGCTGTCGTCACCGAGTTGGCCGTATTCATTGCCACCCCAGCAGCGGGCGAGGCCGTCGTTGCTCACCGCGCAGGCATGCGATGCACCGGCGGCGACGAACAGCACGCCGCTTGACAGGCCGGTCACGTTGACCGGCACCAGGCTGGGTGATGTCGTGCCGTTGCCGAGTTCGCCCCAGGTGTTGCTGCCCCAGCAGCGCGCGGCACCGCCCGTCGTGGCCGCGCAGGTGTGGCCAGTGCCGGCGGCGACGGCGCGGCCGCCACTACCGAAACCGACGACGTTCACCGGGATGCTGCGATCCGTCGTGGTGCCGTCGCCGAGCTGGCCGTCCTCGTTGCTGCCCCAGCAGCGCACCGCGCCGGACGTCAGGACCGCACAGGTGTGGAAGCGACCGGCGCTGATCGCCTGCACGCCACTGGTCAGGCCGCTGACATTGACCGGTGTCGAGCGCTGCGTGTTGCTGCCGTCGCCGATCTGGCCGTAGTCGTTGTTGCCCCAGCAGCGCACGCCGCCACCGGTGGTCAGTGCACAGGTGTGTTCGCCGCCGGCGCTGAGGGCCTGAACACCGCTGGTGAGGCCCGTCACGTTGACGGGAGACAGACGGTTCGTGTCGGTGCCGTCGCCGATCTGCCCGAAGCCATTGGCGCCCCAGCACTTCACGCCGCCTGCGCTGGTGAGCGCGCAGCTGTGGTTCATGCCGGTGCTGATGGCGGCCGTGCCGGAAGCCAGACCCAGCACCTGCGTCGGCAGGTCGCGGTCGGTATCACTGCCGTCACCGACCTGGCCGAAATAGTTGTAGGCCCAGCAGCGTGCCGCGCCATTGGCCACCGCACAGGTGTGGCTGCCACCGCCGCCGATCGACTGCACGCCGCTGGCCAGGCCGATCACTGGCACCGCGACCAGCTGCTCGTCGCTGTTGCCATTGCCCAGCTGGGCGTAGACGTTGTCGCCCCAGCAGCGCATGGCGCCACCGCCGAGGCCGGCGCAGCTGTGATAGGCCCCGACGGTGATGCGCACGACATTTCGCAGCGGTGTGGTTGGCGAGCCGCCGTACGGATCGGCACCATACGACGACGGCGCATAGCCGTCGAAAGCGACACCTGTGCGCGCCAGCAGAAGCGCGGCAAGGACAAGCCCCCCACGCATCCCGACACGCCGCTGCGATCCGCCGCAACGAGGTTTCATTGTCGCTGCGTACGAACCGGTTGCGGCAGTCTGGCCGCGCAATGTCGGGATAGTGCGAAACGAAAGGGAATGCCTGCTGCGCATGACGGCGAATCCTGTGTGGAGGTGCTCGGAGCACGATCACTTCCGGATAACGCCGCGCGCGCCCCGACTGCGACATTCGCGGAGACGCACATGACGATGCCCGCCAGAACGGGAGGGCCCGGCCGAAAATCCGCTGGGCGCAGTGCAAATGGCCAACGCGCATCCCGTTCACTTGCGCGGTAGAACTCTGCGCTCAAGGCAGGAGGCTGCCAGTGTCCGCTCGATCCGGCGGACCCGGCGACAGTGCGAGGGTTGCCGGTACGCAGCGCACACGACCAGGGCGCCGGTGCGCTGTGCGCCCGCGCTGAAGTCATGACGAACCCGCGAGGCGTCATGCGCACGCCGACGGGCCGCGGGAACACACCCTGCCGGTGCCAGTGCCTGCGATAGTGCTTCGGTGCCTCAGTGCCGCCGCGCCGCCGCGCCTCAACGCCTCAGCGCCGCCGCGCCTCAATGCCTCAGCGCC
>CAZYHP010000068.1:13954-16436 GCA_964647135.1 uncultured Rhodanobacteraceae bacterium
GCCTCAGCGCCGCCGCGCCTCAATGCCTCAGCGCCTCATCGCCGCAACGCCGCAACGCCGCAACGCCTCAACGCTTCAGGGCCTCAGGGCTTCAGTGCTTCAGTGCCTCCACGCCTCAGCGCCTCAGCGCCTCAGCGCATCTGTGGGGCACAGCTTTGCGCGCCACCGTTGGACATGGCGTCGCCATGAGCAGCGACGTCAGCGCCCCACCGCGCATCGAATCGCCGGAACAGGGCAACTCCGCGGCGTCTACATCCACGGTCACGGCGACGGCCACGGCGATCCACATCACGGCCGCGGCGACGCGCGCCAGCAGCCGGCGTGCGCGTGGTTGCGGAACCTCGCAATCGAAGCTGCGCAGGACCTGGGAACCGGCGGGCGTGAAGTGGAACGGGCGCATCGGAATGACCTGTGTGGACGGCGCGTGTCGTGCCATTACCGGACCAGACGCAAAAAGCGCCCTGCGACCGCCAGCCATCCTGGACAGGGTAGAAAACGGCGTGCCGGATGGCTGCCGCCATTGCATTGCAGCACGCCCGCCCGCGCCAGGACGATGCCTGCGCGCGACGCGGCCGTCCTGCCAGCCATCCGCCTTCCGGGCTATGATCCCCCGCGTCATCGGGCGCCATCGCCGCCCGCACAGGGAGAGCGCACAGATGGGGATGCTGGCCAGACTGACCCGGCACAAGACGATCGAACAGTTGCAGGCGGACCTGAGTGGTCGCCGCGATTTCCGCCGGGTGCTCGGGCTGTGGCAACTCACCAGCATCGGACTGGGCGGCATCATCGGTGTCGGCATCTTCGTGCTGGCCGGCCAGCAGGCGGCGGCCAACGCCGGCCCGGCAGTCGCACTGGCCTTCATCATCGCCGGCATCGCCAGCGCCGCCGCGGCACTGTGCTACGCCGAGTTCGCCGGCATGATTCCGGTCACCGGCAGCGCCTACACCTACGGCTATGCGGTGCTCGGCGAATTCGCCGCCTGGCTGATCGGTTGGGACCTGTTGCTGGAATACGCACTGATCGTCGCCGCGGTCGCCAGTGGCTGGTCGGGTTACGTGCAGGACATCCTCGAACGCATCGGCCTGGGTCTGCCGGTCTGGGCGCAGGGCGCGTACGGCACCGGTGAGGGGCGCTACTTCAATGTCATCGCCGCGGTGGTCGCCATGGCGATCGCCGTGCTGCTGACCATGCGCACCGAGATCGGCGCTCGTCTCAACACGCTGGTCGTGGTCGTCAAGATCATCGGCGTCGCGCTGATCATCGGTGTCGGCGTGTTCTACATCGATCCGAACAACTGGGTGCCTTTCATTCCCGAGCGCATCGTCGATGCCGAAGGCGTCAGCCGCTTCGGCTTCTCCGGCGTGGTTACGGCCGCGGCGGTGGTGTTCTTCGCGGTGTTCGGTTACGACACGCTGACGACGGCGGCCGAGGAAGCCAGGGACCCGCAGCGCGACCTGCCACGCGCGATCCTGTTGTCGCTGGGCATTTCCATGGCGTTGTACCTGACCATCTCGATGGTGCTGACCGGCGTCGCGCACTACTCGACGCTGGGCAACGATGCGCCGGTCGCGAATGCGTTCTCCTCCATCGGCCTGACCTGGGTAAGCGCGGCGATCTCGGTGACCGCCATCACCGGCATCATCTCGGTGGTGTTCGCCTTCATGCTCGCCGCCTCGCGCATCTGGTTCGCGCTGGCCCGCGACGGCCTGTTGCCGGCCTGGTTCGCGAAGACCCACCCGAAATACGGCACGCCGTATCGTCCGACGCTGATCCTCGGCGTGCTCACCGGTCTGGTCGCCGGTGCGCTGCCGCTGGGCGAGTTGGCCGAACTGGTCAACATCGGCGTGCTGGCCGCCTTCATCGTCATCTGCAGCGCCATCATGGTGCTGCGCCATACCCGTCCCGACGTGAAGCGCAGATTCCGCACCCCGTTCGTGCCGCTGGTGCCGATCATCGGCATCGCCTTTTCGATCTGGCTGATCTCCGGCCTGCCCTGGCAGACCTACGAACGCTTCGGCATGTGGCTGCTGATCGGCCTGGTCATCTACTTCGGCTACGGCATGCGCCACAGCAAGCTAAACCGCGACGGCTGAGGCGTTCGTCAATCGCGCGCAGGCGGGCGCAGGCGAAGTCGACCGCGCCGGGACCTTCGGCCGCAATGATGATGCGCGCCAGACCTCCCATCCCCGTCATGCCCGCGAAGGCGGGCGCGGACGAAGTCGACCGACGGGACGTTGTACCGCAGTGATGATGCGGGCCACGCCTCCGACCCCGTCATGCCCGCGAAGGCGGGCATCCAGCGAACGTAGCCGCGTGGCCTGACCATCTGGACACCCGCCTGCGCGGGTGTGACGGTTTGGCGGTGACGCATCCTGGACAACCCGCTGAGCGAGTGTGACGACCAGGCTCCGGCGGAGGCGAAGGCGCAGACGGGCGCGGACGACGTCGACTGCGCCGGGACGTTCTGCCGCAGTGATGATGC
>CAZYHP010000069.1:0-16061 GCA_964647135.1 uncultured Rhodanobacteraceae bacterium
CGCTGCGCAATGCCCATGCCCGGGATCTGGCGCGTGAAAGTGCACTCGCCTTGCCGCTGCCCAAGATGCCTCGACTGCTGCTGGCCGACCTGCTGGCTGCCGATCCCGCGCGACGCCCGGACCTCGACAGCGTGCAGAGGCGGCTGGCGTTCATGCGTTCGGCGCCGGTCAGGCGCCGTCGGCGCTGGCTGGTCTCCACCGTTGTCGGCAGCCTGGGTCTGGGACTGGCCATGGCGCTGGCGGGTCTGCACCAGGCCGCGACAGAGCGTGATCGCGCCCAGACGGCGGGGGCGGAGCAGGCTGCGGTCAGCCGTTTCCTCGCCGACCTGCTTTCGGCTCCCACCGTCGCCATGGAGGGGGCCGATGTGCGCGTCCGTGATGTCCTCGATGGCGCTGTGGTCGGCCTTGATCGTCAGTTCGAGGGTCATCCGGCGGCGCGGTCCCGCGCCCTGATGACGATCGGCAACAGCTACCGCAGCCTGGGCCTGTATGCACAGGCGGAGCCGCTGCTCGCCGAGGCGCTCAGCCTGGCCGAAAGCCTGTATCCGGTAGACAGTGAGGAGGTGCTGGACATCGAGTCCATCCTGGTACATGTGCGGGCCGAGCTGCCCGATACGCCACAGCCTCACGCAGTCATCGAATCGGTGCTCTCACGCGCGCAGCAGTCCCTGGGTCCGCAGCACCGGATAACCGTCTACTTGATGCTTTCCCTTGTCGAGAGCCTTCACGAGCAGGATCTCGTTGAACCTGCAATCGAGGTGCTGGAGCAGGTGCTTGCCTTGCGACCATTGGGCCAAGGCGGGAGGGCCGTTGATTCTCAGCGCTGGGCGGCGATGCATCACCTGGGTTCACTGGCCCTCCAGCAGGGCGAGCTCGAGGAGGCCGAACGCTGGTTGCGGCAGGTACTGGCCGAGAGCGAATCCGCCCCTCCCAGCGCCGCCGGTCACAGCAATCGCTTTGCCGTCCGGGGGGAACTGGCGCGGCTGCTGGTGCGCAAGGGCGACCTGGCGGCGGCGGAAGTGGAGAGCCGCCGATTGCTGGCCGAAGCGGAGACCCGGTTCGGTGCAACGCATGGCAATGTGCGTGTCATGCTCGGCAACCTGGGCGGCATCCTGAATGAGCAGAGGCGCTTCCGCGAGGCGGTGCCCTTCCTCGAGCGCGGCGTGGCCCTGGCTGCCGATCACGATCCTCCGGCCAGTCCACGCCGGCTGTCGGTGCAGGGAAACCTGGCCAACGCCTTGGCCGAGACCGGGGAATTGGATCGTGCCCGGGCATTGCGCGAGCACGTCTACGAAGTGGCGCGGCTCGAGTATGGTCCCACCCATCCGGTCACGCTGATCATGCACAACAACCTGGCCGAACAGCGCCTGCTCGACGGCCGCGCCGACGAGGCGCTGACACTGGCTGAAGCCATGGCCAGGCACGCACGCGAGCGCTTTGGCGACAGCCACATGTTCACGCTCGAAGGCGGCGAGGTGGCGGCGCGCGCCCGCTTCCAGCTCGGCGCCCGCGCGGCTGCATTGGCGGAGCTGTCGACACTGTGTGGGAAAAAGTCGGATTTCCTGGGCGCTGCCTATCCGAACACCCTCAGTTGCCGGGTGCACCACGCCGAGGCGCTGGCTGCGGCCGGGCGAGTGGCGCAGGCACGAACCGAGCTTCAGTCCGCCCTGGAAGCATGCGAGGGTGAGCACGGATCGGCGCATCCGCTGTCCATGCAGATCCGCGAGGCTCTCACGGCCTTGCAATGAGACAGAGTACGGCCAGAGCTGGCGGCCCAAACCCTTGCACCGCTGTGGAGCTGATCAGAAACGGGTGTCCGATGCGCCTGACTGCAGCGCTCAGGGTTGGAATCCATTGGCGAAGATCCGGTCGGTCACGTAGACCCAAACCTGGCCTCGGCGCTGGCCCATCAGCGTCCTCTGGCGAGGGTACCCCACAGCGAGCTGATCGGCCCCAAACGCCACGGCGCTGCCAAACAGCCCACCGTTTCCGCCGGGCAGGATGGTTCCCGGACGTAACTCCCCCCGCGTTTCGCCGGTGCCGGCACCGTAGCCACCATCACTGGCTCGGCGCAGTTCGACCATGCCGACATCGGCGGCAACGGTGGGTGGCAGGGTCGCGGAACTGCGATCGGCCAGCGGGGCGGACGCGGCAAGCCAGTTGCTCGGGCCCAGTGCCAATACCGATCCGAATTCCATGCCGGCCTGACCACCCGGCGGCTCACCACCGGCGTTGACTGCTTCGCCACCATCCTGCCGGAGCCAGATGCCCTCGGGCTGGATATAACGATGGATATTGCCGCACCGGGGAACGGTCTGGCATGCACTGCCGCTTCCGGTTCCGCCTGGTGCACCGACCAGTATGTTGGAAAAGTTGACCGCGACCGCCGCCCCGAAACGGGTGTGCGGATACAGGTGGCCATTGGGATAGGTGAGCGTCGATGTCGGAATGAAATCGGCGCCCTGGAAGACATACACCGCGCCCGACTGCGCCGCGGGACCGAATGCCCGACCCGGCGCGCCCACGGCCAGCGTCTGCCAGGTGCCGGCGAAAACCAGCCGGTACAGCGACAAGGCCTCCCCAAAGCGATCTCCCGGCTGGCCATCCGCCGCCGTCAACTTGCCATCCTGGTTGCCGTTGGTGAACCTCCAGATGCTGCCGCGCCCCTGGGCGTCGCCCGGGCAACCGACAAGCGTGTGATAGGGTGCGTCCAGCACGTATGGGGTCAGGGCGATCGCGCGGCCGCATTCGGCGCCGACATCGTTGCTGATGACGCCCCAGGCAGGGTTCCAGTTGTCCTCCTGCAGGCTGGCATTGACAAACGCCCCGGCCCTGGAATCGGGAACCGCCGGTTGGGTCGCTTCCGGACACCCGAACGCCAGGCGCGGCAGCTTCAGCGCGACACTGTGTCCGCAGCGCGGGACTGGCCCCCATGGAAACCCGGTCACCCGGTGCCGGTACTCCCATTGCTGACCATTGCGCTTGAACAGGAACACCGCGCCCAGTTTCTCGCCCGGCGGATTGCCCACGACCGTGCCGGGTGCGCCGACCGCCATCCAGTCTCCGTCTATGGCGATGCTGGCCCCGAATTCGGGGCCATCGCGGCTGTCCTGTTCGGGCAGGCCGTCGTAGTTGCCGCTGAGCACGGCGACTCGTACCAGGTCGTGGTCGGGCGGCGTGCCGGCATCGGCCGTCTCTGTCGTCACGGAGGCCATGGCCAGGACGACCATCGAGGCGAGGAACGGAATGGGCGGGTACGACAGGCGGGGTCGGCGGGTCATGGCGGCAGCATTCGCAAGGTTTCGAATGCACAAACAGCCACTGCGCCGGAAAGCGCACGCGGGGCAACGGCGCCAGCAGGCGCCGTTGCCGGATACCGCGTACCGCCCGGGTCAGAGCGAGTAGTACATCGAGAACTCGAGCGGATGCGTGGCGGCGCGGAATCGCTGCACTTCCTGCATCTTCACCTCGATGTAGGCGTCGATGAAGTCGTCGGTGAAGACACCGCCGGCCTTCAGGAACTCGCGGTCGGCATCCAGCGCCTCGAGCGCCTGGTCCAGCGAATGGCAGACCGTCGGGATGCCCTTCTCCTCTTCCGGCGGCAGGTCGTACAGGTCCTTGTCCATCGGCGCGCCCGGATCGATCTGGTTGCGGATGCCGTCGAGGCCGGCCATCAGCAGCGCGGTGAAGGTCAGGTAGCCGGAGTTGACCGGATCCGGGAAGCGCGTTTCGATGCGGCGCGCCTTGCTGCTGGACACCCACGGAATGCGGCAGGACGCGGAACGGTTGCGTGCCGAATAGGCCAGCATCACCGGCGCCTCGAAGCCCGGCACCAGACGCTTGTAGCTGTTGGTGGAGGCGTTGCTGAAGGCATTGATCGCACGCGCGTGCCTGAAGATGCCGCCGATGTACCAGAACGCCAGCTGCGACAGGCCGCCATAGCCATCCCCGGCGAAGAGGTTCTTGCCGTCCTTGCTCAGCGACTGGTGCACGTGCATGCCGGAGCCGTTGTCGCCGACCAGTGGCTTGGGCATGAAGGTCGCCGTGCGGCCGTTGCGATGCGCGACGTTGCGGACGACGTACTTCATCGTCATCAGTTCGTCGGCCTTGGTGGTCAGCGTGTTGAACCTGGTGCCGATCTCGCACTGGCCGGCGGTCGCCACCTCGTGATGGTGGACTTCCACTTCCTGACCCATGGCTTCGAGGATCTTGCACATCTGCGCACGCAGGTCATGCAGCGAGTCGACCGGCTGAACGGGGAAATAGCCGCCCTTCGGGCCGGGGCGATGGCCGTGGTTGTGGCCGTCCTGGCCGTCGTTGGACGACCAGTGCGCCTCGTCGGAGCCGATCTCGAAACCGGCACGGCCGATCTCGTTGCGCCAGCGCACCGAGTCGAACACGAAGAATTCGGGTTCCGGGCCGAAGAAGGCAGTGTCGGCGATGCCGCTGGCCTTCAGGTGCGCCTCGGCCAGGCGCGCGATCGAGCGCGGGCAGCGGCTATAGGGCTGCATCGTCGCCGGCTCGAGGATGTCGCAGGTGAGGATCAATGTCGGGTGTTCGGTAAACGGATCGATGACGGCGGTGCTGGCATCCGGCATCAGCACCATGTCGGATTCGTTGATGCCCTTCCAGCCGGCAATCGACGAGCCGTCGAACATCTTGCCGTCCTCGAACAGGCTTTCGTCGGCGGCGCGTGCGGGGAAGGTGACGTGGTGCTGCTTGCCGAGCATGTCGGTGAAACGCAGGTCGATGAATTCGATGGCGTTGTCATGGATCAGCTTGGCGACGTGGTCGGACATGGTGGCTCCGTAGTGGGCTGGAAGGCGGGGACCCGATTGCAAGCGCAATGCCAGCATGGCGGGCCGCAGGGCGGCGGCACGCCGTGCAGGCCCTGCAGGAATTGGCTGGCGGCAATGCACTGCATTGGTGCAGACTGTGCGCAGCTTGGGCGCATCCCGCCCCACTGATCGGGCTTGCAGGAACATCGGGTGGCGGACACACCTCACAACATCCGTGAGTCGCGCGAACGTGTGCGGCGCGCCCTCCTCGCCGGCGACGTGACGCTCGCGGCGGAGCTGATGGCGGAGGCGCTCGCGATCCATCCGCGCGATCCGCCGCTGCTGGCCCAGCGTGCCGCCCTGCTGGAGCTGCAGGGCGACCGTGAAGCCGCCTTCGATGTCGCGCGATCGGTAATGGCCTTGACGCCGGGTGAGCCGCTCGCCGCCGCCATCGCGGCACGCTGGCTGCTCGACAACTGCCAGGCGGCGGCGGCCCGTGAGGTGGCGGAATCCTGCCTGGCCCTGCAGCCGGAGGCCTGGAACGTACGCCGCGCGCTGTCATCGGCCTGTCTGTTCCTGGGCGACGCACGCGCGGCGCGGCAGCATGCCGAACAGGCCGCCGCCCGGCAGCCCGTTGACGCGACCGCGATCAGCAGCCTGCTGATGACCTGCCTGTACGACGACACGCTGTCGACCGCCGAACGCACCCGCAGGCACCAGGAGCTCGGCGCCCGAATCGATCCGGCGCGCAGCAGCGTGCCACTGGCTCCGGCCGGCGGCCGCCGCGTCCGCATCGGTTTCCTCTCCGGCGATTTCCGCCACCATCCGGTGGGTCGACTGGCCGCGCCCGTGCTCGAACAGCTCGACCGCGAGCGATTCGAGCCTTTCTGCTACGCCGACGTGACGCATCCTGACGCGTTCACGGAGCTGTTCCGGCGCCTGCCGCTGCACTGGTGCGAAGTGAGCGGCCAGAGCGACGACGAAGTGCTGTCGCGCATGCGCGCCGACCGGCTCGACGTCCTGGTCGATCTCGCCGGTCACAGCCAGGGCGGCCGTCCCCGTGTCCTGCGCGGACGCGCCGCGCCGCTGCAACTGTCGTGGCTGGGCTATCCGCATGGCAGCGGACTGCCGGAAATGGACGTGCTGATCGGCGATGCGCACACCTTGCCGCCCGGTTGCGAAGCCGCGTATCACGAACGTCCGCTTCGTCTGCCGTCGGGCATGTTCTGCCTGCAGTCGCCGGAAGACCTGCCACCGGTGGGCGCGCTGCCGATGTTGTCCGGTATGCGACCGACGCTGGGCAGCTTCAATCATCTGGCCAAGTTGTCCGATCGCACCGTCGCGCTGTGGTCGCGCATCCTGCAGCGCCTGCCTTCGGCGCGACTGGTGCTGTGTGCCATCCCGTTGCTGGAAGCGGCGACCCGGGATATCACGCTGGCACGGTTCCAGCGCCACGGCATCGAGGCCGAACGCATCGAACTGCGGCCACCGCGTCCACCCGGGACGCCGTTCCTGCGCCAGTACGACGACATCGACCTGGCGCTGGATCCGTTGGCGTTCTCCGGCGGTGCCACGACGCTTGATGCCCTGCGCCAGGGCGTGGCGGTGGTGACCTTGCCCGATGAAGGCTTCCACACCCGGATGAGCGCCAGCCTGCTGCATCAACTGCGCCTCGACGCGTTTGTGGCCGGTAGCGAAAGCGAGTACGAAGCCATCGTGCTGGACTGGATCGCGCGGCCCGAGGCGCTTGCCGGATTGCGTGCCGGCATGCGTCGGCGGTTTGCCGTCTCACCGGCGGCCGACGTCGATCGCTATGTCCGGGAATTCGAGCAGGCGGTGCTCGGAAGCCTCGGCTCGTGAGAATGTCCGCGCCTGTGATGCATCTCTCCGCAGCGGCCAGGCCGCGTTCGAAGCTGGCCTGGCCCGTCGCGGCGTTGTGTGTGGTGCTGCTCGCCTGGCTGTTCTGGCCCGGCTTCATGAGTCCGGACTCTGCGTCGCAGTGGGCGCAGGCACGTGGCGGTCGCTACACGGATGTGCATCCACCCATCCTGGCGCTGATCTGGTCGTTGACGGAACGTCTGGTTTCCGGACCGGGCCCCGTCCTTCTGTTGCACCTCGTCCTGCTCTGGACCGCGCTGGCCTGGCTTGCGCAGGGACTGTTCGCGCGCGGGCGCTGGCAGGTCCTGTTCGTGCTGGTGGTGGGCCTTTGGCCAGCCGTAGCGGGCATTTCCGTGCACATCTGGAAAGACGTGCCGATGGCGGCATTCGCGCTGCTGGCGGTGGCGGCACTCGTCGAAGAGCGGCGCCATCCGGGTCGCTGGCGCCTGCTGCTGGCCGTGCTGTTCTGCGCGCTGGCCTGCGCCTACCGGCACAACGCGCTGGCGCTGGCGCTGCCGTTGCTCTGGTACGTCAGTGGCCGCTGGTTGCCCTCGGCAGATCGTCGTCGGTGGGCAAGGGTGCTACTGACGCTGCTCCTGGCGGCGGTGGTCGCGCTGCTGTCGGCGTTGCCGTCGCTGCATCCGTCGGTCACGCGGCGCACGGTCTGGCCGGTCACCGCGCTGTGGGACATCGCCGCGGTGTCCATCGCCCGCGACGAACTGCGCATTCCCGCCTCGTGGCAGGCACGGCCGCTGACCGTCGAGGCGCTGCGCGAGGTGTTCACGCCGTGGAGCAACACATCGATCTTCGCGACCGGCAAGCTCGAAATCAGTCTCTACTTCGATCCGTCGTCCGCACAGATGGCCGACCTCAACAACGCCTGGTTACGGCTGTGGCTGGAGGCGCCGCTGGACATGCTGCGGCACCGGACACGACTGATGGCGATGCTGTTCGGTGTCGATCGTGCGGACGTGCCTGAGCGGTTGATCCTGCAGCCGGGGTGGCACCATCTCGACGTGAACCCGCCGTTGCCCGTGCCGCCATCGCCGCTGCGCGACCGCGCCATCGAAGCTTTGAACGCGCTGGTGGCGACGCCGCTGTTCGCCGGCTGGCCGTATCTATGCGTCGTCATCGCCCTGTTGCTGGCAACGTGGCGTCGACGCGTATCGCCACTGCTGCGACCGCTGCTGTGGTCGGCCGTGTTCCTGTGCCTGCCGTTGCCGGTCCTCGCACCCAGCGCCGAGTTCCGCTACCTGTACTGGCTGGTGCTGGTGGCGCTGGTGGCGCCGTTCCTGTTGCGTGCGGAGACCCCCGGCGCGATGGCCTATGATCCTGTCCCCACCCGCGAGCTGCGGCCACGCCACCTGCCACGATGACCGATGTCTTCGCCGCGCTCCTGCTGGGTGTCATCGAGGGGCTGACCGAGTTCCTGCCGGTATCGAGCACCGGGCACCTGCTGATCGCGCAGCACTGGCTGGGCGCGCGTTCGGACCTGTTCAACATCGTCATCCAGGCCGGCGCGATCGTCGCGGTGTCGCTGGTGTTCCGCGAGCGCATCTGGAGCCTGCTCACCGGCTGGCACGACCACGCCCAGCGCGACTACGCCTTCAAGCTGGCGGCGGCCTTCGCGGTGACGGCGCTGATCGGATTGCCGGTCCGCCTGCTTGGCTGGGAGTTGCCGGAAACGGTGACCCCGATAGCCTGGGCGCTGGTGATCGGTGGCCTCTGGATCCTGTTCGCCGAGCGGCTCGCGGAACGGCGACCTGAGCGGGGTGAAGTGACGTGGACCGTCGCGATCCTCGTGGGCCTGGCGCAGGTCGTCGCCGGCGTGTTTCCGGGCGTGTCGCGCTCGGCGGCGGCGATTTTCGTCGCCATGCTCGCCGGCCTGAACCGGCGGCCGGCCGCTGCAGAGTTCGCATTCCTGGTCGGCATTCCGACCATGTTCGCGGCCAGCGGCTACGCGTTCCTGGAGTACCTGTTCGATCAGCCGGGCCAGGCCGAGAACTGGGGCGAGCTGGCGCTGGCCTTCGTCGCCGCCATGGTGACGGGCTTTGTCGCCGTGCGCTGGCTGCTGGGCTACGTCAAGCAGCACCGTTTCACCGGCTTTGCGATCTATCGCATCGGGCTCGGGCTGGCCTTGCTGCTGGGCCTGCCTACCGGCGCCTGACCGGCGCGCCCGCGGGCGTGTCCGGTCCGCTGCCGGCGATCAGCGCAAGGCCGGATTCAGCGAGTAGGTACCGACCAGTTCGGCCTCGGCGAGGACGTGGCCATCCATCGCCGCGTTGAGGTCGGCCAGCGTGTAGTTGACCGGCAGTTCGAGCGTTTCAACGTCGAGTGCGAACAGGCGGAAGTGGTAGTGGTGAAGGCGCTCGTCGTTCCACGGCGGGCAAGGGCCGTCGTAGCCGAGGTAGTCGCCGGCCATGTCCGGGTCGCCAGCGAACCAGCCGGTGTAATCGTTCAGTCCCTGCAGTCCACCGGCAGCCGGCGCCGCATCGCGCTTGCCGCGGGCGGTGACGCCGTCGCTCCAGGCGCCGGCGTCGATGCTTCGCCGGTCGGCCGCGATGTTGGCCAGCAGCCAGTGCACGAACTGGCCGCGCGGCTGCTCCGCCGGCACGACGCAGTCGGCGCGATTGACGGTTTCCGGCACCGTCGGCACATCCGGGTCGATGCAGGTCAGCGCGAACGAGCGCGTGCCATCGGGCACCTGCGACCACGCCAGATGCGGGTTGCGGTTGCCGGCGAGGATGCAGGGGCTGTCGGGGCCCGGTTGCCCGAACGCGAACTCGGCCGGGATGGCGGTGCCGGCGGCGAAACTGTGACTGGTCAGCTGCATCGATTCCTCCATCAGGACAGGGGAGCGAAAGCCTCGGCGAGCACGGTCGCGTAGGCCTGCCAGCGGCCGTCCGGCAGGGCGGTCGGCAGGCCGCCACGGGTGCGGCGGACGTCGACATCGTCGCCGACGGCGAGGGGCGCATCAAGGAAGGCGGCGATGCGGCGCACCAGCGTTGCCGGCTCGTTGACCTCGTCAAAGTCGATGCGCAGGATGCGTTCGCCTGGCACCCGTGCCAGCGCGGCCTCGAGGTGACCATTCAGCGCAGCCAGCCAGTTGCCGGCCTGTGCCTGGTCGGCGGGCATGGCGACGCCCTGCGCGATACCGCGCGAGAGCCAGGCCAGCAGGGCATCGCGCAGGTCGCGCTCGACAACCAGGAAGCGTGCGCGCGGGAACGCCGCGGCGACCAGCGACAGATGGCGCAGGTCCGGGAACGGCAGCCAGTCGACGAGCGTGGGTTCCGCGACCAGGTCCATCGCGGCCAGGCCGGCCAGATAGCCGTCGCGGAACGTGGTGACCGCAGCCGGATCAGTGGCGGCCTTCGCCGACAGTTCGACGAATTCACCGGTGGCGATGGCATCGGCGCGCATGCGGCCGCTGAAACGGTCGGTCAACACGCGGACACCGGCCTGGCCGAGCAGGGCGACCAGACTCTCGCTGCCGGTGCCGGGGACCGCCACCAGGAATGCAGGCTCGGCGGCCTCGTCCTGCGGCGCATCGACGGGCGATGCGATGTCCGCGACCGCCGGCGGCACAACCGGCGGCGCCAGGCCCGCCTGCAGGCGATGGTTGTTGAGCCAGGCATCGACGGCGCCGGCATGATCATCGAGCTGGTCGCGGGTCAATCCGCGCAACTGGTGACGCTCCACGCGCGATGCCGGATCCAGGCCGGCGTCAGGCAGCCGATTGAGTTGTTCCTGCGCCTGCTCCGGTTCATTGCGGCGCAATGCGGAACGGGCCAGCAGCAGCCGTGCGAAGGCGGCGCGACTGTCGCGCTTGAGCGCGCCCCGGGCGATGTCGTCGGCCTGATCGAAGTGGCCCTGCAGTTCCATCAGGGTGGCCAGACGCTGCGCCGGTTCGAGGGTATCCGGTGCCGCCGACATCCACTCGCGGCAGGCGGCGACAAAGGCGGTACTGTCGTTGCGGTACATCTGCAGTTGCAGGCGGCGCAGCTCGGCATTGCCGGGCTGCTGCTGCAGCGATGCCAGCAGCAGGTCACGCGCCTGGTCGGCTTCGCCCGCGGCCGCGAGGGTCAGGACCAGCGATGCGGTGATGCTGGCGACGTCGGGCGCTTTTTCATGGGCCTTGCGGTAATCCTGCACGGCACCGGCCAGGTCGCCCTGGGCGCGGCGGATGTCGCCGCGGCCCGCCAGCGCGAGCGGATGGTCGGGATGGTGCTGCAGGGCCTGGTCGAATTCCGGCAGGGCGTCTGCCGGACGACCTTCACGCAGCAGCAGCTGCGCCAGGGAAATGCGCGCGGCGACATAGTCCGGCTTGAGGCCGACGGCGTTGCGCAGTGCCTGCTCGGCAAAGCCGCTCTGGCCGAGGGCGACGAAACTGTGGGCGAGGTTCGCATGCAGCGCGGCTTCGTTGGGCGTGCGCTTGGCGAGGTCCAGGTACAGCTTCACGGCACGCTGGTGGTCGCCGCGGGCCTGTGCGAGGTTGGCCTTCTGGTACTGCACCTGCGGGTTTTCCGGATCGATCCTCTCGGCGCGGGCAAGCGCCGTCTGCGCGCCTTCCATGTCGTTGCGCCAGAGCGCGATCTGCGCCAGACCCAACGCCGCACCGCCGAGATTCGGATTGATGCGCAGGGCGCTCTCGAATCCCGTCACGGCGGCGTCGAAATCGCGCGCATGCATGCGCAGCCCGGCCAGCGTGACCTGGAAGTTGGCGCGCTCCGGCACCATGTCCACGGCCTTCTGGGCGAGGCTCAGGGCCTCGGCGAGGTCGTCGCGCTGGCGGCGCAGGATGGCCAGCATGTGCAGCGCGTCCGGATCGTCCGGGTTGAACGCCAGCCATTCGCGGTAGCGCTGTTCGGCCTCGTCCAGTTGCCCGGACTGGTGGATCTTGAGGATCTCTTCAAGCATGTCGATGACGTCCGAAGTCGGTGCCACGCAGTTCGCGGCAAAGCACTCTAGTGTACCATTCACGGAGATTTCGCCGGTTCCGCGGTGACCGCTCCACACCGCCAGGCCACAGGGTCCGACTCTAGCGATGCCTTCCGCCGCTTCCTCCAAAGCCCGCGCGCCGGTGGCGCGCCCGCAGCGTCCGGTCGCCATCCTTGGCGGTACGCGCATTCCGTTCTGCCGGAGCAACAGCGCCTATGTCGATGTCGGCAACTTCGGTCTCGGCCTGAAGGCCGTTGCCGGTCTGGTCGAGCGCTACAACCTGCACGGGCTGCGGCTGGGCGAGCTCACATTCGGCGCGGTCATCAAACACAGTTCGGACTGGAACCTGGCGCGCGAGATCGTGCTGTCCTCCGGGCTCGATGCCGGCACGCCCGGCCTCACGCTGCAGCGGGCCTGCGGCACCAGCCTCGATGCGGCGATCATCATCGCCAACAAGATCGCGACCGGGCAGATCGCTGCCGGCGTGGCCGGTGGCTCGGATACCACCAGTGACGTGCCGGTGGTGTTCGGCAAGCGCCTTGCGCGGCGCTTCCTCGATGTCGGCCGTGCCCGCAGTGTCCGCGAGCGCCTGCGCGCATTCCGTGGCTTCCGTCCCGGCGAGCTGAAGCCACAGTTCCCCGGCGTCGGCGAGCCACGTACGGGCATGAGCATGGGCGAGCACACCGAACGCATGGCGCGCGAATGGCACATCAGCCGCCAGGAACAGGACGAGCTGGCGCTGGCCAGCCACCTGAAGGCGGCCGCCGCCTACGAGCGCGGTTTTTTCAGCGACCTGGTGGTGCCGTTCCGTGGCGTTCAGCGCGACAACAACCTGCGCGCCGACAGCACGCTCGAGAAACTCGCCAGCCTGAAGCCGGCCTTCGACAGGACTTCCGGCCACGGGACCCTGACCGCCGGCAATTCGACGCCACTCACCGACGGCGCCAGCGCCGTCCTGCTCGCCGACGCGGACTGGGCCGCGGACCGGGGTCTGCCGGTGCGCGCCTGGTTGCGTGACGCCCGCGTGGCGGCGGTGGACTTCGTCCATGGCCAGGGCCTGCTCATGGCACCGACGATCGCGGTCGCCGAACTGCTCCGGGCGAACGGGCTGACGCTGCAGGACTTCGACATCTACGAGATCCATGAAGCCTTCGCCGCACAGGTCCTTTGTACCCTGCGTGCCTGGGAATCGCCCGGATACTGTCGCGACGTACTCGGTCTGGACGCACCGCTGGGCGCCATCGATCCGGCCCGCCTCAATCCGGTGGGCTCCTCGCTGGCCGTTGGTCATCCTTTTGCCGCCACCGGTGCGCGACTGATCGCCACGGCCGCCAAGCAGCTGGAAGAACGCGGCGGCGGTCGTGCCCTGCTGTCCGTCTGCACGGCCGGCGGCATGGGCGTGGCGGCCATCATCGAACGCTGAGGGCGCAACGCCGACGCGTTGTCTCCCCCAACCGCACGGTCGGCGCCTGCCGGCCGCCCCTCGCAGGAAGTTTGCGCATGAAACCGATCCGAAACCTGGCCCTTGTCCTGGTCCTGACCTCGCTGGTGGCCTGCCGCGGCAATGTCCGCGACGAGTCCGTGACGCCGGTGCCGAACCGGCCGGTGGCCGCCGCCTCGTCCGCCGATGCGCACGACAATCTCAATGCCGTCCTGTGGATGCAGGTGGCGGCCGAATACGAGGCCAGCATCCGCAGCGTCTTTGGCGCCGCAGCCGATGTGCTCGACCGCGCGCTCGCCGATCCGGACTGGGATGCCCTGCCACGCAACGAGCGTGGTGGTCAGCACGTCGGACACCTGCCGCCGGCGATCATCCTCGACGCCGACGAGACGGTGATCGACAATTCCGCTTACCAGGCGCGCCTGATCGACCGCGACGAAGCCTTCGATGCCGCGACCTGGGAAAGCTTCGTCAACGAGCGCCGTTCGCGGGCCCTGCCGGGCGCCCTGGAATTCCTGCGTGCCGCTGCACAGCGCGGCGTGACCGTGTTCTACGTGACCAACCGCAGTGCCGCCGAAAAGCCGGCGACCTACGACAACCTGCGTGCCCTGGGTTTCCCGATGTCGGATCCGGAAGACACGGTACTGACCATCGACGAGGCGCAGGGCTGGAGCCCCGAGAAGGGCGCGCGCAGGCAGTTCGTCGGCGAGCGCTACCGCGTCATGATGCTGTTCGGCGACAACCTCGGTGATTTCCTGGATGGCCTGCGCGGCAAGAGCAACCCGGAGCGTTCGGCGATGATGGAGAGCTACCGCGACTGGTGGGGCGAGCGCTGGTTCATGCTGCCCAATCCCAGCTATGGCGGCTGGGAAAGCGCCATCACCCGCGGCGTTGACGACCCGACGGCGGCCAAGCGCCGCAGCCTGCGCACGCGCTGAGCAGCGGCGATGGCGAACCTGTCGGACAAGGCGATTCCGGTCGACGAGCGCCTCATCATCGCGCTCGACGTGCCCACCGCGGCTGAGGCGCTGGAGCTGGTCGACCTGCTCGGCGAACACGGCCGCTTCTACAAGATCGGCATGGAGCTGCTGACCAGCGGCGACTACTTCGCTCTGCTCGCGCAGCTGCATGCGCGCGGCAAGAAGGTGTTCGTCGATCTGAAATTCTTCGACGTGCCGGCGACTGTCGCCGCGGCCGTGCGCGGGCTGGCCCGGCATCCGGCGACGTTCTGCACCATCCACGGCAACGACGCGATGATGCGCGCGGCCGCGGAGGTGAAGGGCCCGCTGAAGCTGCTGGCGGTCACCGCCCTGACCAGCCTGGACCAGCACGACCTCGATGACCTCGGCTTCCAGTGCGACGCCCGGGCGCTGGTGCTGTCGCGGGCGAAGGCCGCGCTGGCCGCCGGTTGCGACGGGGTGGTCTCGTCGGGTCTGGAAGTGCCGGACCTGCGCGCGCAGGTCGATCACAGCCTGCTGGTGGTCTGTCCGGGCATCCGGCCGGTCGGCAACACCAGCGACGACCAGAAGCGCACCGTCGATGTCCGGCAGGCCTTCGAAAATGGCGCCGACTACATCGTGGTCGGCCGGCCCATCCGCGGCGCCGCGGATCCGCGCGCTGCGACGGTGGACATCCAGGCAACCCTCCGATCGGTTTTCGGGTAATGTCATTTAAAACAGGCAGTTGCACCCAATAACAGATGTATTGCATAAGGATGCAGGGCCAAGTAGTATGGTCCCGCGCCAAGTGACGATGGCGTCCTGCAAATAGCGATCTCTTCAGATCTCACAGGCGGCCCCGGCCGCCTGTTTTTTTTTTGCGGCCGGACAGAACAGCTTGACAGGACCGGGCGCCTGCGTGATCACTAACCCTGTGTACGTGCGCGCACGCGCGCGAGGGGACGCCTGTGTGTCCACGGCGCGGCGGCACGTTGAATGAGGAAGTGATGGCCAAGAACCTGCTAATCGTCGAGTCGCCCGCCAAGGCGAAGACCATCAACAAATACCTGGGCAAGGACTTCGATGTCCTGGCCTCGTACGGGCATATCCGCGACCTCGTCGCCAAGGAAGGCGCGGTCGATCCCGACCACGACTTCGCGATGCGCTACGAGGTCGACAGCGACAGCGAGAAGCGCGTCGACGCCATCGCCAAGGCGGCGGCCAAGGCCAGCGCCCTGTTCCTCGCGACCGACCTGGATCGCGAAGGTGAGTCGATTTCCTGGCACATTGTCGAGGTGCTGCGCGAGCGCGGCCTGCTGGATGGAAAGCAGCTGCACCGCGTCGTGTTCTCCGAGATCACGCCGAAGGCGATCAAGGAGGCGGTGGCCAATCCGCGCGACATCTCCATGGATCTGGTGAACGCCCAGCAGGCACGCCGCGCGCTGGATCACCTGGTCGGCTTCACGCTGTCGCCGCTGTTGTGGCGCAAGGTCGGTCCGCGTCTGTCGGCCGGACGCGTGCAGTCGCCGGCGCTGCGCATGATCGTCGAGCGCGAGGAGGAAATCGAAGCCTTCGTGCCGCGCGAATACTGGACGATGGACGCCCAGCTCAGCCAGGGCGCGCAGCGCTTCAATGCGCGGTTGCTCAGGCTGGCCGGCAAGAAGTTCGAGCAATTCGATCTCGGCAATGCCGACGATGCGCATGCCGCGCAATCGAAGCTGCGTGCCGCGGCGGCGGCGCAGGGCCAGGCCGAGGATGCCATCGGCGTGCTCAAGGTGATGGAGGTGGTGCGCAAGCAGCGCCAGCGCAAGCCGGCACCGCCGTTCATCACCTCGACCCTGCAGCAGGAGGCGGCGCGCAAGCTCGGCTTCACCACCAGCCGGACCATGCGTCTGGCGCAGCAGCTGTACGAAGGCATCGCCATTGGCGATGAAGGCGTGCAGGGTCTCATCACCTACATGCGTACCGACTCGACCAGCCTGAGCAACGATGCCCTGACTGAGCTGCGCGAGGCGATCCTGCAGCTGTATGGCGCCGACCTGGTGCCCGGTGCCGCGCAGGTCTACCGCACGAAGTCGAAGAACGCCC
>CAZYHP010000070.1:0-15746 GCA_964647135.1 uncultured Rhodanobacteraceae bacterium
TTGTTGAACAGGAACACGCGCGGCTTCTGCGCCAGCGCGGCATCCAGTTGCGCCGGCGTCAGCTTGTAATCCTGTTCCGGCGGACACGGCAGCAGCAGCGTCTTCGCACCGACGATCTCGGCGATGTCCAGGTAGCTGGTCCAGTACGGCGTCGCGAAGGCGATGGTGTCGCCTTCGTCCAGCATCGCCTCGAACAGGTTGTACAGGATGTGCTTGGCACCGACGGCGACGGCGCAGTGGGCGCGCGTATAACCATCCAGGCCGATCGCGGCCATGTGCGCGAGGAAGGCATCGAGCAGGTCGTCACGGCCGCGGTTGGAACCGTACTGGCCGCTGTCGCTGTCCAGCGCCTTGCGCACCGCCTCGTACACGTGCGGACCCGGCAGGAAATTCGGAACGCCAATGGAGAAATTGATCACATCGCGACCGGCGGCCTTCAGCGCCTTCGCCTTCTCGGCGACGACCATGATGGCACTGGGCTTGGCGCGACCCACGCGCGCAGCGAGCTTCAGCATGCTGGACCTCAGGCAAGGGTGGTGCGGAGGGGCAGCATGGTATCACGCAGCGCAACATGGCCGGCTGTTGCGCGATGAACGGCAGGGTTTCCGGGGCGGAACAGAGCCGCCCCGGAACCCGGCCCCGGTCGTCGCGATCGCCGACAGGCGGCCGGCGACGACCGTCCGGATCAGCGGGCGCGGTCGAGCGTCGCGTTCCAGGTGGCGACGCGATCGGCCTGCGCGGCCAGGACGGCATCGGCGTCACCGTCCAGCGTGATCGACTCCAGGGCGTCGCCCTGCTTGATGGCGTTGACCACGGCCTGGTCGTCGGCGCCCAGCACTTCGCCGAACACGGTGTGCTTGCCATCCAGCCACGGCGTCGCGACATGGGTGATGAAGAACTGCGAGCCGTTGGTACGCGGGCCGCGATTGGCCATCGACAGCACGCCGGGCTTGTCGTGGCGCAGGTCCGGGCGCGGCTCGTCCTCGAACTCGTAACCCGGGCCGCCGGTGCCGGTGCCGTTCGGGCAACCGCCCTGGATCATGAAGTCGGCGATCACGCGATGGAAATTCAGGCCGTTGTAGTAGCCACGCTTTGCCAGGTTGACGAAGTTGGCGACGGTCACCGGCGTCCTGTCGGCGAACAGGCGGACGCGGATGGCGCCGCGGCTGGTGTTGAAGGTGGCAATCAGGTCGGACATGGACACTCCGCTAGAATGTGGACAGGTTTCTGGCCGCGCAGTATGACAGAGCGCGTCAGCCGGCGGCCCGTGACACCTTCGCCCCACCAGGACTTCGCGCCATGTCGACCCTTTGCAGATGCCGTCTCCTGGCTGCCGTCGCAGCCGTCTCGTTCATGGCCGGATGTGGCAGGAGCCCCGAGCCGGCAGCGATTTCGCCCGCCACGACGGCCACTTCGACGACGGCTGCCTTTGCTTCGCCGCCATGGCTGCGGCAGCACCTGCCCGAAGACACCGTCGCCTACCTGCGCCTGCCCAGCCTGTGGGGCCTGCTGTCCGCGCCCAACCAGCGCGGCGCGGACGCCATGTACGGCAATCCGGCGCATGAAAAGGTGATCGCGCAGTTGCGCCAGGCCCTGGCCGGCAATGCGGTGACCGCCGACATCCTCGGCAGCGACAGCGCCGACCGCGTCCTGCGGGCGCTGAGCAGCGTCCAGGCGCCGATCGAGATCGCGTTCACCGCGCCCGGCAAGGTCGCCTCTCCGGCGGCGATGGTGCTGGTCAGTACGGCTTTCGACACACGCGATCCCGAACCGGTGTCGGCACTGCTTGGCAGTGTGTTCGCCGGTGCCGGTTTTCCGCCCTTGCGCTTCGAGGCCGACGGTTTCGCACTCGCGACGTCGGCCAGTGGCGCATCGGCCGCCGCCCATTTCGACCGCGAATCGGGTCGGCTGAACCTGCTCGTCGGCATGGGGGCGGCGCGCGAACCCTTGCAGTCGATGCTGGACCGGGCGCGCCGCGACGGTCCGCGTCCGCACGCCATGCACGCGCTGGAGCAGGAAATCGATGCCGGCGGCCAGGGCCTGCTGATGTGGCTGGACATGCAGTCGGTGAAGCCCTACCTGATCGCCAGCCTGACACCGGAAACCCTGCCCTTGCGGCATGTGGCCGAACAGAGCGAGGCCGTCGCCCTGGGTTGGGGCGGCGTGAATGGGCATGGACGTTTGGGTCTTCGCGTGCAGCTGAAAGACCCGACCTGGATGCGTTACCTGCCGCAGGCGCCACGCCGGTTCAACCTGCACAGCGTCGGCGAGCCGGTCAGCGTTGTCACCCTGGCCCTGCCCGACAGCGAGGACATGGACCGCATGCTTGCTGCGGTCGGCGACGATTACGGCCCGGACGTCGTGCAGCGTTGGGAGGAATTCGAGGATGCCGCACGCAAGAAGACCGGCCTGTCCGTGCGTGAATGGCTGGCGCCCTTCAGCAACGAACTGGTGCTGTTCGATGATGATGCCGGCGGCTTCAGTGCCGTGCGCCTGCGCGACCGCGAGGCGCTCAGGGCCAATATCGGCCGGCTCACCGCGCAAGGTTCCGAATACACGGTGAGAACCGTGGGCGGTGTCGACATCCATTACCTGCGCCTGCGCTGGCCGGCTGGCGAGGCGACGCAGGCCGGCGGGTCAGCCGGTGCCGCCCTGCTGGACTGGTGGGGCAGCCAGCCCATGCACCTGTACTGGATCGAAGAGGGTGACTGGCAGATCCACAGTGCCGTGCCGCAGCCGCTGATCGACCGTATCGCCATGACGGCCAGGCAGCCCATCGATGCCTGGCTGCGTGAACGCCACGGTGACGATCGCAGCCAGGCGCTGGCGTCGGTGTCCACCCGCGTCGAAGGCATGCCGCGCCAGGTCTACCGCTACTACCTCGGCCTGCTGGCCCTGCTGGGCGACTTCACCAACAGCCCGGTCGACCTGTTCGCATTGCCCAGCGCGCGACAGCTGGCCCTGCCCGAACGCACCGGCGTCGGCCTGCAGTTGCTGGCCGGCCCGGAACGTGCCGGCCTCGACCTGAACTACCAGAGCACGCCACTGGATGGCGTGCTGTCCGGCTCGGGTGCGTATGGCAGCTTCGCCGTCGTTGCCATCCTCGTTTCCATCGCCGTGCCGGCGTACCAGGACTACGTCACTCGATCCCGCGTCGTCGAGGCCGTCGCGGCCACCCGGCCGCTGCAGAAAGCGATCATCGAGCACTACGCAGCCCATGGCGGCATCCCGGCGGAACAGGCGCTCGCTGAGCAGATCCCTCTGGCCTCCGATATGGGCGACACGTCCGTGCACGTGGAACGCGACGGCCGCATCGTCATCGGCTTCAACGAGCGCGCCGCCAGCCGTCTGCGCGAGCTGCAACTTGTCCTGCGCCCGTTCCGCACGCCGGCGGGTGATCTCCTCTACGTCTGCGGTCTCGCCCAGCCGCCATCGGGTGCCAGGCCACTGGGCGCGGCGCTGGACGCCGCGACCGCCACCACGCTGCATCCGTCGACCCTGCCGGCGCATTGCCGGGCCCGGAACTAACTGACTCGACCGGTCCGGCCTGTCACGCGGCATGGCCGGCGACCGAACGGCGGCCGACCGCGGGCGTGCTGTGCCGCAACATGGACGCGGGATACCGTTATACTGCTCAGCTGTCCCGCCTTCAGACGACCGTCCGGTCGGCCCCCATGAGCATCCAGAATCTTCGCAACATCGCCATCGTCGCCCACGTCGACCATGGCAAGACCACCCTTGTCGACCAGTTGCTGAAGCAGTCGGGCACGCTGTCCGAACGCGCGGCCGTCCCGGACCGCGTGATGGACAGCGGTGATATCGAGCGCGAGCGCGGCATCACGATCCTCGCCAAGAACACCGCGATCCGCTGGACGTCCCCGGAAGGCGAGAAATACCGCATCAACATCGTCGACACGCCGGGCCACGCCGACTTCGGCGGTGAGGTCGAGCGCGTGTTGAGCATGGTGGATTCGGTGCTGATCCTGGTCGACGCCTTCGACGGCCCGATGCCGCAGACACGCTTCGTCACCCAGAAGGCCTTCCAGATGGGCTTCAAGCCGATCGTGGTCATCAACAAGGTCGACCGACCCGGCGCGCGTCCGGACTGGGTGCTGGATGCCACGTTCGACCTGTTCGACAAGCTGGGCGCCACCAACGAGCAGCTGGATTTCCCCGTGGTCTACGCTTCCGGCCTGAACGGTTACGCCGGCGACAACGCCGGGATCCGCGAAGGCGACATGACGCCGCTGTTCGAGGCGATCGTGAAGCACGTCGCACCGCCGAGCGTCGATCCCGACGGTCCGTTCCAGATGCGCATCAGCCAACTCGACTACAACAGCTATGTCGGCGTCATCGGCATCGGTCGCGTGCAGCGCGGCCGCATCCGCCCGAACTCGCCGGTGATCGCCATCGACCGCGAAGGCAAGCGCCGCCAGGGCCGCCTGTTGCAGGTGCTCGGCTTCATGGGCCTTGAGCGCACCGAAGTCGAAGAGGCACAGGCCGGCGACATCATCGCCATCAATGGCCTGGAAACGCTGGGCATTTCCGACACCCTCTGCCACCCGGACACGCCGGAAGCGCTGCCGGCGATGACGGTGGACGAACCGACCATCTCGATGTTCTTCAAGGTCAACAACTCGCCGTTCGCCGGTCGCGAAGGCAAGTTCCTGACCAGCCGCCAGATCCGCGACCGTCTCACCCGCGAGCTGATGCACAACGTCGCGCTGCGCGTCGAGGACACCGAGGATCCGGACACCTTCAAGGTCTCCGGTCGTGGCGAGCTGCATCTGTCGATCCTGATCGAGAACATGCGCCGCGAAGGTTTCGAGCTGGCCGTGTCGCGTCCGGAGGTCATCCTGCACGTCGAGGACGGCGTCACCAGGGAGCCGTACGAGCAGCTCGTGGTCGACCTCGAAGAGAATTTCCAGGGCGCGGTGATGGAACGCCTCGGCCTGCGCAAGGGCCAGCTGCGCAACATGGTGCCCGACGGCAATGGCCGCGTGCGCCTGGAATACCTGATCCCGGCGCGTGGCCTGATCGGCTTCCAGACCGAGTTCCGCACGCTGACCGCCGGCACCGGCCTGCTGTTCCACGTCTTCGAGCACTATGGCCAGAAGGTCGAGGGCGCCATCGGCCAGCGCATCAACGGCGTGATGATCTCCAACGGCACCGGCACCTCGCCGGCCTACGCGCAGTTCGCGATGCAGGAACGCGGCCGTCTGCTCATCGATGCCGGTGAAGAAGTGTACGAAGGGCAGATCGTCGGCATCCATGCCAAGGACAACGACCTCACCGTCAATGCCCTGCGCAGCAAGCAGCTCACCAACTTCCGCGCCGCCGGCAAGGACGATGCGCTGAACCTGACGCCGCCGGTCCGCATGAGCCTGGAGCAGGCGCTGGAATTCATCGACGACGACGAGCTGGTCGAAGTGACGCCGAAGTCGATCCGCCTGCGCAAGAAGCAGCTCACCGAGAACGATCGCAAGCGCGCGAGCCGCCAGGCCGCCTGATCGTTCCCGTCCACCGACCTGCTGCCCGGTTCCGGGCGGCAGGTCGGGTACCACGACGCCCGGGCAGCCCGGGCCGCACGCAAACACTCCGCCTCACCCTGGCGCGATCCGCGCAGGCATCGGCATGGCATTCACCGCAGCCCGGCGTTCGCTACACCGCGGAACTGCCGCGATCAACCGCGTTGACAGACGCGAGCCGGTTTCGTCGTCAATAATCGGGCCTCTGCCAACAAGGCCCGAGCGCATGATCCGATCAGACGCCTTCCCCGCTGACACGCAGGCGCGCACGCCTGGCGACCGCCGTGACCGCTGCGCCCTCTTCGGCTTCACTGCCCGTTCCCGGTTGCCATTGCTGGCGCTGCTGGCCTGCATCGCCGGCAGTGCGCTGGCAGACACGGGCGACGGTGAAGATCTGCTGCAGGCCTACGCTGCCGCCGCGAAGGTCCTGGACGCCAACCTCGCCGGGAAAATCCGCAACGAGCGCGTGCTGCCGGCCTGGATCAAAAACGGCGACGCATTCTGGTATCGACGTGACGGCGAACAGGGCGCCGAATGGGTGATTGTCGACAGCGCCAGCGGCGCATCCCGGCCCGCCTTCGATCCGGCCAGCCTGCGCAGGGCGATCCTGCAATCCGGCGTCGCCGCGGACTCGATGCCGGGCACGCTGCCCGTCGATCGGATCGAGCCTGGCGAATCAGGCAGCATCGTCGAGTTGGACATCGCCGGCCGACGCCTGCGCTGCGACACCGCCACCGACGAGTGCGAATGGCAGGGCCCCGCGCCGGTTGCCGGCGTGCTGTGGTCGCCCGACCGTCGCCATGGTGTGTTTGTCCGTGACCACAACCTGTGGCTGCATACGCCGGGCTGCGAAGATCGTCAGCTCACTCATGACGGAGAAGCGCACTACGCGTATGGCGCCCGTGCGGGCACGTCCTACCAGGCGATCGCCGACCTGCGCGCAAGGACACCGTCCACGCCGGCCGGCCTGTACTGGTCGGGCGATGGCAAGGTGGTCGTCGGCGTGCGCCATGACGAACGCGCCGTGGCGCCGTACCCGTTCCTCGAATCCGTGCCGCGCGAGGGCACGCTGCGACCGAAGGTCTGGCAACCGCGCATCGCCCTGCTGGGTGATCGCGAGCAACCGCTGCCGCAGCTGTTCGCCATCCATGTCGACGAGGCACGCGTGCAGGCTGTCGCCCTGCCCGATGATTGGCGTCCGTACTTTCCGGTAATCCACTGGTCCGCCGACCGGCAGCGAGTCCATGGCCTCGCCGCCAGCAGCGACCACGGTCGCAAGGCCCTGTACGAGGTGGCGCTCGCCACCGGCCAGGCGCGCATCGTCCATGCCGAATCGGGCGAGGGCTCGGCGCACTTCAGCACCTTCCGCTACAACCCGCCGGCCACCCGCATCCTCGATGGCAGCGACGAGTTCATCTGGTTCACGCAGCGCAACGACTGGGGCCAGCTCGAGCTGCGTGACCTGCGCAACGGTGAACTCAAGCGCGTGCTGACGGCGGATGACCGCAGCGTCTACGACCTCATCGATGTCGACGTGGCCAATCGCGTCGTGTACTACACCTCCGGTGGCCGCGATGATGACAAGGATCCCTATCGCGCTGCCGTCTATCGCGCGGCGCTGGATGACGGCACTCCGCTACGGATCAGCCAGGCAGATGCCGTGCATACCACGGCGCTGACGATGCCTGGCGCGACGGCATCGATGCAATCGCGGTCGGCGCTGTCGCCGGATGGCCGCTGGCTGGTGGACACGCATTCCACCGTCGACCAGCCACCGGTGAGCACGCTTCGCGCCGCCGCGACTGGCCACGTCATTGCCGTCCTGGAACGCGCCGACGCCAGCGCCGTGTTCGCGAGCGGCTGGCAGGCGCCGACGCGCCATCGCCTGCTCGCCGCCGATGGCCAGACGCCGATCTGGGCGACGGTCTACCTGCCACCCGAGCGTCCGGAAGGCCAGCGCGCTCCTGTCATTGACGCGATCTACGGCGGCCCGCAGATCACCAATGCGCCGGCCGATTTCAGCAGCGCCGTCACGGCGATGAATCCGGTGTCGCGCGCCAGCCTCGCACGACTGGGCTTCGTCGTCGTGACCATCGACGCGCGCGGAACGCCGGGACGTTCGAAGTCGTTCAACGACGTCAGCTTTGGCGGCCGGTTTGCCGAGCCCCAGCTGCTCGACCACATCAGCGCGCTGCGGCAACTGGCCACCCGTTACGACTTCATGGACCTGGACCGCGTCGGCACCTACGGACATTCCTTCGGCGGCTATTCCTCGGCGCGCGCGATCCTGACCCACCCGGCGTTCTACAAGGTCGCCGTTTCGTCGGCGGGGCCGTACAACTTCCACGGCTTCTATCCGGTCAGCGTGTTCTTCGGTGCTGCGGACTACGGCGACGGCCAGTCGATGCGCACCTCGGACGATGCCGTCCCGGCGCCCTATGACCAGCTCGACCTGATGCCGCATGCCGGGAATCTCACGGGCAAGTTGCTGCTCGCCTATGGCGACCTGGACGAGAACGCCTTCCCCGCGCTCACGCTGCAACTGGTCGATGCGCTGACGCGGGCCAATCGGCGTTACGACCTGATGTACCTTCCCGGCCGGGACCACAATTTCTTCCGCACCGATGCCTACTACACGCAGCGCATGTGGGACTATTTCGTCGAGCATCTGCTGGGCCGCGATCCGCCGGATGCGTTCCAGCTGGAACTGGCGCAGCCCGGCGGCAGCCGGTCGGGCTACTGATGGCGCCGCCTGACGCCGGCTGGACATCAGGGCATGCACGTTCTTCGCGACAACGCGGACCGGTGAGATCTGACGATGTCCTTTCCGTTCGCGACGCCGACGGGTCACCCTGCACTGCCGACAGCGAAGCCATGAACACCCATACGCCCATCGATGTCCGCCGCTTTACCGGCAAGGATGTGCTGCCTTTCCTGGATGACGTCGCGCGCCTGCGCATGACCGTCTTCCGGGACTGGCCCTACCTGTATGACGGCGATGCCGCTTACGAACGCGACTACCTGTCCGCCTACGCGCGCTCGCCGCGCAGCGTCTTCGTCCTGGCTTTCGACCAGGGACAGGTCATCGGCGCCTCGACCGGCATTCCGCTGGCCGAAGATGCACCCGCTTTCCGGCAGCCGTTCATCGCCCGCGGCCTGGCCGTCGATCCGGTGTTCTATTTCGGCGAATCGGTGCTGCTGGCCGATTACCGCGGCCAAGGAATCGGGCACGCGTTCTTCGATCATCGCGAAAGTCACGCCCGCGCACTCGGCGCGTTTACGATGACGGCGTTCGCAGCCGTGGATCGCCGCGATGACGACACCCGAAAGCCCACCGGCTTCCGCGGCAACGACGCCTTCTGGCAGAAGCGCGGCTATGCCAGGCAGGACGGCATGACCCTGCAGCTGGAATGGAACGAGCTGCAGCGCGGTGAAATCCTCCACGACCTGACATTCTGGCTGCGACCCCTGGAGGCCATCGCGTGAACGCTCGTGTCGCTGTGGCGAAGTGGCGGATCGGCGAGCCGCGCACATTCGGGGAGTTTGCCCAACGTGTTCGCCAGGGGGTACAGGCGGCCGCGGACGCCGGTGCGGCAGTGATCGTCCTGCCGGAATACCTGTCGCTGGAACTGGCCGCGACGTTTGCCGCCAGCATCCGCAGCGACCCGCACGCCTCCTTCGCTGCAATCCAGTCCTATCGCGACGAATGGCTTGCCCTGTTCGCGGATCTCGCCGTTCACACCGGCACGAGCCTGTTGGCCGGCACCTTCCTGCTCGATGTCGGCAACCGACGCTACCGCAATCGGGCCGACCTGTTCACCGCTGCGGGAACGCACTTCTGGCAGGACAAGCTGCAGCTCACCGGCTTCGAGAAGAAGGCGGGTGTCATCGAACCTGGCGATCGGTTGAAGGTGTTCGACCTTGGCGGACTGCGCGTCGGTATCGCCATCTGCTACGACATCGAATTCCCACTGCCGGTGCGTGCACAGTGGGAAGCCGGCGCACGCCTGCTGCTGGTTCCCAGCTGCACCGACACCCGCGCGGGTGCGACACGCGTCCGGACCGGTTGTCTCGCGCGCGCCCTGGAAAACCGCTGCTTTGTGGCGCAGGCGGTCACTGCCGGCGAAGCGGCGTGGAGCCCGGCCCTGGACGTCAACACAGGCGAGGCGACGGTCTACGCGCCGATGGATGTGGGCCTGCCCGAAGATGGTGTCATCGCGAACACGAGCGGTCATGAAACGTGGGCGTATGCGACGCTGGACTTCAACGCGCTCGCTGCCAGCCACGCTCATGCGCAGGTGGCGGTCGAACGTGACTGGCCGGCGCAGACGCGCCCCGAAATCGTCGCCGCGCGTGTGGAAGGAAGCGCGCGCTACAGCGACTGACCGGCGGCCAGAGCAGACCATGTCGGCGAATGTCTTGCCGGATGGCCAGGCAACGCGCGCCCGTGACAGCAATACGTGGATCGTCGGGGGAATGCCGACCGATCCCGCAGGGCCTTCGCACCTGTCCGGACAGCCGCAACGCGTATGGCGGTCGCCGTCCGTGCCGGCATCGCGGCGGCTCCCGGGTTCGCCGGAACGGACGATTCGCATGGCGGACAATCCCGGACTGTTCGCACGCAGGAAGGCAGGCCGGTCCCACTTCAAGCATGGCCGGACGCTGAAGCAGCGTCACTCCGAGCACGGCCTGCGGGATTGACAGGAATCGGTGGAAAGACGCGGCACCACCGGGGCGCCCGGGCACGGCCCGCTCCTTGCGCTGTAGCATTGACGCCCTGCGCACGACGCATCGTCGCAGGTCTGCCATACGGAAGAGCGGTCATGAGTCTTGCTCCGCAGTTCATCACCCACGCAGTCGAGAACCAGGCCACGCCCCTGACTGGATGTGACCTGTTTGCGAGCGACCCGGCCCTGCAACTCGCGCTGGATCGCGAAGGCGGTGGCTGGGCGCGCGCTCAGGTGGCGGCATTTGGCCCGGTTGCCGGCGGCGAACTCATGGAACTGGGCGTGGAAGCGAACGCCAACAAGCCGGTGTTCAGGCCGTTCGATCGCTATGGCCAGCGCATCGACCGTGTCGACTTCCATCCGGCCTGGCATCGCATCCTGCAGCTCGGCATCGAGCACGGCATTCCGAATTTCAACTGGCGACACGCCGGCACACCCGGCGCGAACGTCGCGCGGGCGGCGCTCGCCTATCTGCATATGCAGCCGGAGCAGGGCAACAACTGTCCGTTGACGATGACCTACGCCTGCGTGCCGGCGCTGCAGCGCCAGCCTTCATTGGCGAGCGAATGGCTGCCGCGAATCATCGCGCCACATTATGACGGTCGCTTTGTTCCGGCCGGACAGAAAGCGGGCAACACCATCGGCATGGGCATGACCGAAAAGCAGGGCGGCTCGGATGTGCGTGCGAACAGCACCCGTGCCTGGCCGGTGACCTCTGCCGGGCCGGGCGAGGTCTACGAGCTGGTGGGGCACAAGTTCTTCTTCTCGGCGCCGATGTGCGATGCCTTTCTGGTACTGGCCCAGGCCGAAGGTGGCCTGTCGTGCTTCCTGCTGCCGCGTTTCCTGCCGGATGGCACACTCAACGCGATACGCATCCAGCGGCTCAAGGACAAGCTCGGCGACTGGAGCAACGCCAGTTCGGAGGTGGAGTTCACGGGCGCCACCGCCTGGCTGGTCGGTGAGGAGGGCCGCGGCCTGGCGCCGATCCTGGAAATGGTCGCGCTGACGCGGCAGGACTGCCTCATCGGCTCCGCCGGCATCATGCGCCAGGCACTGGTCCAGGCCATTCATCACACCCGCCAGCGTCGCGCGTTCGGCAAGCGGCTGGTCGAGCACGCATTGATGCAGAACGTGCTGGCGGATCTGGCGCTCGAGTCGGAAGCGGCGATGGTGCTGGCGATGCGCGTCGCCCGTGCCATCGACGCTTCGGCGCGTGATCCGCTGGAAGCGGCGTTCGCGCGGCTGGCGACGGCCATCGGCAAATACTACGTCTGCAAACGCTGCCCGCCGATGGTCAACGAAGCGCAGGAATGCCTGGGTGGTCTCGGCTACGTCGAGGAAAACATCCTGCCGCGCCTGTACCGACAGGCGCCGCTGAACTCGATCTGGGAAGGCAGCGGCAACATCCAGTGCCTGGATGTGCTGCGCGCCCTTCGCCGCGAACCGGAGACGAGAGACGCGTTGACGAAGGAACTGGCCAGCGTTGCAGGCGAGAGCGGCGCACTGGATGCCGCAGCGCAATGGATCGCCGCCGCCATCGATGACAGCGACACGATCGAGCTGCGTTCGCGACTGCTGACCGAACGCATCGCGCAGGCCCTGCAGGCGGTACAGCTGATCCGCAGCGGCCGCAGTGAGTTCGCGGCGGCGTTCATCACTTCGCGGCTGGCAGGAGAACATGGCCAGTGTTTCGGCACGCTGCCCGCTGCCACACCCTTCGCAGGCCTGATCGAACAGGCGTTTCCGGCGTAGGCGGCCCTGATACGCCACGACGGCGCCGACCCGGCGCTGGCTGACGTCGGCGCCACACGCTGCCAGCGGGCTTCCCTCGAAACGGTGTCGATTGCGATCTGCCGAATCCGTCCACGACATCGCGTGGAACGATCATGCCTCGGACGTCGGGTGACCACGGTCGTGCGCGATCGCCGAACCGTCCGCCCTTACTTCCGTTCGCTTTCGCTGCGGCGCCGTTCGGCGGCGAACTCGCTGCCGGCGTCCCACTGCGGCCAGTCGCGGCTGTTGGCGATGTCGTTGACCAGTCGATAGACCGTCAGCGTGTCACTTACCGGCCCACGCATATCCCAGCTGTCGTCGAATTCGTCGCCCGGCTGGTGGTATCGCTTTGCGAAATAGTCGGCTCGCGCCGCTCTGCCGGCACTGACACCGCCGTCGAGCAGATCCATGCCCGGACCAACGGTGATCGCCGGCACGCCGGCCTGCGCGAACGCGAAATGATCGGCACGGTAGAACAGCCCGGCCTCGAGATTGTCGTCGGGCGACCATCCGCGCCCGTCCACTGCGGCGGCTTTGGCGAGATTGCGTTCCAGCGAGACCTTGCCCAGTCCCCATGATGAAATGTCGCGCGCCGGTCCATCCGGGCTCCACATTTCCATGTTGATGACGGCGGCCGTGGTGGCCAGCGGACGCAGTGGCCTGGCGGCGTAATACTTCGCACCCAGCAGCCCACTCTCCTCGGCGGTGAGCGCCAGGAACATCAGACTGCGTGCCGGCGCCTCACCAGCGGCGAACACGCGCGCCAGCTCGATCATCGAGGCGATGGCCGTGGCGTTGTCGACGGCACCATTGATGATGGCATCACCATCGGAGTCGGCGTTCGGCGTGACGCCAAAACTGTCCCAGTGTCCCGAGACGATGACGGTCTGATCGGCCTGCCCCTTCCCGGGCAGCAGGCCGGCGACGTTGCGCGTCCGCACGCGCTCGTGTTTGACGTCGAAGACGATGCTCAGCGTGGCATCGCCGAGGGCGTGGCCCTTGAACCCGGACTGCTGCGCGGCGCGCCTGGCGGCCTCGAAGTCCAGGCCCGCATCGGCGAACAGCCGTTCCGCCACCCTGCGTTGGATCCAGCCGCGCATGCGCAGGTGATGGCTTGCCGCATCCTGGCGCACGATGTCGAACTGTGGTCCATTGCGACCATTACGCACTGTTTCCCATGGATACGCGGCCGGCGCGGTCTCGTGCACGATCAGCGCGCCAGCGGCACCGCGTCGCGCGGCCTCTTCGTACTTGTAGGTCCAGCGACCGTAGTAGGTCATCGCCCTGCCGCCGAAACGGCCTTCGCCACTTTCGAAATCGGGGTCGTTGACGAGGACGACGACGACCTTGTCGCGGACATCCAGCCCGGCGTAGTCGTTCCAATCAAGCTCGGGGGCGCTGATGCCATAGCCGACGAATACCAGCGGTGCATCGCTCAGATTCACGCGTGTTTCCGAATGCAGGCTTTCGATGGCCATATCGTCATCCTTCGCAAGCACCCGCGTCCCGCCGGCGACTTTCAAGGCTGCCGCGACATCACCCTGGATTTCACTGCGGACCAGCGTCACCTGCTGGACCCAGCTGCCGTCGTCACCCGCTGGCGTGAGGCCGGCCTTCTCGAATTCGGTACTGATGTACTCGACGGTCTTCGTTTCGCCAGCGGTGGTCGGCGCGCGCCCCTCGAACTCGTCCGACGCCAGCGTGCGCATGTGTCGCGCGAGATTCTCCGCGCTGATGTCCCCGCCAGGCACTCCATCGGACGCCAGCAGAGCAACGGGAAAAAGGGCGACGATCGAACCGAGAAGAATGCGGGCGGTCATGGCGATTCCGTAGGACTTGCGCCAATGATACGCACGGCAACGCGCTTCTGTCGTGCTACGGCTTCGCTGAAGCGGTGGTGGGCCCACCAGGACTCGAACCTGGAACCAAGGGATTATGAGTCCCCTGCTCTGACCATTGAGCTATAGGCCCGTGTGATTGCGCATTCTACCGGCAGCGGTGACGGCGCACGAAGCACCGGACCGTCACAGCGAAAGGGTGTCGCCGTGATCGGGCAGAAAGGCCGATACACCGAGGCTCTGCTGAAGCCGCGCGGACAGCCCGTTGCGCCCGCGCTCTTCGCCATGCACCAGATGCACGGGTGGGCGACCAGCGATGGCCGCGTACCAGTCCACCAGTCCATCCTGTCCGGCATGCGCCGACAGGCCGCCGACGGTGTGGATACTCGCCTCGACGCGGACGTCCTCGCCGTATATGCGTACGACCTCGGCGCCGTCGACCAGTCTACGGCCCAAGGTGCCTTCGGTCTGGTAGCCGATAATCATGACCTGCGTTTGCGAACGCCAGAGATTGTGCCGCAGGTGATGAATAATCCGCCCACCGGTACACATTCCTGCACCAGCGAGGATGATCGCACCGCGACGGATCGTGTTGAGCTGCATCGATTGCGAAGTTTCCGGCGTCTCATGCAGATTCGGCAGCAACTCGCGCAGGCTGCGATCGCCCATGAATGCGCGGGCGTCTTCATTGAAGAGATCCGTGTGCCGCAGGTGGATGCCGGTCGCCTGGATGGCCATCGGGCTGTCCACGAAAATGCGCCACCGATCGAGATTCCATTCCTCGCGGTGCGCGGCGAACAGCGCAAGCAGTTCCTGCGTGCGACCGATCGCAAACGCCGGAACCAGCAGGTTGCCTCCAGCTTCCCAGGCATGGTCGAGAACTTCGGCTATTTCGCGAAGCGTCGCATCACGCGGCCGATGATTACGATCCCCATAGGTGCTTTCCAGCAGGACCAGGTCGGCGCTATCGGGCGGCTTTGGGTCCTGAAGCAGGGTGGTACCGCCCGGACCCAGATCGCCACTGAAAACAATGCGTTTGCGTCGACCGGCTTCGGAGATGTCGAGCACGACGCTTGCCGCGCCAAGGATGTGCCCCGCTGGAAGCAGCGTCGCCATCACGCCGGGAATCACCGAATCCGGCGTAGCGAATGCCAGCGGCCGCATCAAGGCCATGACCGCCTCGACATCGGCGATGTCAAACAGCGGTTTGACGTGCTTTTCCCCACGGCGCGACCGCTTGCGGTTCTCGCGGTCGACATCCGCCTGCTCGAGATAGGCCGCGTCCTTCAACAACACCCGGACCAGATCAATCGAAGCGGCATGGCTGTAGATCGGGCCCTTGAAACCACGACGCACCAGCAGGGGCAGCCGCCCACAGTGATCAAGATGGGCGTGGCTGAGTACGACGGCATCGATCGAACGTGGGTCAAACGGAAACGGCTGGATATTGCGCGCCTCTTCTTCACGTCGACCCTGGAAAAGTCCGCAATCCAGCAGAAGCTGCCGGTCGCCAATCCGAAGATGGTGACAGGAGCCTGTTACGACCCCAGCAGCGCCACAGAAAGTCAGTTCCATCCCGTCACCCTCCGATTGCACGATCATAGCCCAGCCGCAGACGGACGGCCGATGACAGCTGCATGGCGGCGGAACTGGAACTGGGAGAGAAGCCGGAAACGACACGGACCTCGCGGCCTCAGTGCACCCGGTCCGGACACACCACCCGTCATCGGGAATCGGATCGCGATGAGCGCCGAGCTCGGCAGCGACACAAGCTCTTCACGTGCGAGACGGGAGTGCGCCGCACGGGCGCGGACTGGTTTTCTCCCGCGCAAAGTCAAAGGCCCGAGACGTTGAGTCTCGGGCCTTTGGGGTATAGATCC
>CAZYHP010000071.1:0-15730 GCA_964647135.1 uncultured Rhodanobacteraceae bacterium
CGGGGGTGTTGTTGCCCACCATGTCCCAGTTGCCTTCCTCGGTGTAGAACTTCAGTGCGAAGCCGCGGATGTCGCGCTCGGCATCGGCGGCGCCGCGTTCGCCGGCAACGGTGGTGAAGCGGGCGAACAAGTCGGTCTTCTTGCCGACCGCGGAGAAGAGCGCCGCGCGCGTGTAACGGGTGATGTCGTGAGTGACGGTGAAGGTGCCGAAGGCGCCGGAGCCCTTCGCGTGCATGCGCCGCTCCGGTATCACCTCGCGCACGAAGTTGGCGAGTTTTTCCTGCAGCCACACATCCTGGGCCAGCAGCGGGCCTCGCGGTCCGGCAGAGAGACTGTTCTGGTTGTCCGGCACCGGGGCACCGAACTGCGTGGTCAGATGCGTCACCGGGCACTTGCGGGACGGATCGTGGGTGTCGCTCATGACGGCCTCCTGGTCGGTATTGACGCGCTCAGGTTAGGCCGCCTGTCTTGATAAGTAAAATCGATAGTTAGACTCGAATTGATAGTCAAAAACTATTGATTTGACGATGTCGGATCAGCCTCGCTTCCGGCCAGGCGGGCGCCGACATGCCGCTGTCCCCGACGCGCGGCCAGCTCGACCTGGCGCTGCCGTTCCGCCAGGCGGGCGCGCCGGTCGGCATCCAGCGCGTGGTGGCAATGCGGGCAGGCGATGCCTTCCTCATAGCACGCCGACGCCCGTTCTTCCGGACCCAGTGGATGCCGACAGGCGCGGCACAGCGAATGCGGACCCTGGGCCAGGCCGTGGCCGACGGAGACGCGTTCATCGAAGACAAAGCACTCGCCCTGCCAGCGATTTTCTTCCGCAGGCACGGTTTCCAGATATTTCAGGATGCCGCCCTTCAGGTGATAGACCGCATCGAAGCCTTTCGATCGCAGCAGCGCCGTCGACTTCTCGCAGCGGATGCCGCCCGTGCAGAACATCGCCACCTTGCGACCGCGCAGTTCGGGGTGGCCGTCTATCCATGCCGGCAGTTCGCTGAAACTGCTCGTGCCCGGGTTGAGCGCGCCGGGAAACGTGCCGATGGCGACCTCGTAGTCGTTGCGGGTATCGACCAGCACGACATCGGGATCGTCGATCAACGCATTCCAGTCCGCCGGTTCGACATAGGTGCCGGCATCGGACGCGGGATCCAGCCCCGGCACACCGAGGGTGACGATCTCGCGCTTCAGGCGCACCTTCATGCGATGGAAGGGCGTGCGCCCCGCCGGCGATTCCTTGTGCTCCAGCGCCGCCAGGCGCGGATCGCTGCGCAGCCAGGCCAGCACCGTGTGGACATCGTCCGGCAGGCCGGCAATCGTGCCGTTGACGCCTTCGGCCGCCAGCAGGATGGTGCCGGTGACGTTGTGGCGGCTACACAGCGCCTGCAGCGGCGCCCGCTTGTCGGCGAAATCCGGCAGGGTGGCGAAGTGGTAGAAGGCGGCGGCGATCGGGGCGCAGGGGTCCATGGCGCGAATTTTACAGGTCGGCCGAAGTGCCGGGCGACGCTACCGAGCATTGGATGCGTGACGGGGAGGAAGCCCGATGCCGGGGCGACGCATCAATCTGGACAGCGGCTGAATCCGGACGGCGCGATGCCACGCCGACGGCCTATGATCGACGACAACGACATGCGCGGCGCTGCCGGTGTCCGGTCGTCCGCGCAGTCATCGTCAAACGCGGCAACAAGGAGACAGCCCTGTGAAGACCTTCAACGTGGGATTTCTGGTCGGCAGCCTCGCCAAGGCATCGATCAACCGCCGCTTGGCCCATGCGCTGGTCAAGCTCGCGCCGGCGGAACTGGCGTTCAGGGAAATTCCCTTCGCCGACCTGCCGCTGTACAGCTACGACTACGACGCCGACTACCCGGAGGTGGGCCGTCGTTTCAAGCGGGACATCGAAAGTTCCGACGCCATCCTGATCGTGACGCCGGAATACAACCGTTCCATTCCCGGCTGCCTCAAGAACGCCATCGACTGGGCCAGCCGGCCCTGGGGCACGAACTCCTTCCGCAACATTCCGTCCGGCGTGATCGGCGCCTCGCCCGGCGCCATCGGCACGGCGGTCGGCCAGCAGCACCTGCGCAGCATCCTAGGCTTCCTCAATTCACCGCAGATGAATTCACCCGAGGTGTACCTGCAGTTCAAGGACGGCTTCCTCAACGACGATGGCGAGATCGCCGATGCCGGCACCGCCAAGTTCCTGCGCGGTTACCTGGAGCAGTTCCACCAGTTCATCACCCGCGTGACCAGCGTGCTGCCCCGCGACGGCTGATCACCTCGCGTCAGGTCCGCGCGACCAGCAGCCAGGTCATGTAGCCGACATAGGCCAGCAGCAGGCCCAATCCTTCCAGCCGGCCGACGCGGCGGCCGCTGACGAAGATGGGGATGCAGACCAGCGTCGCCGCCAGCATCACCGGGATGTCGACGCGCAGCAGCATCGGGTCGATCGACAGGCCCGGTGCGCCCAGCGCAACGGGGATGCCCAGGATCACCAGGATGTTGAACACGCAGCTGCCGAGCAGGTTGCCGATCGCGATGTCGCGCTCCTGCCGCAGGGTTGATACCACGGTGGTCGCCAGCTCCGGCGATGAGGTGCCCAGGGCGACGATGGTCAGTCCGATCACCGCCTCCGGCACATCGAACTGGCGGGCGATGCCGCTGGCGCCCTCGACCAGCCATTCGGCGCCGATGACGACCACGGCGATGCCGCCGAGCAGCCAGCCCAGGTCGGCCAGCACGGGTGCCCACCGTCGACGGTCCCTCGCCGCACCGGTGAGCGCGCGCGCCCCGAACTCGACTTCGAATTCGGCCAGCACGGCGCGGCTTTCACGGCGCGAGGAATACACCAGCACGCCGAGATAAGCGACGCCCAGGGCGAGCATCAGCAGGCCTTCCCGCGGCGCCAGCTGGAGATCGCTCGCGAGCACCCACAGCAGCAGCGCGGCACCGGTCATGACCGGTAGATCGAAGCGCAATGTCTGCAACTGGATCGCCAGCGGCAGCAGCAGCGCGCTCAAGCCGAGGGTCAGCAGCATGTTCATGACGTTGGCGCCGACGATGTTGCCGAGTGCCAGCGACCCTTCACCCTCGGCGGACGACCACAGGCCCACCGCCAACTCCGGCATGCTGGTGCCCAGCGCCACCACGGTCAGGCCGATCATGATCGGGCGGACACCGAGTCGCGACGCCAGCCGGATGCCGCCACGGGTCAGCACTTCGGCGCCGGCGATCAGCGCCGCCAGGCCGGTCAGCAGCCAGAGCACGTGGCCGGTCATGGCACCGGCGTCACCGGGTCAGCGCTGCCCGGCCGCGCCGAGAGGCGTACGGCGAGCTTGCGCAGTTCGTCGTACCAGAGCACCGCGCTCGCCGCGAGCACGCAGGCCAGCCATTGCCCGGCATCCAGCGGTACGGTGCCGAATGCGGTGTTGAGGAAGCCGAGGTGGACGACGGCGACCTGCAGCAGCACCGACAGCGCGATTGCGCCCCAGAGCCAGGGATTGCCGAACAGGCGCGGGTGGAAGGCGCTCTCGGTGTCCGACAGCGAGTTGAGACAATTGAACAGCTGAGCCAGCACCAGCGTCGTGAACGCCGCCGTGCGTGCGTTGTCGAGGCTGCGATCGCCGTCAAACAGTCCAGCGGGCAGGAACAGGTCGAGGATGGCCAATGTCGCCACCGCCATCACCAGGCCGATTTGCAGCACGCCGGCCCACAGGTGGCCGTCGACCAGCCGCGACGACACGCGCCGTGGCGGTCGCCGCATGACGTGGTCGCCGCTGGGGCCCAGCCCCATCGCCAGCGCCGGCCCGGTGTCGGTGACCAGATTGATCCAGAGGATCTGGGTCGCCAGCAGCGGCACAACCAGCGTGCCGTCGCCACTGCCCAGCCCGATCACGCCTGCCAGCACCACGCCCAGGAACACCGTCAGCACCTCGCCCATGTTCGACGACAGCAGGTAGCGCAGGAAGGTGCGGATGTTGTCGAAGATGCCACGTCCTTCGCGCACCGCCTCGACGATGGTGGCGAAGTTGTCGTCGGCCAGGATCATGTCGGCCGCTTCCTTGCTGACCTCGGTGCCGTTGATGCCCATGGCGACGCCGATGTCGGCCGACTTCAGCGCCGGGGCATCGTTGACGCCGTCGCCGGTCATCGCCACGACATTGCCCTGCGCGCGCAAGGCCAGCACGATGCGCAGCTTGTGTTCTGGCGCGACGCGCGCGAACACCGAAGTGTTCGCGACCGCAGCGGCGAGGGTGTCGTCGTCGAGCCGGTCGAGGTCGCGCCCGGCCAGGGCGCGCGCGCCGGCGCCGACGATGCCGAGTTGCTCGGCAATGCGGGCAGCGGTGTCGGGATGGTCGCCCGTGATCATCACGACGCGAACGCCGGCACGCTGCGCTTCCGCGATCGCCAACGCCGCCTCCTCGCGTGGCGGGTCAATAATGCCGACAGTGCCGACGTAAGCCAGATCGCGCTCAAGGTCGGCGTCCGGCGCGGTCTCATCGCCGGGGCGCAGCGGCCGATAGGCGACGCCCAGCGTGCGCAGCGCATCACGACCCATCGCCGCGACATCCTCGAGGATGCGCGCACGCATCTTCGCATCGAGCGGCACCAGCGCCATGCCGACACGGACCTGCGTGCAGCGATCGAGCAGCACGTCGGGCGCACCTTTGGTGATCAGGATGCGCAGGTCGTCATGTTCGTGGTCGATGTTGACCGTCGACATCATCTTTCGCTGCGAGCTGAATGGGATTTCCCGCAGCGTCGAGAAGCGCGAACCGCGCCGTTCGTGCAGGCCCAGCTTGCGTTCGGCGACCAGGAATGCCGCCTCGGTGGGATCGCCATGGATTTCCCAGCCCCCGGTTTCCGCCTGGCGCAGTTGTGCATTGTTGGCCAGGCAGCCGCCGCTGAGCACCACGATGTCTTCGGCCCATTGCGCCGGCGAAGGTGGCGTATCCCCTTCACTGCGGAGATGCCCTTCCGGGATGTAGCCGACACCGGTGACTTCGGCAGTGCCGGAGGCGGTGGCGACACGCCGGATGGTCATTTCCGAACGCGTCAGCGTGCCGGTCTTGTCGGTACAGATCACCGATGCCGATCCCAGGGTTTCCACCGATGACAGGTGCTTGACGATGGCGTTGCGACCGGCCATGCGTTGCACACCCAGCGCCAGCACCACCGAGAGGATCGCCGGCAGTCCTTCCGGCACCGCCGCGACCGCCAGCGATACGCCAAGCAGCAGCACGGTGACGGCGTCGTGGAGCGTGTCGATGTCGGCAACCAGGAACAGCGTCGCCATGACCACCAGTGCGATCAGGACCACGGCGATCCCGAGCATGCGCCCGAGGCGGCCGACTTCGCGCTGCAGGGGCGTCTGCGCCTTCGTGGTCGATTCGAGCAGGCCGGCGATGTGGCCCATCTGCGTGTCCATGCCGGTTGCGGTCACCACCGCCCGCGCGCTGCCCTGGCCGACTGCCGTGCCCTTGTGCACCATGCAACGCCGATCGACCAGCGGCGCATCGACGGGCAGCGTCGCGCTGTCCTTGTCCAGCGGCGCGCTTTCCCCGGTCAGTGCCGCTTCCTGCACACTGAGGGCGGCGACCTGGAACAGGCGCGCATCGGCGCCGACGGCATCGCCCTCGGCCAGGAGAAGGACATCGCCGGGAACCAGCTGCGGGCTGGGTATGCGCTGGCTGCGGCCATCGCGAAGGACCGATGACATCACCTGCGTCATGCGCTGCAGGGCCGCTACGGCGCTGGATGCCTTCGCTTCCTGCACGTAGCCGAGCACTGCGTTCAGCAGGACGATGACGGCAATCACCAGTGCATCCACCGGCCAGCCCGACGCGCCCTCGATGAGCCAGGCCGCGGCCGAGATGAGGATGGCGACGACCAGCAGGTAGACCAGCGGATCGTGGAATTGCGCAAGCAGGCGCTTCCAGGCCGGGTCTGGGGCGTTCGCGGCGAGTTCGTTGGCACCAGACACCTGCAGCCGCCGTTCCGCTTCAGCCGACGCCAGCCCTCGGGCGAGGTCTACCTGCAGTTCGCCAGCGAGGTCTTCAGGGGAGAGGGCCCAGGGGGCCGGAGGAGATCCAGAGGCAGTCATGCCCTGATCGTAGTTGCCGAACGGCCGGCGTGCCGCGATCTGGATCAAGGCGGCCAGTGTTCGCCCGCATCAGCGTCGGATGGCGACGCCGCTCAGCCACTGGGCGAGCAGCGGCAACCGGGCTGGCGTGAACGCGATCGTGGCGCCGCTGTCTCCTGCCGACGGCCGCCCTCTCGCCGCGCAGGAAAAAGGGGTCCTGGTCGATCAGCCTGTGCCGCCGCTGCGATGGGCGCGCGGCGTGCCGCGGACCTGCAAGCGACAGCCTAGCGGTCGGCGACGTACTGCTTTTCTTCGACGAACGTCGAGCCCGACTGGCGATTGATGGCGTTCTTGATCGCCACACGCTCGCCATTGTGCACGGCGACGGCCCGGGCGAGACGGATGAATTCGTCGTCGAAGGTGGCGGTCGCCTCGCGTTCGCGCAGACCGTCCTGAACCTCCCACATCAACGCATTGACGTCCTTGAGACGCTGGTGCTCGTCCGCCAGAGCGGGATTGGCGCCCACGATCCGCGCCCAGATCGGTTGCAGCGCCTCAAGCTCGACCTGCACATGGGCGCGCTTGCGCGCGTCAGTGATGCGTTCGGCCTTGATCTGCAGGATCGACAGCTTGTCGGCCAGTTCGCCGACCGATACCGGGACGAGGATGGTCTTCATCGCAACTCTCCGCGGTGGGGGCAGGCGCCGCTCAGCCGTTCCATGCCGGCAGCTTGCGTCGAGCCAGTTTCAGCCTGAGGTGGGCAACGACGGGCAGGCCGGCCTGCCACTTCATCGCTGCCTCACCCTCGATGAGCGGCGCCAGGTAGCGACGCGCGGCGGCCGTGATGCCCATGCCGTCCTTGCTGATGAAGTTGGCAGGCAAGGTCTTCTCGCGGTTGGCGATATCGGCGAGGGGAGCGGCGACCACGTCCCAGCGATAGGGTGCGCTGGACAGGCGCCGGATCGCCGGCATCACGGCGTTGTGGCCGGCGAGCGCGTACTCGACGGCGGCGCGACCGACCGCCTGTGCCTGCGCCAGGTCGGTGGCCGAAGCGACATGCCGGGCCGAGCGCTGCAGATAGTCCGGCACCGCCCAGTGGTGCTTGTAGCCCAGCCTTTCCGTAACCAGCGCCGCCAGTTTCGGTGCGGCGCCGCCGAGCTGCGCGTGACCGAAGGCGTCGCGCGTGCCGGCTTCGGACAGGAAACGTCCGTCACTGTCGCGGACCCCTTCCGAGACGACGACGGTGCACCAGCCGACCTTGTCCACCGTGGCCTGGACCTTGTCGAGGAAACGGGCCTCATGGAACGGCACTTCAGGCAACAGGATGATGTGCGGGGCATCACCGGCCTTGCGCGCGGCCAGCTCGGCTGCCGCCGCCAGCCAGCCGGCATGGCGGCCCATGGCCTCGTAGACGAAGACGCGGGTCGAGGTTTCAGCCATCGAGGCGACATCGAGGCTGGCCTCGAACACCGAGGTGGCGGTGTACTTCGCCGCCGAACCGAAGCCGGGTGAGCAGTCGGTGATCGGCAGGTCGTTGTCGATGGTCTTGGGCACCGCCACGCAGGTCAGGGGGTAGCCCAGCTCGGCGCCGATCTGCGAAAGCTTGAGCGCGGTGTCGGCGCTGTCGCCGCCGCCGTTGTAGAGGAACCAGCGGATGTCGTGGGCGCGGAAGACCTCGATCAGGCGCTCGTAGGGCCGCCGATCCTGTTCCAGCTTCGGCAGTTTCCAGCGGCATGAACCGAAGGCGCCACCAGGCGTGTGTGCCAGCGCCTTGATCTGCGCCAGGTCTTCGCCGCCGAGATCGTACAGCTCTTCGCGCAGCGCGCCGAGAATGCCGTTGCGGGCCGCGAACACCGTGCCGATCCGTCGACGCTGCCGCCTGGCGGCTTCGATGACGGCGCCGGCGCTGGCGTTGATGACGGCGGTGACGCCGCCGGACTGGGCGTACAGAAGGTTGCCGGTGCTGCTCATGGGGACTGGTAATTCCGGGAGGTTCGATTTGACTTGATCGGGCCCGCGGCGCTAGCGTGCCACGGGTTTTCACTCATTCTACGCGTGCCCCAGGTGCGCCGGCAGGACACAGCACACACATGCGAATCGTATTGTTCGGACCGCCGGGTTCCGGCAAGGGGACCCAGGCTGCCACGCTGAAGGATCGCCTGGCCGTTCCGCACATTTCCACCGGCGACCTGCTGCGTGCAGCCGTCAAGGCCGGATCGCCGCTCGGCCTGAAGGTGAAGTCGGTGATGGAGTCCGGCCAACTGGTTTCCGATGACCTGGTCCTGGAACTGCTGGAGGACCGGTTCTCGAAGGAAGATGCGCGCGCCGGCTTCATCCTCGACGGCTATCCGCGCAACCTGGCGCAGGCCCATGCGCTGGATGCGCTGCTGCAGCGCATAGGGCAGCCGCTGGACAGGGCATTGCTGCTGGAAGTGCCGCACGAACTGATCGTCGACCGCCTCGCCGGCCGTGCCGCCGCGGAAGGCCGCAAGGACGACGACCCGGACACCGTGCGTGCGCGCCTGAAGGTCTACGCCGAGCAGACGGCGCCGGTCGCGGATTTCTACCGGCAGCGCGGCCAGCTGTCCGAGGTGGACGGTACCGGCAGCGTCGACGAAGTGCAGTCGCGCCTGCTGGGCCTGATCAACGCCGGCCACAGCGTCTCCGCCGCCTGAGGGCTGCCGGCCACTCCCGCCCGTCGCGCCTCCGGGGTGCTGGCGGGCCGCTGTCCACTCCACACTGCCGAGGCGTGCCGTGCCACCGCGTGTCACCGTCAGCCTGATCGAACTTTGCCTGTTCCGGCGCGGCCCGCAGGATCTGCCTCACCGGCCACCGCTGGCGCTGGCGTGCCTGCTGGCCACCGTGATGGTCGAGCTGTTCACCAACCTGCGCATCGGTGAGCCAACGGCGCTGGTGTTGCCGGCCGTGGTGGCCTCGGCACTGTTCGCCCTGTTCGTGACCCGCCTGGTTCTCCGTCTGGCCGGGCATGAAAACCGCTACTGGCAGACGCTGTTGGCGCTTGCCGGTTCCGGGCTGCTCTTCGCCGCCGTCGCCGCGCCGCTCAGGATCGCCATCGGTCCCATCGATCCGGCGATCCTGCAGGGCACGGTGGCGCCCCCGGCCGGTTACATGGCGATCGCGCTGCTCGGGCTGTGGCGCCTGATCGTCATCGGCCATATCTGGCGGCACGCACTGCAGATCCGGCTGCCGGTGGGGGTTCTGGTCGGGCTCGGCCTGTTCATACTGGAAACCGCGCTGATCGTGGTGCTGTTCGCGCCGACCGCGACGCCTGCCACCGCCACCTGAGGCCAGGCCTTCATGTCCGTGCATATCCTCGGCATTTGCGGCACCTTCATGGCCGGCGTCGCGGCGCTGGCGCGTGAACTCGGCATGGAAGTCGAAGGCAGCGATGCCGGTGTGTATCCACCGATGAGCGACCAGCTGCGCGCGCTGGGGATCCGTCTGCATGAAGGTTACGAGGCGAGCCATATCGCCCCTGGAACCACGCAGGTCCTGATCGGCAACGCGCTGAGCCGGGGCAACCCGGCCGTGGAATACGTCCTCGATGCCGGTCTGCCCTACGACTCCGGCGCGCACTGGCTCGGCCGGCAGGTACTGGAAGGTCGCCCGGTGCTGGCGGTGGCGGGCACCCACGGGAAGACCACCACTGCCAGCCTGCTGGCCTGGCTGCTGGACCAGGCCGGCCTGCAGCCGGGCTTCCTGATCGGTGGCGTGCCGGAAAACTTCGGCGTGTCGGCGCGCCTGGGGGCATCCGATGCGCCCTTCGTGGTCGAAGCCGACGAATACGACACCGCCTTCTTCGACAAGCGCGCCAAGTTCGTCCACTACCGGCCGCAGGTCGCCGTACTCAACAACCTCGAATTCGATCACGCCGATATCTACCCGGATCTCGCGGCCATCGAGCGGCAGTTCCACCATCTGGTGCGCATCGTTCCGGGGCGCGGCCGGCTGGTCGTTAATGCGGCCGAACCCGCCCTGGAGCGCGTGCTGGCACAGGGATGCTGGACGCCGGTGACACGCTTCGGCCTGGATCAGGGTGACTGGCAGGTCCGCCTGACGTCGGACGACGGCGCCAGCTTCCGCGTCCGGCACGCCGGCCGCGAGTTCGACGAGGTGCGCTGGTCGCTGCTGGGGCGCCACAACGCGCTCAACGCACTGGCCGCCGTGGCGGCTGCTGACGCGGTCGGCGTGTCGCCGGAACGGTCATTGCCGGCGCTGGCCGGCTTCAGGGCGCCCAAGCGTCGCCTTGAACTGCTGGCGACGGCGGCTGGCATCACCGTCTTCGATGATTTCGCGCATCATCCGACGGCGATTGCCACCACGCTTGCGGGACTGCGCGCCCGGGTCGGTGCCGGGCGCGTCCTCGTCGCCCTGGAGCCGCGCAGCAATTCGATGCGCCTAGGGGTGCATGCCGCGCAGATTGCGCCTTCGCTCGCGGATGCCGATCGCGTCGTGTTCCTCGCACGCCCCGGCCTGCCCTGGGACACGGCGCCCGTCCTGGATGGACTGGCCGGCCGTGGCCGCGTGGCGGACAACGCCGATGCGCTGCTGGCGGCGCTGATCGACGAGGCAAGAAGCGGCGACACCGTCGTCTTCATGTCGAACGGCGGATTCGATGCGGTCCAGCGGCGTTTCGTCGAGGCGCTGCGCAAACGTGATGCCTGACACGACTTGCGGCGCACGCTGACCGCGTGCCGGCGCGCAGCTATGCTGGCAAGCATGGTCGCCGCGGACACCACGCTGTCACTGTTTCCCCTGCGCACGGTGCTGTTCCCCGGCGCGCGGTTGCAACTGCGCATCTTCGAGCGTCGCTATCTCGAACTGGTGCGCGATTGCGCGCGTGAGGGCAGCGTGTTCGGAGTCTGCCTGATCGTCGATGGCGACGACGCGCGCGCCGGCGCAACCCCTGCGGCCATCGGCACCAGTGCGCGGATCGTCGATTTCGACCAGCTGCCGGAAGGGCTGCTGGGCATCACCATCGAAGGCGAATCCCGTTTCCATACCGACACCGCACGCGTTCGCGACAACGGGCTGATCACGGCCTCGGTGCGCTGGCTTCGCGCTGAAGCGCAGACCGTCGCCGCGGAACATGGACTGCTGGTCCGCCTGCTGGAATCGCTGCTCGAGCATGACGACAGCCTGCCCGCGGACAGCCTGCACCTGGATGACGCCGACTGGGTGTCCTACCGGCTGGCGGAGCGGCTTCCCATGGACAACGCCGAACGGCAGTCGCTGCTGCAACTCGACGACGCGCGCGATCGGCTGGACCAGTTGCTGGCATGGCTTTCACGAGATGCGACGCCGGCCGCCTAGTCGGCACGACCGCCCGGGCTTGCACCGCGCGCGCCCAGACCGTAGCTTTGCCGGGCCGGGGGGCATTCGCTGGATTCGTGGCATGCGTTTCTATCTGAAACTCGGCGTGGTGCTGCTGCTGGCCGCTGCGCTGCTGCAGGGCCTGTTCTGGTACGCCGCGAGCCGCTGGTTCGCGCAGGCCAGGCTGGCGCTGGCGCCCATTGCGGAGCTCGAGTACCGCGGCACGTTCGGATGGCCGAACGGGCGCATCGGTCTCGACGAGGTCCGTGTGCGGCCGCGGGCGACCCCGGGTGAGGAAATCGTGGCGGAGAGGCTGGTCCTGGATCTCGGAGGACCGCTGTCGGTGCTCGGCCTGCTGTTCGCCGCTGCGGACCAGCCACCCGCCGAGCAGGTCGAAGCGCGGATTCAGCGCCTGCGCTTCACGCTCGGACTCGAGCGCTCCATGCGCGACACCCTGAACCAGCTCGGTTTCCTGGCGCCATTCGAGGCAGTGGGCTGCAACAGCGTCGCCCGTTTCAGTGGTGCCGACTATGCCGAACTGGGTTGGCTGCAGAGCAGCGCGGAGATCGATGCGCAGCTGCGTTTCACGCCATCGCGCCAAGGGATCGAGGCCAGGGTCGGTTATGACCTTGCGCCATTGGGGCGCTTCGATGTCGACGTCGTGGCCAGTGGCATCGAGGCGCATCGGCTGGCCCGGACCGGCGCGATGCCGCGAATCGAACGGCTCAACGTGGCCTTCACTGACCGCGGCATGATGACGCGGCGCAACGCGTATTGCGCCCGCCGGCTCGGCCTGCCGGTCGACGGTTTCATGGCCCGCCACATCAATGCGGTGCGCGAGGAACTGGAAGCGCGCGGCATGTTTCTCGATGCGCCGGTGCTGGGAACCTACCAGGCGTTCGCCACGCGCGGCGGGCTGCTCGAGTTCCTGGCGACACCGGATGCCGGTTTCGCGCTCAGCGAATACAAGCACGCCGGCTGGGTGGACCAGCTGAAGATGCTCAACGCCACCCTGCGCCACGATCGTGGTTCACAGGTGCCGATCACCGCCAGTGCCTACGCCGAGGGCGCCGGCATCGATGACGGCGTACCCGTGGCTGGCGATAGCGTCAGCGTGCGCATCTCCGCCAACGCGGCCATCGCCTTCGATCCCGCCGAGCTGGACGAGATGGTCGGTGAGCGCATCCGCATCCGCACCGTCCATGGCGCCATCTATGTCGGCACCCTGCTGGAGATGCTGGGTGGTCTGGTGCGCATGGAAGTGCAGCAGGGTTCGGCCTCGCCCCGTCGCATCGCCATCAATGTGCGTGACGTCGCCGACGCCGGCCTGGCGGAGTGAGGACGCGCCGCGTTCGACGCGGCTGACAGCTGGGATGGCGATCACGTTTTCTCGCGCGTGGGCGCTGGCGCGTGCGCGTGGCTTGCGGTGGATCGTGATTGCGCATAGCGTGTGCCCTGGGGAATGGCTTGGATTGCCCACAGGTGCTGAAGACTCTCTTCCGGACGATCACTGGCGTCGCGTTGCTGCTTGCATCGCTGCACCTGGTCTATTGGTCGGCGGTTCACAGGCAGGTCAGGCTCCTCGTCGAGTCCGTGGCGCCGGTGGCCAAGCTCGATTACGACGGCATCGATGCATTTCCGCCTGGCACCCTTGCCGTGCGGGGCGTGCGCCTGGCGGTGAAAGGGCGCGAGACGCTCAACCTGCAGGCCGACCGCATCGCGCTGGACCGCATGGATCCGGTTTGGATGTTCCGTTGGCTGGCAGGCTGGGATCGCGCGCCGTTGCGCCACATGGGCCTGCGCATCGAAGGACTGCACGCCGGGCCCGAGCTGCTGTCGGCACTGCGTCGACGCACCGGCGCGTTGGGAATGGTGTTGCCCTTCGAAGCCGTGGGTTGCGCTTCCGATCCGGCGTTTTCCGACCAGGACTACGCCGCACTGGGCTGGCAGGATCCCCGCCTGGACCTGGTGCTGAACTGGCGACGCCAGCCGGAGCTGCGCCGCGTGGAACTCGGTCTACGGGTTGATCGCCATCCTTCGGGCGTCCTCCAGGCCGCTCTCGATTTCGTCGACGTCTCCGAACGCAGCACCCTGCTGTCGGCGGGCCTGGGCGGGGCACGACTCGACAAGGGCACGATCCGCTACGACAACGCCGAGGCGCTGTTCCAGCGCAACGGGCACTGCGGCGGCTCGGAAGGCGATGGTGACTTCGTCGCCGCGCACCTGCGCCGCGTCCATGAGCTGTTGCGCGGGATGGGCATCGTCCCCGACGAACCGATCTGGGCCGCTTATCGCGCCTGGCTCAACGAGGGCGGGACCTTGACGTTTGCCGCCGAGCCGGCGCCGGGTGTGCCGTTCAGTGAATATCCCGCCTTTGCACCGGAAGACCGACTGCGCCTGCTCGGCCTGTCTTTGCAGGTTGCGGGGAGCTCTCCCGTTCCCGTGGAAGCGATCGGCGCACGCGCCAGTCGCGTCGATTTCCGGCCACTGCCCGAGGTGCCGGAGGCCTCGGAAACGCCACCGGGTTCCCCGCGCGGCCCATCAACGGACGATGGCACCGCGTCGACATCGCCGGCGAACGGCGGCGATCCAGCAGTGACCCGCCGTCTGGTGCAGGTCAGCCGGACGATCAGCTTCGACGAGGTCGGCAGCCATCACGGCGAGCGCGTACGCATCGCCACGGTCGCCGGTGGCCGCCACGTCGGGATCGTATTGGGAAGCACCGCCGATGCCGTCGAGCTGCAGATCAGCCGCTACGGTGGCGCCGCACGGCTGCCGATCGCGCGCGACCAGATCAGCCGCATCGAAGTGCTCAGCATGGAAATGCCGTCGTCCTGATCGTGGCGGAGCGCCTGCGCCGACGCTGGCATAATCGTCGGCCCGAATGAGTGAGGCGCAACCGATATGAGCGACCTGGCCGGCAGGACCCTGTTCATCACCGGTGCCAGCCGCGGTATCGGCCGGGCCATCGCCCTGCGCGCCGCCCGCGATGGCGCCAACATTGTCGTGGTGGCCAAGTCGTCGGTCGCCAATCCGAAGCTGCCGGGCACGATCCATGACGCCGCTGCCGAGATCGAAGCCGTCGGCGGGCGCGCGCTGGCGCTCAAGGTCGACGTGCGTGACGAGGACAACGTCAGGGAGGCCATGGCGCAGGCGGCGGCGCATTTCGGCGGCATCGACATCCTCGTCAACAACGCCAGCGCGATCTACCTGGCCTCGCTCGCCGAAACGCCGATGAAGCGCTTCGACCTGATGCACCAGGTCAACGTGCGCGGTACCTTCCTCTGCACGCAGGCGGCGCTGCCGTATCTGAAAAAGTCCGACAACGGTCATGTTCTGGTGCTCTCGCCGCCGCCAAGCCTGGATCCGAAGTGGTTTGCGCCGCACCTGGCCTACACGCTGGCAAAGATGGGCATGAGCTTCGCCGTCCTCGGCATGGCGCCGGAACTGGCGCGCGCGGGCATCGCAGTCAATGCGCTGTGGCCGCGAACAGTCATCCATACGGCCGCGTTGGCGATGATTCCCGGCGTCAATGCCGACAACTGCCGCAGGCCGGAAATCATGGCCGACGCCGCCTGGCATGTGCTCACGCGTCCAGTCAGTGCCGGTACGGGTCAGTTCCTGATCGATGACGAGGTACTGGCACAGGCCGGCATTACCGATCTCCAATGCTATGCCGTCAAGGCGGGCGAGCCGCTGCTTCCTGATCTGTTTATCTAGCGTCGAACTGTGGATGGGATTTCGGCGAGCTCACCCGATAGCTGGAACGGTGATCCTTCGCTGTGAGCGTGACTTCACCCTGCGCGCCCGCTTCCAGCACGACTGAAGGCGCAATGACAATCTTTTTTCCATCGGCGAGCTGGAGGGTTGTCGAATACGAGGCGCTATTCGGCTGTGAGGAGACAGGAAGCGAAACGCTGCACAAAGTTGGAGCAAGGATGCCTGTCCGGATACGGTAGTTCATGACACAGTGGCTTTTGTTTATCCGGGTCGGCGCTGCATATCATGCCCGGCATGCGTTTCCAACGGGCAGGGCGCCTCGGGGTCACTTCGCACGAACGCAAATGCACGACCTTGCGTCCTGCCGCACTGCCACGACGATTCCTGCGTGCAGATGCGCGCGCTACGCGGCCTGTCGTCCCCGCATGATGCGGGTCGCTGCATGAATTGGGGTTTCTGGACGAGGGCGCCCGGTGGTTCCAGGTACGCGACGGATCGAACGATGATGCCGGCGCAAGCCGGCATCGTTTTACCCTGTCGCAGTCGCAGTCGCAGTCGCAGTCGCAGTCGCAGTCGCAGTCGCAGTCGCAGTCGCAG
>CAZYHP010000072.1:0-15652 GCA_964647135.1 uncultured Rhodanobacteraceae bacterium
TCACCAAGGTCCAGGGCACCGGCCTGCTGTTCTCCTGCGAGCTGTCGCCGGAATTCAAGTGCTACGGCGCCGACAGCACCGAGGAGTTCATGCGCGAACACGGCTTCGGCGTCATCCACGGCGGCGCCAACTCGCTGCGCTTCACGCCGCACTTCGCCGTCACCGACGCCGAGCTCGACCTGCTCGTCTCCGGCGTGCGCCACGCCCTGCTCGAAGGCCCGCGCAAGCAGGACGACGGCAACAGCCAGCAGAAGGCCGCCTGAGCCTGCCTTGACACCAGGTGCCGGCCCATGCAGCCGGCACCTGCGTCAAGGCTTCAGCCCACGAAGTCTTTCGCGCAACAAGCGCCAACGTTCGTTGCCTGATCCGACAGATCCCTCTTTGGGCAGTCCCGCGAAGGCGGGGATCCAGCGCCCTTTCTCATGCTGGAAAAACTGGATCCCCGCCTTCGCGGGGATGACGATCCCGACGCCTGACGCATCCGGTCAGGCCCTTGCCCCGCTGCGAGGGCAATATCCCGCCCTTCCCGACGAAGGCGTCAAGCCTCATCACCGCGCAGGGCGCGCACTGCGGCTTCCAGCGACGCGGCGCTGGCCTGTTCGGGCGGGATCGGCGGGCCGGCGATGATGCCGATGCGGGCGCGGAAGCGGCGCGGCAGCCGGGCGCGGCGCAGGCGCGAGTCGCGGCGGCTCCACATGCTGGCCCACATGCCGCGCAGGGCCATGGGCACGACGGGCACGGGGCGCGTGGCGAGGATGCGTTCGACGCCTTTGCGGAAGGGTGCGATGTCGCCATCCGTGGTGAGCCCGCCTTCGGGGAAGATGCCGACCAGTTCGCCAGCCGCGAGGGCGGCGTCGATCTGCGCGAAGGCGCGTTCCATCACCTCAGGATCTTCCTTGCTGCCGGCGATCGGAATGGCACGCGCGGCCTTGAACAGCTGCTTCATGCCGGGGATGTTGAAGATGCGGTAGTACATGACGAAGCGGATCGGCCGCGGCACCGCGCCCATGAGCAGCAGCGCATCCATGTAGCTGACATGGTTGCAGACGACCAGCGCCGGTCCTTCGCCGGGAATGTGTTCCAGGCCCTGGATGTCGATGCGGTACAGCGCCTTGATCGCCAGCCAGCTGATGAAGCGGGCCACGAACTCCGGCACCAGCGTGAAGATGTAGATCGCCACCAGGGCGTTTAGGACGGCGGTGACCAGCAGCAGCTCGGGAATGTTGAGTCCGGCCTGCAGCAGCACGATGGCAAGGACGGCGGCTGCGACCATGAACAGCGCGTTGAGGATGTTGTTGGCGGCGATGACCTGCGACAGCCGTTCGCGCGGTGCGCGCTGCTGCACCAGCGCGAACAGCGGCACGATGAAGAAGCCGCCGGACAGGCCGATCAGCAGCAGGTCGATGCACAGCCGGAGGTTGCCGTCGACGGCGAGGAAGGCGCGCCAGTCCAGGCCGGCGAACAGCGCCGCTTCCGGCCGGGCCAGGTAGAGGTCGACGCCGAACACGGTCAGGCCGAGTGCGCCCAGCGGCACCAGGCCGATTTCGACCGTGCGCCGCGACAGCATTTCGCACATCAGCGAACCGATGCCGATACCGAGGGCGAACAGCATCAGCACCAGCGGCGCGACGCTGGCGTCACCGCCGAGATAGACCTTGGTGTAATTCGGCAGCTGCGCCAGCACCACCGAACCGAAAAACCAGAACCAGCTGATGCCGAGCACGGCGTTGAGCACGGCGCGATGTCCGCGCAGGCCCATCACCACGCGCCAGGTCTGCCGCAACGGGTTCCAGTCCATGCGCAGGTCGGGATCGGTGGCCGCCGCGACCGGGATCGCCCGCGCACTCAGCCAGCCGGCGATGGCCAGGACCAGCACGGCGACGGCAACGTAGCGCTCGCCGTCGTCGAAGGCATTCATCAGCCAGCCGCCGAACAGCGAGCCGATCAGGATGGCGAGGAAGGTGCTGGCTTCGATCAGTCCGTTGCCGCCGACCAGTTCTTCCGGCCTCAGCGCCTGCGGCAGGATGGAGTACTTCACCGGCCCGAACAGCGCGCTCTGGGCACCGCTGAGGCACAGCACGGCCATCAGGAACGGCAGCGAGCCGGTCCACAGCGCGATGGCCGCGAGCACCATGATGCCGATCTCCAGCAGTTTGATCTGCCGGATGGCCTGCGACTTCTCGCTGCGCTCCGCCCACTGCCCGGCTGTCGCCGACAGCAGGAAGAACGGCAGGATGAACAGGCCGGCCGCGAGGTTGGAATAGAAGTCGACGTCGGCCGCATCCAGTCCGGTGACGCGGAAGGCGATCAGGATGACCAGCGCATTGCGGAAGACGTTGTCGTTGAACGCGCCCAGCGCCTGCGTCAGGAAGAACGGCAGGAAGCGGCGGCTGCGCAGCAGGCTGAACTGGTTGGACACGTCGCTTCGTGCTCCGGAGTCGCTATGCGGCGGATCGCTCGGCGCCTGGATCTGGCAGGGCGCCCGACCAGGTTCTCATGACGGCCGACCCGCGCCCCACTGCTCGCGTCGCCGGTGCCGGTCGACCCGCGGGCAAGGCAATCGCGGGCGACCGGGCATTCGCTGGCGGCAGCAGGAGCAGCCAGCGGGCGGAATCGGACGGCGCCCCGCGGCGGCTCGCTCGCCGGTCACCCCGGGTATGTCGTTCCGCCCTGCGACCCGACACGGACCGCTTGCGTCCCTGCGGCGAACAGGCAGAGCCGGCAAGATCACCGCTGCCTTCGTCAGCAAACGGCACCGCGCTGCAACAGCGTCGCGCTGCTCGGGCACTGACAGCCTGACGCGTGTGGGCGTGCCGCCGACCAGGGCCGCGACGTTCAGTCGAAACCATTGCGCATGATCGTCTTGATGCGGAAATTCGCGACAAGTTCCGACGTGTAATTGCCGACGCGGGCGTTGTTGCGCTGGCCGGCGATGCCAGTCGGCCGCCCCATGTAGGCGACGTCCGGATTGGAGAAATACATGCGTCGCGTGCAGCCCGGCCCGCTCGGGCAGGCATAGGACAGAACCGTGCGGAAATACTCCGTCGCCGACGCGCCACTGTTGTCCCAGTGGCCATAGGCATCGGGTGCGATGCCACCGCCGCCCGCCGATTCCGGATTGTGCAGCATCCCCATGTTGTGGCCATGCTCATGCGCGTAGGTGAGATTGCCCACCGCGCAGCTGCGTCGGGTGACCTGGACGGCGCTGCGCTCGAAGGTCGGGTTGAGGCTGTTCAGTACATAGCCGATGCCACAACCATTCGGGTCGGTCTCGATGAAGAGGGACACCATGTCGGCAGACAGCTCGTCCCGCCACGATTTCACCTTGGGACTGTCTCGAAGCCAGCTGAGCGCCGGACTGGACGAACCGGTTTCCTCATAGTCGACCTCACGCACGCCGACGAGATTGAAGCGCGGCAGCATCAGGCTGTTCGCGAACGAGGCATTGGCGTTGTCGACCGCGGCCTGGGCAGTCGCTTCGATCTGCGCGACGCCACCGGCGCCGACCCGAGCGGGACCGGTATAGACGATCAGCACATCGATATCGTCCTGACGGTCGCGATAGGCCATGTCGGTTCCCGTCATTGCAGGCGGCGCAAGGGCCTGCATGCCTGGTCCGGCATGGACGCCGCCGTCGCAAGGCGGATACAGGCCCTGTTCGACGCGCAGCAACAGCGAGCGCCCGACTTTGACGGGAACGACCTCGAAGGTCGCCGCTTCCAGCGACACCAGGCCGGCAAGCATGCCCTTATGCAGCGTCAGGTGAACCTGTCCTTCCGGTTGCCCGGCGAGATGGCCGTGCCAGCTCGACCCCTCGGCACGATGCCTCGCGTGCGCCTGGACGAATTGCACCACGCGCCCGGGCAACGCCAGTTCCAGCGTCGCCGGCGCGGTGGCCAGGCCGTCTTCGGGATAGGTCAGCGCGTGCGTCGCGACTGCGGCTTCGTGCCGGGTCGTGGCCTCGCGCGGACTTTCCAGCAGGGTCCAGAAGGCCTGCGCATGCGCGGGCAGGGAGACGGCCGCGACGAACGCGGCGGACAGCAGCAGCTTCATGTTCACCCCTGTCGGAACGGGAGCCCGGACGGCTCCGGCCGAAGACTAGCAAACGCGGCACGCCGCCGCGCATGTCCGCCTCTCACCCGGACGCGCAAGGCAGGGTCGGCATCGGCGGCAGCACCATGCGCTGCAGCAGGTGCTGCAGGGCCCCATGCGGCTCGCTGCAACGGCCGCCGTGCACGGGTGAGGTCTGGATCAGCGCGCTGCGCTGCGCGGTGAGCCAGTGGAAGCGGGCGCGCGCCGGCAGCACTGCGATCTCGCCGGCATCGTCGGCGCCTGCGACGATGCGCTCGACGGCAGCGAGCTGGCGCTGCACGAGTCCGACGTCGACCTGTGGATCCAGCGCCCGCAGTCGTGCCTCGTCGAGCGCGAACAGGGCGCCGAGATAATGGCCGTCGCGCGTCGACAGCAGCACGCCGACGTTGACGAACTCGCCGCGTTCGACGCGCGGCACGACGCGGACGATGGCGTAGTCATAGCTGAGCATGGGCACGCTCCGCTTCGGCGACGAAGGCCGCGCGCTGGCGCAACCGTTCGCGGAGATATCGGACATAGGCGCTTCGCCATGCGGCAGCACCGGGCAACGTCGTGTCGGCTTCCAGCCAGGCATCCGGCACGAGCTCGAGCACGCCTTCGATGACGTCCGGGGTCAGGCGTGCGGCCATGTCCGCATCGACCTCGCCGATGGCATCGGCCCAACGCAGCAGCACGTGGTCGGCGATGCGCTTGAAGGGCTGGCCGGCGTTGTCGGCCGAGCCATCCCAGCCGTGATGGATGTACAGCGCGGCGCCATGGTCGATCAGCCACAGGCGCCGGTGCCACAGCATCAGGTTGGGATTGCGTGTGCTGCGATCGACGTTGCTGACGAAGGCGTCGAACCAGACGATGCGCGACGCCAGCTCCGATGGCGGTTCGATGGTGCTGGCGGCGTCGAAATTCGCGGCACCCGGCAGGTAGTCCAGCGCCAGGTTGAGGCCGCCGCTGGCACGCACGAGTTCCTGGATTTCCGAATCGGCTTCGGTCCGCGCCAGTTCCGGATCGAGCTCGGCGAGCACGATCTCCGGCACCGGCAGTTCCAGCGCGCGCGCCAGTTCACCGGCGACGAGCTCGGCGATCAGCGCCTTGACGCCCTGCCCGGCACCGCGGAACTTGAGGACATACAGGCCGAGGTCGTCGCCTTCGACAACGGCCGGCATCGAGCCCCCTTCGCGCAGCGGCGTGACGTAGCGTTCAACGGTGATGCGGCGCAGACTCATGGCGCCAGCATAGCGCGGGGCTCAGCCGCGCTCGACGAAATCGACGCGGCGGGTCATGCCGCAGATCAGTTCGTATCCGATGGTGCCGGCGCCGGCACCGATCTCTTCGACCGGAAGGTCGGGCCCCCAGAGAATGACCTCGTCGCCGATCTGCGCCTCGGGATGTCCGCGCAGGTCGATGGCCATCAGGTCCATCGACACCCGGCCCACCGTGCCGGCACGACGCCCGCGCAGCAGCACCGGCGTGCCCGGTGCAGCGAGCCGTGGATAGCCGTCCCCGTAGCCGATGGCGACGATGCCGATCGGCATGTCTTCCGGGCAGATCCAGGTCCCGCCGTAACCGACGGGCTCGCCGCGTGCGACGGTCTTCATCGAGATGAGCCGTGCGCCGAGGGTCATCGCCGGACGGAAGCCGAATTCGCTGCCGCTGCGACCGGCCACCACGGAAACGCCGTACAGCACACCACCGGCGCGCACCCAGTCGGCATGTGCCACCGGCCAGCCGAGGATCGCCGCCGAGTTCGCCAGCGAGCGCTCACCGCCGAACGACCGTGTTGCCGCGCTGAAGGTGTCGATCTGCTGCGGCGTGGCATCGATGTCGAATTCATCGGAGCGCGCGAAGTGGCTGAGCAGCTGGATGCGACCGGCGACCTGCGGCAGCGCTGACAGCCGCGCATGCACGGCGGCGACGTCCGACGGCGCAAAGCCGAGTCGGTGCATGCCGCTGTCCACCTTCAGCCACACCGGCAGCGGTCGCGGATCGGTGTCGGCCTCCAGCCAGGGCAGCTGGCAGGCATGGTGGATCACCGGCTCCAGCGACAGCGCATGCATGGCCGCGACGTCATCGGCTTCGTCGATGCCCGACAGCACGACGATGCGATGCGGAAGACCGAGGGCGCGGATGCGCTCGCCATCGGCAATCGACGCGACCCCGAAGGCGTCGGCATCGGCCAGCGCGCGCACCACGCGTTCCAGGCCGTGACCGTATCCATCCGCCTTGACCACGGCCATGACCTTCGAGTCCGGCACGCGCGCACGCACCTGCGCCAGGTTGTGGCGCAGGGCGTCGAGGTGGATGGTGGCGGTGACGCGACGGCTCATCGGCGAGCGGATCCAGGTTGCGGTGCGTCATTGTCGGCCATGACGGCGGCGCCTGTCAGGCCTGCGGACGCGCATCGCGTCCATGGGCGCTGCCTGCGGGACCTGGACTGGCCTGCACGTGGCGTCCGGCAACCGCCGGACTCAGTAGTAGCCGCCGTCTTCGCCGACGTGGTTCTCGAACTTGGTGTACTGGCCGCGGAAAGTCAGCTTCACGGTGCCGGTGGGACCGTTACGCTGCTTGCCGATGATGACTTCGGCCACGCCCTTGTCCGGCGATTCCTTGTTGTAGTACTCGTCGCGGTAGATGAAGACGATCAGGTCGGCGTCCTGCTCGATGGCGCCGGATTCGCGCAGGTCGGACATCTGCGGGCGCTTGTCGGTGCGCTGCTCCAGCGATCGGTTGAGCTGCGACAGCGCGATCACCGGCACCGACAGTTCCTTGGCCAGCGCCTTCAGCGAGCGGCTGATCTCGGAAATCTCGGTGGCACGGTTTTCCTTGTTGCCCGGCACCGTCATCAGCTGCAGGTAGTCGATGACGATCAGGCCGAGGTCGTTGCTGCGCTTCAGGCGGCGCGCGCGCGCACGCAGGTCGGTCGGCGACAGGCCCGGCGTATCGTCGATGAAGATCCTGGCGTCGGCCAGCAGCGAGATGGCCGAAGTGACGCGCGGCCATTCCTCTTCTTCCAGCTTGCCCGAGCGCAGGTTCTGCTGGTTGATGCGACCCAGCGAGGACAGCAGTCGGAAGGTCAGCTGCACGGCCGACATTTCCATCGAGAAGATCGCCACCGCCTTCTTCTCGCGGATGGCGGCGTACTCGGCCATGTTCACGGACAGCGCGGTTTTCCCCATGGAGGGGCGCGCGGCGAGGATCACCAGATCGCCGGGCTGCAGGCCGGAGGTCATGTGGTCGAAATCGGTGAACCCGGTGGCCAGGCCGGTGATCGGGCTGTCGCTGCCGGCGCGGTCGTGCAGCAACTGCACGGCTTCGCGGGCGGCGTCCTTGACGCGCACGAATTGGCGGGTGCCGCGGCTGCCGGACTCGGCGATGCGGAACACCTTCTGCTCGGCGGATTCGATCAGCTCGGGGGTGGTGCGGCCCTTCGGGTTGAAGCCGTCGCCGGCGATCTCGGTGCCGGCGTCGATGAGCTGGCGCAGCACCGACTTCTCGCGGACGATCTGCGCATAGGCCTCGATATTGGCCGCCGACGGCGTCGAATTGGCCAGTTCGACGACATAGGCGACGCCGCCGACGAGGTCGGAAGTGCCGTTGTGCTCGAACCATTCACCCAGGGTGACGGCGTCGCAGGGCATGTTCTTGCCGGACAGCTCGCCAATCGCGCGGAAGATCAGCTTGTGTTCGTGCCGGTAGAAGTCCTCTTCGCTGAGCTTGTCGGCGACGCGGTCCCAGGCCTGGCCGGACAGCATCAGGCCGCCGAGCACGGCCTGCTCGGCTTCGATGGAATGGGGCGGGACGCGCAGCGACTCGACATTGTCGGACGCGGGGCGATCGGCGTAGTAGGACAGCGAGCTGGGCATGGTCGGGCGCGGCAATCAGGTCGCCCACGATATACGCCCGGGCCGTCTCAAGCCATTCAACAAACCTGTGGCCAGCCTGTGGACAAACTGTGCGGAAGCGCGGCACGATGCCGGTCGCAGCCGGTGCCCTGCTAGAGTGTCCAGCCTATGGAAACCCGCGGCCACTATGTCCTGATCGGCGCCTTCGTGCTCGGCATTGCCGCGCTGGCCCTGCTCGCCGTGCTCTGGCTCGGGAAGCACAGCCTGGATCGCGAGTTCGATTACTACGAGGTGTATTTCCAGGAAGCCGTGACCGGCCTGGCCAAGGGCAGCCCGGTGCAGTACAACGGCATCCAGATCGGCGAAGTGCAGAGCCTGCGCCTGAGCCGCGTGAATCCGGGCCGGGTCATCGCCCACATCCGCGTGCGCGGCGGCAGTCCGATCAAGACGGATACCCAGGCCAAGCTGGGCTATCTCGGCGTCACCGGCGTCGCCTTCATCCAGCTCAGCGGCGGCACGGTCGAGGCGGACCGGCTGAAGCCGCGCCCGGGCCGCCAGTTTGCCGTCATCCGGGCGCAGGCATCGGACCTCGCCAAGCTGTTCGAATCCGGCGCCGACATCGTGGTGACGGTGAACGAAGTGCTGCAGCGGGTCTCGACGATCCTCAGCGACGAGAATGCAGAGCGGCTGTCCAGCGCCATCGAAGGCCTCAACCGCTTCACCAGCGCGGTCGCTGCCGAAGGCGACGCCATCGGCGTGCTGCTGCGCGACGGTGCGCGCTCGGCCACCGAACTGGCGCAGACGCTCGCCGAGGTGCGCGAGACCGTGCAGACGCTGCAAGGGACCATCGCCGACGCGCGTGGCCTGATCGACTCGGAGGCGCGCGATGCGCTGGCTTCCATCAGCAATGCGGCGCAGGAACTGGAAGACCTGCTGCAGGGCAATCGCGGCGCGATCGACCGCTTCGCCCAGGAAGGCCTCGGCGAAATGACGCAGGTGATGGTGGAACTGCGCGAAGTGCTGGTCGGATTGCAGGCGATCACGCGCGACCTGCGCGACAACCCGTCCGGCTACCTGCTCGGGCGCGACCGGCCACGGGAGTATTCGCCGAAATGATCCGCCACCTCCTCGCCCTGGGATGCTGCGCGCTGCTCGGCGCCTGTTCGGCGCTGACCGGTCCGCGCAGCGAGTACGTCGTCTTCACGCTCAATCCGGCGCCGGCGTCGGAAACGGTGTCGTCGGAAACGGCGTCAACGGAACCGACGGAGGCGGACTGGGTGCTTGCCATCGACGAGCCGCATGCGCTCGGCCTGCTCGATACCGATCGCCTCGTCGTCGCACCCGATGCCAACGAACGCCTGGCTTTCGCTGGCGTACGCTGGAACGAACGCACCCCGGTGCTGTTGCAGGAGGTCTGGCTGCGCGCCTTCGAAGGCGACGGCCGCCTGGCCGGCATCGTTCGCCATCCCGGCGCCATGCGAACGGACAGGGTGCTGGCCAGCGACCTGGTGGCCTTCCAGATCGAGCACGCCGGCGGACAGCCCGAAGCAGTGGTCTCGCTGCGCGCGCGGCTGTCGTCGTCCGGCGATCGCGTGGCCATCGCGCAACGCTCCTTCAGCGCGCGCGTCGCGGTCAGCGACAGCAGCGCGCGTGCGGCGATTGCGGCCCTGGAATCGGCCACGGCCGAAGTCACCGGCGAGCTGGTCGACTGGACCCTGCGCGAAGGCCAGGCCGCCCTGGAACGGCACGACGAACAACGCCAGCGGTAACGAGGCGGCGGCGCGATGCGATGCCACCCGGACTTCCGGGCCCGCTCATCGCGCATACAAGGGACGGTTCACGTGCGCAGCGGCCTGGACCCGTCGATACCGGATTCCGGGTCACCTTCTCTGCGCGGTGATCCCGGCCCGTCCCGGCGCCGCCGCGTCGGGACTCGACCTGTGATCTTGCCCATGCCGGGATCCGCAGGATCATGCCCTCGCGCAGCCGTCCGGCCCTGGCGACACCGGGCTTCGGGCACGCGCTGTGTGCGTGCTGATCCGGGGGCGTACTTGCGCCTGCGCCGCGGCGCGACCGGCAGCCATCCACCCTCGTCGGGCCTGCGCGAGATCAAGCGAGCCGGCGCCCCATGCGCGCCGGCATGCCCTACTGCCGTGGCGTGCGGATATTGGCCGGTGCGATGAAGGCGGGGTCGTTGCTGCGCCAGGGGTTGATGTCCAGGCCGCCGCGTCGCGTGAACCGCGCGTACACCGTCAGCGCCGCCGGCTGGCCACGCTGCAGCACGTCGGTGAAGATGCGCTCGACGCAGTGTTCGTGGAAACCCTGGTGTTGCCGGAACGAGACCAGGTAACGCAGCAGCCCGGCACGATCGACGGCGGCACCACGGATGCGCAGCTGCACGTCGGCCCAGTCCGGCTGGCCGGTCACCGGGCAGTTGGAACGGAACAGCCGGCTGACCAGCACGTCCTCGCTCGCGGCGTCCGTCGCCGTGGCGGACAGGGCAGAGGTGTCGATATCCGGTACCGCATCGAGACGGATGTCGAGGCCGTCGATGCACTCGCCTTCCAGTTCCGCGAAGGCCGTCCGCTGCGACATCGCCGCCCCGGCGTCGATCTCCACCCCGACCGTGGCGCCACTGGCGGCGGACAGATCGCGTGCGATGACCGCACGCAGCTCGTCAACGGTCGCGAACGGTTCGAACGCGAATCCGTTGAGATACAGCTTCAGCGATTTCGATTCGATGATGTGCGGTGAATCGGCCGGCAGGCGGAAGGTCGCGATGGCGACCTGCGGGCGCCCGCGGGCATCGAGCCAGGACAGCTCGTAGGCGGTCCAGACGTCTTCGCCATGGAATGGCAGGCGATCGGTGAAACCCAGTGCTTCGCGCTGCACCGAACGCGCGATCGGAAACAGCAGACTGGCATCGTAGTGGCGTGGATAAGCGGTATCGCGGCCGAGTGGCGAGTGGTCCGGCGTGGTCATGGCGTAGTCATGGCGTCTGGATCAGTCGAAAGGTGAGGTTGATGCGCAGTCCGCACGGCCGGCGCGTACGCGGCACGGCGTGCTGCCAGCAACGCTGGCTGTCGCCGGCCATCAGCAGCAGCGAGCCGTGGCCGAGCTCGAGCGCCTCGCGCCGGCCGCTGCCGCGATGGCGCAGCAGGAATCGCCGGGAAGCCCCAAACGAGGCCGATGCGATCACTGGTCGCGTGCCCAGTTCCGGTTCGTCGTCGCTGTGCCAGCCCATCGCATCGCCGCCATCACGGTAGCGGTTGCCAAGCACGGCATTGAACCGTTGTCCGCTCGCCTCGCCCACGCGTTCACGCAGATCATGCAACAGCGGTGGCCAGGGCAGCGGCACATGATGATGCCCGGAATAGCGATAACCGGCGCCCGGATCGCCATACCAGGCAGACAGTCGCGGTGAAGGCACCTCGCGTCCAAACAGTCGCACACTGTGCTGGCGCCAGTCCGGCAGCGCATCGAGCGCGACCAGCAGTTCGTCGGCCTCGGCCGCCGACCAGAAGGCCGGCGCAAGCCGGAAATCGCCATCCGGCCAGTCCAGCCGCGTCCAGGCCGTTGTCACCTCACGGGCGCGGCAGGAACTGCAGCGGATCGACGGGGCGACCGCCACGACGGATCTCGAAATGCAGCTTGTCGCGATCGGTGCCGGTGCGGCCCAGCTCGGCGATCGGCTGTCCGGCGCGCACCGCCTGTCCTTCGTTCACCAGGCGCTTGCGGTTGTGCCCGTAGGCACTGAGAAATTCCGGCGAATGCTTGATGATGATCAGTTCGCCATAGCCGCGCAGGCCGGAGCCGGAGTACACCACCTCGCCATCGGCGGCGGCGACGACGGCCTGGCCGCTCTGCCCGGCGATGGCGATGCCGGGCCGCGTGAGGTCATTGCCGGTGAAACGCTGGATGAGTTCGCCCTGCGTCGGCCAGCGCCAGCGCACGCCGCCGGCATTGTGGGTCGCGGCGTTGGCCGCTGGCGTGGCTGGCGGCGGCGTCGCGGCCGCCGGTGTCGAAGGTGCCGGTGGCGGCGATGGCTGGGCAGCCGGCGGTCGCGTGGCGGCGACGGGCGCCGTCGTGACCGGCGAGGTCGTCACGGGCGCGGGCGCAGCCACCGGCGCGGAAGCCGCTGGCGGTGCAGGCTGAATGCCCGATGTCGCTGCCGGTGGACGCGCGGAAGGCGGCGCGGAGGTGTCGCCGAGCGGTCGCGTTTCCACCGCACCCGGTTGCAGCGGCGTTGCCGGCGGGGCCTGCGCAGCGGCGTCCACCCGCGACAGCTGCAGGCGCTGGCCGGGATAGATCGTGTAAGGCGGTGCCAGACGATTGATCGCGGCGACATCCCGCCAGTCCATGCCGGCACGGAAAGCGATGCTGTACAGCGTGTCGCCACGACTGACGACATGGCTGCCGCCCGCGGCTGCCGCAGGACCCGTCGCCCCCGCCGCAGGCGCGACATCACCGGCATGGCGCACGCGCACGACTTCGGTGTGGGTGACGATGCAGCCGGGCAGCAGCAGTACCGCGGCGAAGAATGACAGGCGCCGCATGACCATCACACGACGCCCGGCAATACCGGCACGAAACTCACCGCGCCCAGGTCGGTATCGACCAGCTCGTCCTGGACACGCTGGATGCGCCGGAGACGCTGCACGCCGCCGGCCTCGCCGACCGGCGCCAGCAGAATGCCGCCTTCGGCCAGTTGCTCCAGCCAGGCGGGTTCGACGCGCGCCGCCGCAGCGGTCACCATGATGGCCGGGAACGGCGCCGCATCGGGCCAGCCCAGGCGCCCATCGTCGTGGCGGCTGCGCACGCCATCGAGGCCGAGCTGGCGGAAGCGGCGGCGCGCCTGCCGCAACAGCGGTTCCATGCGTTCGATGGTGAATACCTCGATGCCCAGTGCTGCCAGCACCGCCGCCTGGTAACCCGATCCGGTGCCGATCTCCAGCACGCGCGCCGGCATACCGGACTCGATCAGCGATTCGGTCATCCGCGCGACGATGTAGGGCTGCGAAATGGTCTGGCCGCTGCCGATCGGCAGGGCGTTGTCCTCGTACGCGCGCCCGGCGATGGCCTCGTCGACGAACAGATGCCGCGGCACCGTCCGCATCACGTCCAGCACGCGCGGGTCGCGGATGCCTTCGGCCTGCAGGCGCTGGATCAGGCGGTCCCGCGCACGTTGCCCGGTCAGGCCAAGGCCATGGTCGTCCAGGCGTGGGCGCAGGCTCAGGCTCATGCCTGGACCCTTGCCTCGGCGTGGCCCATACGGCCGACCCAGCTGGCGACCTTCTCCATCGCCTGGTAACGCGTGAGATCGACGTGGATCGGTGTCACCGACACGTAGCCGCGACGCACGGCGTCGAAATCGGTGCCCGGACCGGCGTCCTGCTCCGGGCCGGCGGGGCCGATCCAGTAGACGCGGCGGCCACGCGGATCGAACTGCTCGACGCTGGGCTCGGCACGATGGCGATGGCCCAGTCGCGTCACCTCGAAGCCGCGGATTTCTTCCCAGGGCAGGTCGGGCACGTTGACGTTGAGGATGGTATCGGCCGGAAGCGGATCGACGAGCAGGCGTTCCATCAGCTGCATGACCGCCCGCGCGGCGCTGGTGAAATGTTCGGGTTGATGGTCGCGGCTGCACAGCGACACGGCGATCGCCGGCAGGCCGAGATAGCGGCCTTCCATCGCCGCCGCGACGGTGCCGGAATAGATGACATCGTCGCCGAGGTTGGCGGCGTTGTTGATGCCGGACACGACCAGGTCCGGATCGTCGTCGAGCAACCCGCACAGGGCCAGATGCACGCAATCGGTCGGGGTGCCGGCAACGCGATGGACGCCCGGCTCGATCTCGGTCACCCGGATCGGCTGGTCCAGCGTCAGCGAATTGCTGGCGCCGGAGCGGTCGCGGTCCGGTGCGAAGATCGTCACCCGGCCCAGGCGGCCGAGCGTTTCCGCCAGGACGCGGATGCCGGGCGCATCGACGCCATCGTCGTTGCTGATCAATACGTGCATGGGCTTGCGCGAACACAACAGGAGCACAACTATAGCAAGCACCATGCGCGACCAGCGAAACGGCAACCGAACACGCAACCGCCGTGGCGACCCCGCACCGGTCGCCCCGGCGTCGCCTGACGAAGTTGAACTGTTCCGCCAGGCGGTCGGCGATATCAGGCCGCTGCGACCGGTGGACGCGCGCAGCGACCAGCGCGCGAAACCGCCTTCACCGGAGCCGCGCCAGTTCCTCGCCGACGAAGCCCGCGTCCTCGATGAGCTGCTGGACGAACCGACGGGCCCGCTGGCCAGCGAGGTCGGCGAGGTCCTTTCGTATCTGCGTGAGGGTCACGATCCCCGCCTGCTGCGCCGCCTGAAGAGCGGTACCTTCGCGGTCCAGGACGAGATCGACCTGCATCACCTCCGGCAGCGTGACGCGCGGCGCGTGCTGCGGGAATTCCTGGCCGAGGCCGCGGAGCTGGGCCACCGCTGCGTGCGCATCATTCACGGCAAGGGCCTGCGCTCGCCGGAGGGTCCCGTCCTCAAGGCATTGGTCGACGCCCTGCTGCGGCAGCACGGTCATGTGCTGGCCTATGCGTCGTCGCGACCGCAGGATGGCGGCACGGGCGCCACGCTGGTGTTGTTGCGCAAGCCCTGATTTCGGCCCGGGCGAGGAACCATCCGCAGGGATGGCATGCCCGCATCCGGGCCGTGCCCGCCCACAAGGCGGGACGTGACAGTCTCAGTACTGTTCGGGCTTTGGCGTTTCCACACGCTTGTGCGGCAGGCTCACCCAGACCACCTGGCCCCAGTTCATCCGGGCCTGGCGTTCCACCGTGGCGATACGGGCGTAATCGATTTCGTATTCGCTGGGTGGCAGGGGCGCCCTGGCGGACCGGGTCGACATGCCGGTACACGCCGAGAGCATCAGTGTGGCAATCAGAACCGCGATCGTACGCATGATTGACCTCCTGTGACGGTGATGGGACACCGCATCCCGCGCGCACCTGCGCCCAGGATGCAAGGCGAGAATACGCCGCCCGCGATGGCGCGCAAGTGCCTGTCAAGTCAGCCTGCCGCGCCGGATGATCGGGTCATCCGGACCGATCGCGTCGGCACGCCGTCGCCCTTGCGAGGACTCAAGCCACAGCCGGGTGTGGGACAATACGCGACAGCGCCACGCGCCGGGTCCGGTCTTGCCACCGGCCCGTCGCGAGGCCGCCGGGATCGCAGCCTCGTGCCGAGGCGAACCTGCAGCCGGAAGGCCCACCGCGCCCTTCCCGTCCGGGTTCCCAGGCGCTCGGGCCCTGCGGACCGGCGGCCGTGGCTGAAGCGGCCCGGATACCGCCGCGCTGAATCCCCGTCATTGCCTGGAAGCCACCATGAGTCAACATTTCGACGTCGTTGTCATCGGAGCCGGTCCGGCCGGCTATGTCGCCGCCATCCGCGCCGCCCAGCTCGGCCTGAAGACCGCCTGCATCGACAACTTCATCGGCAAGGACGGAAAGCCCGCCCTCGGCGGCACCTGCCTCAACGTCGGCTGCATTCCGTCGAAGGCGCTGCTGGATTCGTCGAAGCAGTTCCACAATCTGTTGCACGGCTTCAAGGACCACGGCATCAGCGCGCAGAAGCCGGGCATCGACGTCGGCACGATGGTTGGCCGCAAGGACAGGATCGTCAAGCAGTTCACCGGCGGCATCGCGCAGCTGTTCAAGGCCAACAAGGTC
>CAZYHP010000073.1:0-15347 GCA_964647135.1 uncultured Rhodanobacteraceae bacterium
TCCAGGACATTCCGCTGGAACACGTCGAGCGGGTCGAAATCGTTCGCGGGCCGGTGTCCAGCCTTTACGGTGCCGACGTTGTCGGCGGCGTGATCCAGGTCTTCACGCGGCGGCCGGATGCGCCGTTCTCGCCCGAATTCGGCCTGGGTTACGGCAGCCATGACAGCTACAAGGCCGATGCCGCGGTCGGCGGTCGCGGTGATGCGGGCTGGTATGCGCTGCGCGTCAGCCACGAGGCAACCGACGGCCTCAATGCCTGCAGCGGTGATGCGGAAACGTTTGCCGGTTGCTACACGTGGGAGCCGGATCACGATGGCTACCGCAACCGCACGGTATCAGTGCGGGGCGGTGTCCGGCTGGGCGATGCCTGGGAAGCGGAGGCGACTGTCCTGCGTGTGGACGGGCGCAACGACTACGACGGCACGTTCACCAACGAAGCCGATATTGTGCAGCAGGCCATCGGCGCCACGCTGCGTTACGGCACCGGCGGTCCGCTGGCCTGGACCTTCAGCGCCGGACAGGGCAGGGACGAGGCCGACGACTTCCTCGATGGCGTGTGGATGACCACGTTCAACACGCGCCGCGACCAGGCCGCGGCGCAGGGCGATTTCGCCATCGGCCAGGGTCGTCTGAGTGTGGGTGCCGACTGGCGCAACGACCAGGTGGAAAGCAGCACGCCCTACGACATCGATGAGCGTGACAACCTCGGCGTTTTTGGCCAGTGGCAGCAGTCGCTGGGCGCACACCGCATCCAGCTCAGCGCCCGCCACGACGACGACCAGCAGTTCGGCGGCAAGACCACGGGCACGGTCGCCTGGGGTTGGGATTTCACCGACGCGTTGCGGCTGAGTGCGGCCTGGGGCAGCGCGTTCAAGGCGCCGGCCTTCAACGACCTGTATTACCCAGGTTTTGGCAACCCGGATCTGGTGCCGGAGTCGTCGCGCAGCCGGGAAATAGGTCTGCGTGGGCGGCATCGCTGGGGTGGCTGGTCGTTCAATGCCTTCGATTCGCGCATCGAGGACCTGATCGTCTACGACGGCAATCTGTTCATTCCCAACAACATCGATCGCGCACGCATCCAGGGTGTCGAGCTGGCGGCGGATACGTCGGTGGCCGGCTGGGATCTGCGCGCCAGCGCGAACTGGCTTGATCCCCGCAACGACAGCGGCGGCTTGGCGCAGGACAACTTCCTGCCGCGCCGCCCGCAGCACAGTGGGCGGCTGGATATCGATCGCCGCTTCGGCGACATCCATGTCGGTGCCACGGTCGCGGCGTCGGCTGAGCGTTACGACAACGTCGCCAACACGCGCCGGTTGGGTGGCTTCGCCACCACCGACCTGCGCGTCGCCTGGTGGATGACGCCCGACTGGAGCCTGCGCCTGAGCGCCAACAACCTCTTCAATCGCCGCTACGAAACCGTCGAGTGGTACCAGCAGCCGGGCTTCAACTGGATGCTGGCGCTGCGCTGGCAGCCGATGCGCTGAACCGTCAAGCCGGGCGCAGGTCGGTCGTCATGCGCCGACCTGCGCGCTGCATCCCGGGTTTGCGTCGCGCTGCATCCCGTTGAAGGCAAAGGAAATGCCGGGCCGATCCAGCGAGGCTGGACGGCCTTGGGCTATGATTGGACGGTTGCCGGTCGCTGCGGCCGGCCTGACTCTTGGAGTTCACTGATGCGGACCTGGATGGTGACCGGCGGCGCCGGATTCATCGGCGGCAACTTCGTACTCGGGCTGTTGCAGGGCGATGCAGGTGTGCGCATCGTCAATCTCGATGCGCTGACCTATGCCGGCAACCTGGACACGCTGTCGCCACTGGCCGGTCGCGACGACCACGTGTTCGTGCGCGGCGGGATCGGCGACCGCGCCCTGGTCGACCGGCTCCTGGCGGAATACCGTCCCGACGCCATCATCAATTTCGCGGCCGAAAGCCATGTCGACCGCTCGATCGACGGTCCGGCGGCCTTCATCGACACCAACGTCGTCGGCACGCTGGGCCTGCTGGAGTCGGCGCGTGACTACTGGAAATCGCTGGATGGCGCGGCGCGCGACGGCTTCCGCTTCCTGCACGTCTCCACCGACGAGGTCTACGGTTCGCTGGGAGAGACCGGCAGGTTCACCGAAACCACGCCGTATGCGCCGAATTCGCCGTACTCGGCATCGAAGGCCGCCAGCGACCACCTCGTTCGCGCCTTCCACCACACTTACGGCCTGCCGGTGCTGACCACGAACTGCTCGAACAACTACGGGCCGTTCCAGTTTCCGGAAAAACTCATTCCGCTGATCATCCAGAAGGCGCTGGCCGGCGATGCCCTGCCGGTGTATGGCGACGGCCGCAATGTCCGCGACTGGCTCTATGTCGGGGACCACTGTGCGGCGATCCGCACCGTGCTCGAAAAGGGCCGGCCGGGCGAGGTCTACAACGTCGGTGGCGATGCGGAGCGCGAGAACATCGTCGTCGTGCGCACGCTGTGCGCGCTGCTCGACGAACGCCGCCCGCGCGAGGATGGCCGGCCCTACGCGGACCAGATCACCTTCGTCGGCGACCGCCCCGGCCACGACCGCCGCTACGCCATCGATTCGACGAAGCTGCAGGGCGAGCTGGGCTGGCGCCCGACGCATACCTTCGAGAGCGGCATCGCACAGACGGTGGACTGGTACCTGGGCAACCAGGCGTGGTGCCAGCGCGTCCTCGATGGCAGCTATCGCGGCGAGCGCCTCGGCGTCGCCGCCTGATGACAGAACGCCCGGCGCGGACCGCGCTCCGGGTACGACAGGGGAAGGCAGTGAGCGTCAAGAAGGGCATCATCCTCGCCGGTGGTTCCGGCACACGGCTGTATCCGTTGACCCAGGTGATCAGCAAGCAGCTGTTGCCGGTCTACGACAAGCCGATGATCTACTACCCGCTGAGCACGCTGATGCTGGCGGGTATCCGCGACGTCCTCATCATCAACACGCCGCACGAGCAGCCCCTGTTCAAGGCGCTGCTGGGCGATGGTTCGCAATGGGGCATGAACATCGAGTACGCGGTGCAGCCTTCGCCCGATGGCCTGGCACAGGCCTACCTGATCGGCCGCGACTTCGTCGCCGGCCAGCCGTCCTGCCTGATCCTCGGTGACAACATCTTCCACGGCCATGGCCTGGTCGAGGTGCTGAAGTCGGCCGCCGCGCGCCCTGCCGGCGCGACCGTTTTCGGCTACTGGGTCAGCGATCCGGACCGCTACGGCGTCGCGGAGTTCGATGCTTCGGGCCGCGTGCTCAGCCTCGAGGAAAAGCCGGCGAAGCCGAAGTCCAATTACGCCGTCACCGGCCTGTACTTCTACGACGGCCGCGCCAGCGACTACGCGCGCGACCTCAAGCCGTCACCGCGTGGCGAACTGGAAATCACCGACCTCAACCGCTGCTATCTGGATGCCGGCGCGCTGACCTGCGAGCGCCTCGGCCGCGGATATGCCTGGCTGGACACCGGCACCCACGAATCCCTGCAACAGGCCGGACAGTTCATCCAGACCCTGGAAGAACGCCAGGGCCTGAAGATTTCCTGCCCGGAAGAGATCGCCTTCGTGCAGGGCTGGATCGATGCCGAACAGGTGCGTCGCCTGGCACAGCCCCTGGCCAAGAACGGCTACGGCAAGTATCTGTTGCAGATGATCGAGCAGGAGCAGCGTCCTTGAACTTCATCGAGACCGATCTGCCCGGCGTGGTGATCATCGAGCCGAAGGTGTTTGGAGACGACCGCGGCTTCTTTTTCGAGAGTTTCCACGCGCAGCGCTTCGCCGAACAGGGCATCGACATCCGCATCGCCCAGAGCAATGTCTCGCGCTCGGCGCGTGGCGTGCTGCGTGGTCTGCACTACCAGTGGCCACGACCGCAGGGCAAGCTCGTGCAGGTGCTGGAAGGCGAGGTCTACGACGTCGCGGTCGACATCCGTCGCGGTTCGCCGACCTTCGGTCGCTGGACGGCCTGCGTGCTGTCGGCGCAGAACAAGCGCCTGTTCTGGGTGCCGGAGGGCTTCGCGCACGGTTTCGCGGTGACCAGCGACAACGCCGTGTTCTGCTACCACTGCACCGATGTCTACGTGCCGGAAGCGGATGCCGGCGTGCGCTGGAATGATGCGCAACTCGGCATCGACTGGCCGCTGGCGGAGCCGACGCTGTCGGCCAAGGATGCGGTGGCGCCGCTGCTGTCGCAGATCGATCCGGATCGACTGCCGACGTACCTGCAGCCGGGCGAGTCCTGCTGCATCTGAATCCGCAGTGGTGGCTGATGACGGCCATCGCGTGTCCGCACAATCAACAGGTGATGCCATGACAGCCAAGGTGCTGGTGCTGGGTGGGAACGGCCAGGTCGGTTTCGAACTGCTCAGTCATCTGCCGCCGCTCGGTGCGATCCGCGTGGCGACACGAAACGGCCAGTTGCCTGGCGGCATCGCCTGCGAACGCGCCGATCTGGCTACGCCCGGTTCCGCGGCAGCCTTGATCGAAACGCTGCGGCCCGACGTCATCGTCAACGCCGCCGCGTATACCGCCGTCGATCGCGCCGAGGATGAGCCGGATGTCGCCTTGCGCGTGAATGGTCTGGCGCTGGCCGAAATCGGCGAAGCCGCGGCACAACTCGGTGCACTGGTCGTCCACTACTCCACCGACTATGTGTTCCCAGGCGATGGCGTCCGGCCCTATCGCGAAGACGACATCACCGGTCCGCGTTCGGCCTACGGCGAGAGCAAGCTGGCCGGCGAGCGCGCGCTGGCGGAGAGCGGCGCGGCGCACATGATCTTCCGTACGGCCTGGGTGTACGGCGCGCGCGGCGGCAATTTCCTGCGCACGATGCTGCGTGTGGGACGCGAACGCCGCGAGCTGTCCGTGGTCGACGACCAGATCGGTGCGCCGACGCCGGCGGCCTTGATTGCCGCGGTGACGGCGCAGGCGCTGGGTCGCTGGCTGGTGGCCGATGCATCGGCGCGCCAGTAGCTCACCGGTGTCTTCCATCTGGCCAGCGACGGCCAATGCAGCTGGCATGGCTTCGCCGAAGCGATCTTCACGCGCGCCGTCAAGGCCGGCCTCCTGCCAGCGGCGCCCGTCGTACATGCAATCACCAGCGATGCCTATCCCGCCAAGGCGGAGCGGCCGGCCTATTCGGTGCTCGACGGCAGCCGGTTGCGTGAAAGCTTCGGGCTACACTTGCCGGACTGGCGCGACGGTCTGGACCGGGTCATCGCCGAACTCGCGGCCCGCGCCTGACGCGTCGTGCCGGTCTGTCCCGACACCGGGCCGACGCCGGACTGCCGAACCGATTGAACAGGATGTCCATGCTCATTCCCGTGATCTTGTCCGGCGGCGCCGGCACCCGCCTGTGGCCGGTCTCCCGTCGCGCCTATCCGAAACCCTTCATGACGCTGGCCGATGGCGGCACGTTGCTCGGCAAGACGTTGCAGCGCGCGCTGGCTGTCGCCGAATCCACGTCGCCGGTGCTGACCGTCACGGGCCGTGACTACTACTTCCTGACCCGTGATGCCTACGCGGCGCAGGCAGGCGCAGCGGGGCGAGAACTGCCGTTCCTGCTGGAGCCGGTCGGGCGCAATACGGCGCCGGCGCTGATTGCCGCGGCGGTCATGCTGGCCGAGCGCTACGGCGCCGACTGCCAGATGCTGGTGCTTCCCGCGGATCACCTGATCCGCGATCTCGAAGGCTTCGCCGACGCCGTGGTACGCGCGCGGCGTCTTGCCGCCGCGGGATACCTGGTCACCTTCGGCATCCGTCCGCTGCATCCGGAAACCGGCTATGGCTACATACGCCGCGGTGCATCGATCGGCGAGGATGGATTCGAGGTCGAGGCGTTTGTGGAAAAGCCGGATCTGGCGACTGCGCAGGCGTACCTCGACAGCGGCGACTACGACTGGAACTCCGGCATGTTCTGCTTCAGTGCCGCGGCGCTGATCGGCGCCGCCGGCGAAGTGGCACCTGAGCTGCTGACCGCCGTGCGTGCCTGCCTGGCGGGCAGCGCCGAAGCTTCCGTGGTGGAACTGTCGGCCGACCTGTTCGCCGCCTTGCCGGACATTTCCATCGACTACGCGATCATGGAAAAGGCGGCGCGTCGCGCCGTCGTGCCAGTGGATTTCGACTGGAGCGACATCGGTTCCTGGAAGGCGATCAGCGGCCTGGAAGCCGCGGACGAATCCGGCAATCGCGTGCGCGGCAATGCCGTTCTGGTCGACGCGCAGGATTGTTACGTGCAAGCCGACAAGCGCCTGGTCGCGGTGGTCGGCGTCCGCGATATTGTCGTCGTCGACACCGGCGATGCCGTGCTGGTGTCCGATGCCGAGCGCACGCAGGACGTCAAGAAGGTGGTCGAACAGCTGCGTGGCGACCGCCACGAGGCGGCCAATTTCCACCAGACCGTGCACCGGCCCTGGGGCAGCTTCACCGTGCTCGAGGACGCGCCGGACTGCAAGGTCAAGCGTCTGGTCGTCAAGCCGGGCCAGGTGCTGTCGCTGCAGAAGCACTTCCGTCGCAGCGAGCACTGGACGGTGGTGCAGGGCACCGCGAAGGTCCGCGTCGGTGACGAGGAATTCCTGCTCGAACGCAACCAGTCCACCTATATCCCGATCGATACGCTGCATAGGCTGGAAAACCCCACCGACCAGGACATCGCCCTGATCGAAGTGCAGTGTGGCGATTATTTCGGTGAGGACGACATCGTCCGCCTCGAGGATGTCTACGGGCGGCAATGAGATCGAAGGCGTACTGGACTGTCCGGTCCAGACGCAGGCAAGGCACCGGCATGGGCTATGATTGGTATTCTTTTTTCGTAGCATCGGATACCAACCATGACGCGACTCGTTCTGTGGCTTGCCGCAATCCTCGCATTCCTGCCTTCGCCCCTGACCGCAGAACCGCTGGCGCTGGAGCAGTTTCTCAAGCGGGAAACCTTCACCGGCATGAAGATCTCGCCGGATGGGCGCTACTACGCGGCGACCGTGCCGCAGGGCGACGACAAGACCATCCTGGTCGTACTTGAGCGCGACGGCATGAAGCCGGTCGGCGTCATGCAGATGCGTGGCCAGGAGCACATCGCGGACTTCGTCTGGGTCAACGACGAGCGCCTCGTGGTGACGCCGTCGAAGCGCGAGGGTGCGCTGGCGAAGCCCGTCCTCACCGGCGAGTTGTACGGTGTCGGCGCCGATGGCAAGGGCGCGCGTGTGCTGTTCGGATATCGCCAGGAAGGCGCGCCGTCCACCGGCAGCAACATCCGACGCCCGGACGTCGAACAGGCCAGTGCCACGCTGCTGCATGTCCTGCCTGACGACAAGAACATGGTGCTGGTCCAGGTCGATCCCTGGGGCTCGGAATCCGCCGTGAGCGAGGCCCGGCGCATGAACGTCAACACCGGTGCCACGACCCGCGTGGCACGTGCGCCGATTCCGCTGGCCGGTTTCGAGGTCGACCGCAAGGGGAACGTCCGCCTCTCGGTGGGCGTGAAAAGCGACCATACGCAGCTGATCCATCGACGTGCCGCGTCCGGTGGCGACTGGGAACTCGTCCACGATGAATCGCAGGCCGGCTACAAGCTGCAGGTGCTGGGTTTCGAGGACGACGATCGCCATGTCCTGGTCGCACGCTCGCAGTCGCGCGGCGCCGACGCGCTCTATCGCTGGGACATCGAAGAGAACACGCAGACCAAGGTCACCGATGCCGGCGTCGCCGATCCGGCGCACCTGCTGTTCGGCATCGACTACCGCTCGCCCTATGCGGTCGTCAGCCACCCGGACCGGCCCGCGATTCATTATTTCGATCCGGAGCGACGCGAATCGCGGCTGACGCGTGCGCTGGCCAACGCCTTTCCGGACCAGTTCGCCTATCCCACCAGTTTTACCCGCGACGGATCCCTTGCGCTGGTGCATGTCGTCAGTGACCGCAATCCGGGCGAGTTCTACCTGTTCGAACTGGCGACCATGCGTGCCAGCTATATCGGCGGAATGCGTGAGTGGATCGATCCTGAAAAGATGGCCGTCAGCCGGCCGATCACCGTCAAGGCACGCGATGGCCTGGACCTGCATGGCTACCTCGTGTTGCCGCCCGGTCGGGACGCCCGCGATCTGCCGATGATCGTGGTGCCGCACGGTGGCCCGCACCAGGCCCGCGACTACTGGATGTTCGACGAGGAGTCGCAGCTGCTGGCCAGTCGTGGTTACGCCGTGCTGCGCTTGAACTTCCGCGGTTCCGGCGGTTACGGCCGACACTACGAGACCTCCGGTTACCGGCAGTGGGGCGGAACCATGCAGGATGACGTCGCCGACGCGGTGCGCTGGGCCGTCGCCGAAGGGATCGCCGACGCCGGACGTGTCTGCATTTACGGCGCCAGCTATGGCGGCTATACCGCACTGATGAATCCGGCCCGCTACCCGGACATGTACAAATGCGCCGCCGGCTACGTCGGCGTCTACGACCTGCCGCACCTGTTCCAGGACGGCAACGTCCGCCGCACGCAGTTCGGTCGCGAATACCTGGGCATCGTCCTCGGCGGCGCCGATCTTGCGGAATTCTCGCCGGTCAACCACGCCGACAAGTTGAAGCTGCCCGTCTTCCTGATCCATGGTGCGCAGGACACGCAGGTGCCGCCGGCGCATGCCGACCGCATGCGTGCCGCCCTCAAGCGGGCCGGCAACGAGCCGGAATGGCTGATGGAACGCGCCGAAGGGCATGGCTTCTACACCCAGCGTGCCCGCATCGACCTGTACACGCAGCTGCTGGCCTTCTTCGACCGGCATATCGGTGCCAGCCGCGCCGCCGCCAGTCCCTAGTCGGCGGCCGGCAAGATCGTGAAGGGATCCGGCGGGGTTGCACCTGCCGGGTCCCGGGACAGGCTGCGGGTCCCTGCGTCCAGCTGACGGCGGGACAGGCCGAGTCGAGGGCTTGCATGCTGGTCCAGTTCATAAACTGGACGGTATAGTAAAGTCCATGAAAAGTCCCGCCCGCATTGAAAGACACCGTCGCATCGCCGAAGCGGTGCGTAGCCTGGTTGCTGAACAGGGGTTGCGCCTGAGCATGGAGGCTGTCGCCGCCCGTGCCGGCTGCTCCAAGCAGACCCTCTACACCAACTACGGCAACAAGCAGGAGCTGGTGAGAAGGGTGCTGATCGACCGCCTGGACGCCACCGCCGCCCGCTGGGATGCCGAGAAGCATGACCTGCGCTCGGCGCTCCTGACGTTTGCACTCGACCACATCGAATACCTCGCCAGCGACAACACGGTGGCTGCTCGCCGCCTGATCCTGGCGGAAGCGCGTCGTTACACCGCCGATGCGTCGGCGATCTTCGACGTCGCCATCAATGGCCTGCAGCGACAGCTGTCGGCACGCCTGCACACGGCGATCCGCCAGGGTCAGCTGGTGGAAGGCGATGCCGAGGCGATGGCGGAAATGCTGCTCGGCATGATCCGCGGGCTCGACGTGGAACGTCGCAACATCGGCGACGGCCACCGCACGACGGAGCAGGCACGTGCCGACTGGGCGACCTATGCCGTGGATGCGTTCCTGCGCGCGTTCGGACGCTGATGACCCGCTGACAACCCAATAACCAGAGACAGCCACGCCCATGCGATTGAATGCCCTTCGACTTGCTCCGCTTCTTGCTGCCGCGATCCTGGCGGGCTGTTCGGAACCCCCGCCGCCTGCCGCGCCACCGCCACCGCAGGTCGGTGTGCTGGACATGCAGCCACGGACCGAGGTGCTTGAACGCGAGCTGGTCGGACGGCTCTCCGCCTTCCGCAGCGCCGACGTGCGCGCGCGGATCGCAGGCGTCCTGCTCGAGCGAGTCTACGAGGAAGGCAGCGACGTCAAGGAAGGCGACATCCTGTTCCGCATCGATCCCGCGCCACTGCGCGCGGCGCTCGGTGCAGCCGAAGCCGCGCTCGCGCAGGCGCAGGCGTCGTACACGAACGCGCGTATCGCCGCTGAACGCGGTCGTGGGCTGGCACCGAAGAACTACATTTCCCGTGCCGACCTCGACAACCTAGAAGCGGCCGAGCGCAGCGGTGCGGCCGCTGTCCAGCAGGCCCGTGCGGCGGTGACTTCGGCACGCATCAACCTCGACTACGCCACCGTCCGCGCACCGATCGCCGGGCGTGCCGGCAAGCAGCAGGTGACGGAGGGCGCGCTCGTCGGCCAGGATGCCGCGACGCTGCTGACCACGGTCGAGCAGATCGATCCGGTCTACGTCAACTTCTCCATGGGCGTCTCGGAGCTCGCCGATCTGCGTCGCGCGCAGGCACAGGGGGCGGTGGATCTCGCCGGCACCGGCCGCGCATCGATCCGCCTCGTGTTGCCCGGTGGAAGCGAGTATGCGCACGAGGGTACGGTCGATTTCTCCGACACCTCGGTCGATCCCGCGACCGGCGCGGTGTCGCTGCGCGCGCAGATCGCCAATCCCGACCAGACCCTGCTGCCAGGGGCCTTCGTGACCTTGAAGGTGCGCCTTGGTGAGCGCCACGGCGTCTTCGCCGTGCCGCAGTCGGCGCTGCTGCGCGATGCGGTCGGACCCTACGTGTGGGTGCTGGGCCCGGATGGCACCGTGTCCCGTCGCGCGGTGGCGCTTGATTCCCAGCGCGAAGGCAACGCGCTGATCACCGATGGCCTCAGTGCCGGTGATCGCGTGATCGTGTCGGGCCTGCAGAAGGTCGCTGAAGGCGCGAAGGCGGTGGCCGTGCTCGAGCCCGGGTCCGTCAGCGCATCGCCACCGGCGGCTGCGGACGACGGCGACGAGATCGCCGCCGACGCCGGCAACGACTGAGGAGCAGCGGATGCCACGGTTCTTCATCGATCGGCCCATTTTCGCCTGGGTCGTCTCCATCCTGGTTTCGCTGGGCGGCGTGCTGGCGATTCTCAACCTCGGCGTGGAGTCCTATCCCAGCGTGGCGCCGCCGCAGGTCACGGTGTCGGCCGCCTATCCCGGTGCCAATGCCCAGACCACCGAGCAGGCAGTCACCCAGGTCATCGAGCAGCAGCTCACCGGTATCGACAACCTGCTTTACTTCAGTTCGTCTTCGAGCTCTTCCGGCCGCGCCTCCATCACCCTGACCTTCCAGACCGGCACCGATCCGGATATCGCCCAGGTACAGGTCCAGAACAAGGTCGCGCTGGCAACGCCGCGCCTGCCTTCGGAGGTCATCCAGCAGGGTGTCGTCGTCGCCAAGGCGAACGCCGGCTTCCTGATGGTGGTGTCGCTGCTGTCCGACAACCCGACCATCGACCGCCAGGCGCTGAATGACCTGATCGCTTCGCGCATTCTCGACCAGATCGCGCGCGTGCCCGGTGTCGGCAGCGTGCAGCAGTTCGGTGGTGAGTACGCCATGAACATCTGGCTGGATCCCACCCGCTTGCAGGGCTTCGGCCTGTCGGCCAGCGAGGTGATGGCCGCCGTGCGCGCGCAGAACGTGCAGTTCGCCGCCGGTTCCGTGGGTGCCGATCCGGCGCCCGAAGGCCAGGGACTGACGGCCACCGTGTCGGCCGAAGGCCGATTCAATTCGCCTGAGCAATTCGAGAACATCATCCTGCGCGCGAACGTCGACGGGACCACGGTACGCCTTCGCGATGTCGCGCGCGTTGCTTTCGGCGCGTCCGCCTACGGCATGGACAACCGCTTCAATGGCGTGCCCGCCGCTGGTTTCGCCGTGCAGCTGCTGCCCGGTGCCAACGCCCTGAGTGTCGCCAACGCTGTTCGCGAACGCATGGCCGAGCTGGAAGGCTCGTTCCCGGCTGGCGTCAGCTGGATCACGCCGTACGACAGCAGCACCTTCGTGTCCGTCGCCATCAAGGAAGTGGTGAAGACGCTGTTCGAGGCGATGGTGCTGGTGTTCCTGGTGATGCTGATCTTCCTGCAGAACCTGCGCGCCACCATCATCCCGACGCTGGTGATACCGGTGGCACTGCTGGGCACCTTCCTGGGTCTGCAACTGCTGGGCTTCACCATCAACCAGCTGACCATGTTCGGCATGGTGCTCGCCATCGGCATCGTCGTCGACGATGCGATCGTGGTGATCGAGAACGTCGAGCGCATCATGACCGACGAGAAGCTGCCACCCAAGGCGGCGACGCGCAAGGCGATGACGCAGATCACCGGTGCCGTCGTCGCGATCACCGTCGTGCTCGCTGCGGTGTTCATCCCCAGCGCGTTGCAGGGCGGTGCCGCCGGTGAGATCTACAAGCAGTTCGCCGTGACCATTGCCATGGCAATGGGCTTCTCCGCGTTCCTCGCACTGGGCTTCACGCCGGCGCTGTGCGCCACGTTCCTGAAGCCGATGCACAACGGCAACCCGAACGTCGTCTTCCGCACCTTCAATCGCGGCTATGACTGGATGAGCCGGACCTACGTCGGCCACATCGCCAGCGCCGTCCGCCATGCACCCCGCTGGATGATGATGGCGGTCCTGCTGATGGTCCTCTGCGGATTCATGTTCACGCGCATGCCGAGCAGCTTCGTTCCCGAGGAAGACCAGGGCTATGCCATGGTCGTCGTGCAGCTGCCGCCCGGTGCCTCGCTGTCGCGCACGAACGCGGTGTTCGAAGATGTTCGCAAGGTGCTGGAGAAGCAGGAAGGCTTCTACAGCGTGATGCAGATCAGTGGTTTCAGCTTCGTCGGCCAGGGCGAGAACGTCGGCATGGCCTTCGTGCGCCTGCAGCCCTGGGATGAGCGCAGCGTCACCGCCGCCGAGTTCATCCAGGGCGCCAACCGCGACCTTCAAAGCATTCGCGACGCGCAGATCTTCACCGTCAACCTGCCGACCATCAATGGCCTGGGCCGTTTCGGTGGTTTCGACATGTACCTGCAGGATCGCTCCGGTGCGGGCCACCAGGCACTGGTCGACGCGCGCAACCAGCTGCTCGGCCAGGCCAACCAGCATCCATCGCTGACGGCGGTGCGACCGAATGCGCTGGAGGAGGCGCCGCAGCTGCGCCTTGCCGTGGACCGCGTGCAGGCGCTGGCGATGGGCCTGTCGGTCAGTGATATCTACAGCGCCATCCAGTTGATGCTGGCGCCGGTTTACGTCAACGACTTCTTTTACCAGGACCGCATCAAGCGCGTGACCATGCAGGCCGATGCGGCCTACCGGAGCGGGCCGGAGTCGCTGGGACAGTTCTACACGCCGCGACGGCTCGCGGAGGCGGGGGACGCGCCTGGCGGCACCGAAATGGTTCCGCTCAGCAACGTGGTTTCTGCGCAGTGGACAACAGCCTCGCCGGAGCGCTCGCGCTACAACGGCTATTCGGCAGTGAACATCGTCGGTTCGCAGGCGCCGGGTCGCAGCTCGGGCGAGGCGATGAAGGCCATGGAGGAGATCGTTGGCGAGAAGCTGCCGGCCGGTTTCGGCCTGAGCTGGACCGGCATGTCCTATCAGGAAATCCTGGCCGGCGAATCGGCGACCATCCTGATGGTGCTGTCGGTGCTCATCGTGTTCCTCTGTCTTGCCGCGCTCTATGAGAGCTGGTCGATCCCGGTGGCGGTGCTGCTGGTCGTGCCGCTGGGCATGCTGGGCGCCATCCTGCTGACGATGATGCGTGGCATGCCGAACGACATCTACTTCAAGATCGGCCTGATCACGATCATCGGCCTGTCGGCGAAGAACGCGATCCTGATCGTCGAATTCGCCGTGCAGCAGCGCGCCGAGGGCAAGACGCTGCGCGATGCGGTGGTCGAGGCCGCGCGCCTGCGCCTGCGGCCGATCCTGATGACGTCGTTCGCTTTCATCATGGGTGTTCTGCCCATGGCCATTTCCAGCGGTGCAGGCGCCAATGCGCGCAATGCCATCGGTACCGGCGTGATCGGTGGCATGCTCGCGGCGACGTTTCTGGGATTGCTGATGATTCCGGTGTTCTACGTCGTCGTCCGGCGCCTGCTCGGCGACAGGCTCGACGAACCGGCAACAACGACAATCGACAGCGATCTGCCGCGCGGCTGACGGATCGCAGCCGCCAGCCTGTCCGGCCGACGCTGATGGATGGAAGGGCGCGCCAGATTGGGCGCGCTTTTTTCTATTCCGCCGGGAGGCCGCTGCCGCGTTCGTGCGCCTCGTAGGCGGTGACGATTTTCTTCACCAGCGGATGGCGCACGACGTCCTTGGCATTGAAGAAGGTGAAGGACACGCCGTCGATGTCGCGAAGGATGTCGATCGCCTGGCGCAGGCCGGAGGTCTGGTTGCGTGGCAGATCCACCTGCGTGACGTCGCCGGTGACCACGGCGATCGAGCCGTAGCCGATGCGGGTCAGGAACATCTTCATCTGCTCGGCAGTCGTGTTCTGCGCCTCGTCGAGGATGACGAAGGCATCGTTGAGCGTCCGCCCGCGCATGAAGGCCAGCGGCGCGATCTCGATCACGCTGCGTTCGATCAGCTTGGCGACGCGTTCGAAGCCGAGCATCTCGTACAGCGCATCGAACAGCGGCCGTAGATAGGGATCGATCTTCTGGCTGAGATCGCCAGGCAGGAAGCCGAGACGCTCACCGGCCTCGACGGCAGGACGCGTCAGGATAAGGCGCTGTACGCGGTTGTTCTCCAGCGCCTCCACCGCACTGGCTACCGCCAGATAGGTCTTGCCGGTACCGGCAGGGCCGATGCCGAAATTGACATCGTGGGTGGCGATGGCATGAAGGTAGCGCTGCTGGTTCGGCCCCCGGCCCTTGATGACGCCGCGTTTCACCTTGATGGTGACGGTCTGGATATTGTCCGCTTCCTGGGCAGCGACCTGTTCGACGCCGGAATCCTGAAGATGCAGGTTCAGTCGCGCCGGCGTCAGCGTTTCGCTGGCGGTGGCCGCATACAGGCTGCGCAACACGCTTTCGGCAATCCTGACGACGCCGGCATCGCCGATGACCTGGAACAGGTTGCCGCGATTGTTGATCTCGACGCCAAGACGCAGTTCCACCTGGCGCAGGTGGGCGTCCATCGGACCGGTGAGATTGGCGAGCCGTTCGGTATCGTCCGGCTCCAGCGCGAAGGTCACTTCTGCGGGTTTGCTCATGCATCGAAGACTACCGCCCGCGGCAGAACGCGCCAAGGGGGCGGTCCATGCCACCTTGAAATCGATTCAGATGCACCCGGGCCGATACGCCGTATCCCGGCGCGTCTCTTGCGGGAAGGCGGGGACCCGTCTTGCACGCCGGCCTCGTCATCCCCGCGCAGGCGAGGATCCAGTGCTTCCGCTCGGCATCCCCGCGCAGGCGAGGATCCAGTGCTATCGCTCGGCATCCCCGCGTAGGCGGGGATCCAGTGGTTCCTGCGCAGAGGCCTCGTTCGCTGGATTCCCGCCTTCGCGAGAATGACGGGAGTTGGGTGACGTGCAGCGCGTGAGCGCTGCGGCGGCA